>NZ_CAMZMZ010000022.1:0-74682 GCF_947311905.1 Alteromonas sp. CyTr2 | reverse complement strand
TGATCACCAAACGTCATGAATGTTCCTATCTTTTTTATCTTATTGATATCGCAATATTATTTGTGGGGATACCTCAGACTCTGACCCCAAAATTTTGGGGCAGAGTACACTTCTGTTTGGTTATTTTACTGGCGTAAAAAGGCACAGGCCGCGTTTGTTAATATCAATTGGGGTTTTGCTGATTAGATAAATGCGGGTGGGGGCAGTTACACGCAAAATTCCGCCTTCGGCATTTAAAAACTGTGAAGGCAAAAGTACAGACGTGTCTTCACTTTCTGAATTGTCGGTCTCGGCTTTCACTGCAAAGTGTGACAAACCGCAGTGATCCAGCCAACCTAATATATTATCTGGCGTTGCCACAAAATTATCGTGCTTCAATACGCTGCTATGTAGCGTAATATTCGCACCGAAGACGGGCTTATTCTCTATCGCCATTTGCGTGTTAGGCTTTAAATGCAGACGGTATAGTCCGTGTGCTTCAGGCACAATGTCATCATTCGCATCTGTATTATTCACTAACGTAAGCATACAAAGTTTCACAGGTTAGTTTGGATGGTTTTATTTTGGTGGACTTACGGCTAGCCTGCGTTGATGTGGATCAACTGCCCTCGGGTTTACGCACTTTGTATAAAAAATTAGGTTTCTTGTGCAACAAGCATCTCACCAAGACGCTGAATAGCTTCGGTGCGCGCAGCCTGCGTACTATCAATGAAATTAAAACGCAGGCAATGTCGATACTTACCTGTTATGGTTAGCACTTAAAATTGCCACTGGCCCCGTAGATGAGCCAGTAGACCTGGTAGAAAACAAAATTAAATCGACCAAACGTCAAGGGCCGCTCAAGTGGTGGGAAGGGGCATTATTCCAGTTAATTAACCCTAAAGCATGGATGATGGCGTTAGCCAGCGTAGGCACGTTTTCACTGCCTGGCGAGCACTACACCCAATCTGGTATTGCGATTGTTACCGCTTTTGCCATGATTGGTTTTCCAAGCATCTCGCTTTGGGCAGCGGTAGGCGCAAAAATACGCGTGTGGTTGAGTTCGCCAACTCGAAGACGGCAGTTTAACCTTTCAATGGGCGCGGCCACAGCAGCCACGATATTTTTGATAGTGTAACGGTTATATTAACTGGACGCTGGCCTTTTGGGTGTAAACCGATTGGCTGGTGTCTTTCAAAATTTTACAAAAGGAGCAGGTCTTCATGGAATTGAACCAAGTTACGTTACCCGTTACCAATATGGTCGAAGCGGTGGAGTTTTACCTTACACTTGGGTTCACTCAAATTGTAGATACACCGCATTATGCCAGATTCACGTGTCCTGAAGGCTCGTCCACTTTTTCGCTCTCTTTAGAAAGCGAAAGTGCTCAAAATCACAGTGTGATCTATTTTGAACACGAGGCGCTAGACGAGTTGTATACCTCTCTTGTGGAAAAAGGTATTCGTTTTGAGCAGCCGCCAACGCAGCAGCGCTACCTTTGGAAAGAGGCCATTTTAAGAGATCCATCTGGCAACAAAATAAAGCTGTACTGGGCAGGAGAGAATAGAGTGAACCCGCCTTGGAAAGTGGAAATAAAGCAGTAGCCATTTAGATAAGCTTCAAGAAAAACCGAGATAACCAGTGACAGACTCCCAAACTAGCGTGCACTTTCGCTTAACAAAGTTAGATGCCATGCAGGCGTATACGCTAAAGCGAGAAATTGAAGGCGCTTACTTCAGTAAACGAGAAGAACTTGTAGATGAAAAAGGCTCAGGTGCGTTCATTGGCATGGTGCCTTTAAAAGAAAGCCTGTTTGACGAGCTCAATGATTACGTTATTCGCCAGCAAATTCAATATGATGACTGCGATATTTATGTTGAATCAAAAATTGCTAACGGTGATATTGCCGTGCCAAGGGTGGTAAACAAATTGCTCAAATACATCGACTGCAAGCTGACTTTCGCTTTTGCGAAGTAGTTTCAATTGAGGTGCGCTACTTAAGCGTGAACCGCCAAGGCAAGGTTGTGTCATCCCGTGCACCTAGCTTACCGGTTTGATCGTCTTTTGCGTAGTCTATGCCGATGCGAGGCGAACTAGTGATATGTTTACTAGCAATGGCATGGTTACTTTCCTCAATCCAAATCAAAGTGTTATTCACTACAGGCTCACCATTAAGCGCAGGTGTTATCGCAAGAGCTTGTGTCAGCTTAGCTGGACCGTCACATAGATTACGCAATGATGTGTTCACGCCGCGACGTTCACGCATTTTGTCTACACCTTCTGTAGGCTTAATTTTTCGGATCAGAACTGAATCAGTGTGGTCAGCGTCATTGGTAACAATATTCAACATACTGTGAGAACCATAAATGGTGTAGATGTAAGCAACGCCGCCTTGCTTTTTAAGTGTTGATATCGAAGAAGGGCGCCGCAACAGGTGTTTTTCCATAGCAAGATCCTGATGACCACGGTAGGCTTCCGTTTCTGTTATCGTTCCCCCGGTTAGTACGCCGTCGACATTACTAAACAGGACGTTACCAATGAGCGTCTTTGCTATATTGACGACATCGCTATCAGTGAAAAAAGAACGCTGCATTTTTCGTTTAGGTTTACTAATCAACAAATTAAGACGACTTCGTAATTTCGCTGTGAGATTTTAGCACTTTGCTACCGTCGTCCTGTTCAATGAGATATGCTGGGTCGCTGTCGCTAGCCTCACGTTTTACTGACGAACCCTTAATCGTGCGTTCTACATCATTGGTAAATTTTTTTCTGATATTTCCCGTTGCACTACCGTTTCCCCATTCCCATTCTACTTCTGTGTTTACCGCATAATGTTTCATAATTATTCCCTAAGCCACTAAATCAACTATTAACTTAAGTTGTTTAACGAAAAGAATAAGACCTGAGTTCAAAAAGGGGGAAAATAAGGATGGTAAAAAAGTAAAGAAAGTTTGAAACTCTAGGGCCTGTTGACCTTTGTTGTACATTTTTGCAGCGGTCTGTGTGCCATCTAGACAAGGCGGATGTTTGACGGTTTAGTGGTTCTAAATCGAAAACATTCAACGCAGTATAGATGGCACAAAGGCGCTGCCCGAAGGGGTCGTTATGGAAGCCTTTTACTCTTTGTCACAGTCCTTTAACTTAGCTCGCTAGGCTTGCAGGACTGTTTCGCGATTAAAAGGCTTCCATTTAGACCAAAATTCGTACACCAAAGGTCAACAGGCCCTAGGAAAGGGTTTCAATTTGTTTTTGTTTGGGTAGTTGTTTTTGCGTGGCTGAACTCCCAGCGGTAGCAATAACGACTAAAGCCACTGCAAACCATTGTGAAAGCGTGAGGGTTTCATCAATAATGATGAACGCCGCTATGGCTGCAACGGCAGGCTCAACACTCATCATAATGCTGAAGGTTTGCTTAGGCATATTGCGCATCGCACTCATTTCTAACGTATACGGGATAGCCGACGAGAATACGCCTACAGCGAACCCGATGAAAATAGCTTGTGGCGAGAGTAAGGCCATACCTTGACTTGCAACGCCAATAGGCACTACACAGATAGCGGCCACTAGCATGCCTAATGTTACCGTAACACCGCCAGAACCTTCGTTGCCTGTTTTGTTTCCAAATACGATATAACCGGCCCAAAACGCGCCGGCTGTAAGGGCAAGAAAAACGCCGACGGGATCTAAGCTCTCGGCCGACCCGCCGCCAATATCGGGAAGCAGCAAACAAACGCCTGCAACGGCTAAAATAGCCCAAGCAAAGTCTCGCTTTTTTCTGGCACTAAAGAACGCCACAGCCAATGGCCCGGTGAACTCAAGCGCAACACCAATGCCTAGAGGAATACGCTCAATTGCAAGATAGAAGATGATATTCATTGCGCCCAAGCAAGCGCCGTAGAAAATTACGTTACGCCATCCTTTCGCGCTTAAGCGCGCTCTCCAAGGCCTAAAAATTATTGTTAACACCAACGCGGCGAAAAACGCACGAAGAGCACTGGTGCCTTCAGGACCGACGATAGGAAAGAGTTGTTTCGCAAACGATGCACCAGACTGTATGGTTACCATCGCCAGAAGCACTGCGACTATGGCAAGTAAAAAACGTTGATTCACAATATATTGCAACCTAGATGAGACAAAACCGGATTATATTTGTTCTTAAACTGAAATGCTCGTTGATAAGGGAAAGTATTGAAATTAAAAGGTGATAACAGCTAGTTTCATTATTTTAAACCAATGAGCCTTTTACTTTACAGTTAGAATACACATAAAAAGTAAGTGAAATAACCACGATCTGAATGGTGGGCAAAGCACAAGCGTGTATCATGACTATCTCGCGCAAATAAATGGAATCAAGACATGGAAATGCGACAACTCTCTTCACCGATAGATATTAAAGGCTTTTCGGTGATTACCAATAATCACACTGAATTTTCACCGCAGGGAAAGATACCCGCACTTTGGCAAAGGTTTGATAATTCTATAGCTGTTGACTATAAAGGCGGCGAGCGAGTGTATGGCGTGTATTTCAACTACGAATCCGATCATTCCGGTGACTTTTCCGTGTTGGCTGGGTTTGACGGTGACTCAGTGCCCGAACACTTAAAGATTGAGCACATCACTATTCCCGCAGGAAAGTATCTCGTTTTTTCGCGACAAGGTGAAATGCCGCAAATTGCCATTGATGCATGGAGCGATATTTGGCGCTATTTCACAGAAGGAGGTGCCGAGTATGAAAGGACGTTTTCAATAGACTTCGAGCACTATGTGAATGGCAACCATATAGACGTTTATATAGCGATAAAATGACGTCATGTTAACTTTATAATAAAAAAACGGCGCTAATAAGCGCCGTTTTTATCATTGCTCAATATGACGTAAATTACATTTTGTACGCTACGGTAACGTATCCGAAGCGGCCAATGTTGTCGTACGCGCCGTCTATTGAACCCGTGCCTGTCGTGCCTGTCGGTAGCGCACGATTAAACAGGTTATCAATACCCACGGTTAGGCTAACACCGTTAGCAAAGTTGTAACCCGCGGTCACGTCAGTCACAGCGTATGAAGGCAGTTCCATACGGTTGCTCGGATTTGGGTTACGCGCTAACTCTTGGTTGTCGTAAAGGCTTGAACGTTCTAGGTAGCGAGTTTTCCAGCTTGCTTCCCAATCACCACGGCTATAGTTGATGGTGAATACACCCTGCCAATCAGATTCACCTGCCGTACCTGCGTACTGATAGAATACTTCAGGATTATCTTGGAATGGGAATTCTTTGCGATCTTTAAGGTAAGTCGCAATCAAGCTTGTACGGAAGGCACCTTCTAACGCGTCAAAATCATAGCCCAATTCAAAGTCGACACCTTTAGCTTCTTGACCTGCAATATTTAATGCGTAGCTTCTAATCTGAGTAATTTCACCGGTAGTTCCATCGCGGTCAACAAGGCCACAGTATACATTGTTAATACCCGATTCAGAGTCAACACAGCGGTCCAAAATTGTTTGACCGTCAATAGACGAAATCGCGTCTGTCAGCTCGATTTCCCAGTAGTCAACAGTAGCAGTAAAGCCATCAAACCAGCTAGGAGTATAGACAACACCTAGGGTTTTAGAGATTGAGCTCTCCGCTTGCAAGTCGATGTTTCCACCGTTTACGCCCTCTAGCGTCGCTGAGTCGTAATCAGAGTTGAAATCTGCAGGGATACCTAACGCAGCACAGTTTGCAATGCGTTGGTCGGCATTGGCTAAATCAGCAAGGTTGTCTGTACGACAAGGATCGTCTACGCGGAAGAACGTTTGGCTTGCTTCACCGTAAAGTTCCCCGATGTTTGGCGCGCGTAGTGCAGATGATTTTGTCGCACGTAGACGTAAATCTTCATACACTTTCCAATCTAGACCAAGCTTCCAGCTTTTTGCGTTGCCAATCGAAGAGTAGTTGGCAATACGCGCTGCAGTATCAAATGTCAGCATTTCTACGCCAGGGAGATCGGCAAGTAGTGGAATAGTAACTTCAGTAAATACTTCTGATACATCGTAATCGCCTTTATCTTCACCTAGAGTGTTGAAAAAGGTACCCGCTGCATTATCAGGTTCTTCAATTTCGCTTTTTTCTTTGCGATATTCAATACCGGCTGCAAAGCCAACGTATCCTGCAGGTAATTCATAAATGCCTGAGTTTGCGATGGTTGCGCCAGCGTTGTATTGTTCAATTTTGCTTGTGCCAACTGATGTAGTATTGACGTAGTCAATTGCTTCTTGTGAAGGCTGACCAAAGCCCATAATGTTCAGCGGTACACAGCCGTCATCACTACCTGACGCACAAACAATGTTTCCATCGCCGTCAGTTACTGCGTTAAGTGCATTTTCGAAGTTTTGCAAAACAAGGTTGTTGCGGTTCTCACGCTCTAATTCAGTTTTGCCGTAGTTTACAAATGCCTCGTAGCTCCACTCGTCACCCATGTAGCCTTCGATACCTAGCACGTAGCGATAAGTTTCACGCTCGTCTGCTTCGGTGCGGCGCCCTAGGTCAGTCATCATGCGGTTAAGCTGAATGCTGTCTAGTTCGTTTTCATCCATGTATGCGGCAACGCTATCATCTAGAAAGGCATTGTTACGATAAATGGTTGTCTCTGAACCGCCATAGAAGAAAGCGGGCTGACCCATTGTAATTGCACGAGTACGCGCGTACTTAGCCTGTGCATACACTGTGGTGTCGTCGTTTAGCTCGTAATTACCTTTTACATTTAGGTTAGTACGATCAAACTCAGGCTGAAGCTGCGTAAACTGGCGCAGGTTAAACGAATCACAGTTTGCGCAGAACGCACCGTCTACTTGGTCACCGGTGTAGATTTCGCGAATTGAACCGTCAGCGTTGAAAGTATGAGAGTTGCCGCCAAAGACGCCAGAGTTGTTTAGTGTGTAGTAGCCCGCATTAGCAGTGTAAAAGTTGTCAGGAAATGCCGTTGAATTTAACTGGTCTTCACTGCGCTCGTATCCCATGATGCTTTCAAAGCTCATATTACGATACGACGTTGCAGTCCAAGGGTTGTCAAGGGCCTCTAAAGCTTCTTGTGAGCTGTATTCGGCTGCAAAAGCAATGTTGCCGCGATCATTGTCGAAGTTAAAGCCGTATGATGCTTGGTATTTATCGTTCTTATAACCGTTTTCCTGTGCAAAGCCTTGCGTCGCACTCACGTCGAAACCTTCAATGTTCTTTTTAAGAATGAAGTTAACAACACCAGTTACTGCATCTGCACCATAAACCGCAGAAGCACCGCCAGTAACGATTTCTACGCGCTCAATCCATGAAGTAGGGATGGTGTTGGTATCAACCGCTGCAGAACCTGCTGAAGAAGATACGTGACGTTTACCGTCTACCAATACTAACGTGCGGTCAGTACCCATACCTCGTAGGTCAAGAATATTTAGACCAGCAGTTCCAATAAATTGACCTGAATTACCCAATGAGAATGTGTTTGCAAGTGAAGGAAGCTCATTAAGCACCTCACCAATGTTCATCGCACCTGAATTAAGAAGTGACTCACCAGAAATGGCTGTTACTGGTGATGGAGCGATAGCGCCCTGACGAGAGATACGAGAACCGGTGACCTGAATTTTTTCAACGTCAGCGCTTTCATTTGTTGAGTCCTGTGCAAGAACGTTGCCTGAGGTCAACGCGACACTTCCTGCTAATGCTAACTGAACTGCAGTTGCAATATTTTTCATGGATTGTTCCTAGTGAATTAGATTTACGTGCTTGTTGTTGGTTAACGCCCCGTAAATAGGCAAGGGCTAGCCAAATTGCATGCGTAGTTTTTACTTATGTTGCAATGGCGCGCATTCTAATTATCTAGTATTAAATAAATCAATTTTTTGCGGTGAATTAAATTCTAGCTATGAAAGAGTTAACTTAATTTTAAAGAAATTATAAATAGTAGGTTTAATTAATGTTTTTAAGTTTTGTATTAATAATGCCCAATAATTGTTTTTATATTGACCATGTGGTCGAAAAGTGTCTTTTTAGGGCGCTTATTAAGCAGTTTTCGTCTTGTGTTTCATTTGCTTGATTAATTTTGAGTTAGAAGGTTTTTGCTCGTATATTGCACTAACTGAGTAAATTTAAACCGTGTATATTAAGGTTTCTTTTTTTAACGTGAATAATAGTTGTTTTGTCGCTGTTTTAAATCAGGTAATTGCTAATGTTGCTCATAAGTTAAATGTTTGTTACTTCTCCATGTGTTATATTTTCTCTCTTATTTCTTAATGATGTTTTTAATTATCCTTGATTCTGTGGAAACTATAAATAATGTAAGGGAGTTAACCTTAAATAAGGTCGAATAGATGAGAATAACGCTGATACGGTTTTGAACCGCTAGAAATAAAAAAGCCCACGTTGATGTGGGCTTTAGTGCGCTTTCAAAATGCTCTTGCTTAACAAAAGTTTTGAGGCGTATTAAGCACTGAGCTTCTGAGCTAATTCCTGCCTTACTATTTCAGCGCCAGCGCTGAGCGCCTCAAGCTTGCCTCGAGCAACCTGTCGTGAAAGGGGCGCCATACCACAGTTTGTACAAGGGTAGAGTTTGTCGGCATCCACGTACTTTAATGCTTCACGTAATGTAGCTGCTACTTCTTCTGGTGTCTCTATTGTGTCAGTTGCAACATCAATAGCGCCCACCATCACTTTTTTGCCTTTAAGAAGCGAGATCAGTTCAATGGGTACATGAGAGTTATGGCACTCCAGAGAAACCATATCAATATTAGATTTTGCTAACTTAGGAAAGCTCTCCTCATATTGTCGCCACTCAGAGCCTAATGTCTTCTTCCAATCGGTATTAGCTTTGATGCCATATCCGTAGCAAATGTGCACTGCAGTTTCGCATTTAAGCCCTTCAATGGCTCTTTCTAATGCGGCAATACCCCATTCATTGACTTCATCGAAAAATACGTTAAACGAAGGTTCATCAAACTGGATAATGTCAACACCAGCAGCCTCAAGCTCCTTTGCCTCTTGGTTTAGTATTTTGGCAAACTCCCACGCAAGTTTTTCGCGACTTTTATAATGGTCGTCGTACAGCGTATCAACCATCGTCATAGGACCAGGTAACGCCCATTTGATGGGCTGATCGGTTTGGCTTCTCAAGAACTTTGCGTCTTCAACGAACACTGATTTTGGCCGTGTAACAGCTTGGGTAACGACAGGAACGCTAGCGTCGTAGCGATTGCGAATACGTACGGTTTTACGGTTTTCAAAATCAACACCGTCTAGGTGCTCAATAAAAGTAGTTACAAAATGCTGACGGGTTTGCTCACCGTCACACACAATATCGATGCCTGATAGGGCTT
Organism: Alteromonas sp. CyTr2; assembly: GCF_947311905.1. Taxonomy (NCBI): domain Bacteria; kingdom Pseudomonadati; phylum Pseudomonadota; class Gammaproteobacteria; order Alteromonadales; family Alteromonadaceae; genus Alteromonas; species Alteromonas sp. CyTr2. The sequence continues at coordinate 65,366 of NZ_CAMZMZ010000022.1, read as the reverse complement.
GTTCCTGAAGCGTAACGCGAAGCGCGTCTTTTTTGCCTTCCTCTAATGCTTCATCTTCTAGCTTCCACGGCGACCACAGAGTTTCAGGCTGTGCAAGCCACGATGGTTTTGGAAGACTGCCTGCAATAGAAGTGGGGAGTAGTTTTTTCATGTGATTCGCTTTCTTCTAATCAATAATTTGTATGGATGCGCGAAGGGCAGAACGTGCTGCCCTTATCATAGTTTTGTTGTCGCAACGTGTGCGGTTTGAATATCGCAAGTATTTAAAAGAACGGATCAGGCGTAGCTTGCTGTGAATTGCGCTAACTTGTGTTGATAAGGCTTTATAAAGTTCTCTTCTACGAACTTGCCTTGTTCAACGGCTAGATGAGTCCGCTCTTCACGGTCATAAACAATGCGAGTCACTGAGTGATCGCTATTTTTCAAGTTTGGTTTGTAGCTTAAACCTGCCTGGGCGTTAGCGTTATAAATCTCAGGGCGATAAATTTTCTGGAAGGTCTCCATCGTAGCAATAGTGCTGATAAGTTCTAAATTGGTGTAGTCGTTTAACAAATCACCAAAGAAATAAAATGCAAAAGGAGCAGCACTGTTTGGTGGCATGAAATAGCGCACGTTTAAGCCCATCTTCTTGAAATACTGTTCAGTTAGTGATGATTCATTAGGCTGATATTCAACACCTAAAACGGGGTGCTGATTTTCTGTTCGACGGTAGGTCTTATTGTCGGAAACGCTTAAACAAATGACCGGCAGCTTTGAAAAATGTGCTTTATAGGCTTCTGAATTAACGAAATACTTAAACAACTTTCCGTGCAGATCACCAAAATCGGTAGGGACACTGAACGAAGACTGGCCACGATTGTGATTAGATAGACGAACGCTAAAGTCATAATCGCGAACATAAGACGAGAAGTTGTTTCCCACAATACCTTGAGTGCGTTTACCCGTTTTTTTGTCAATTATATTGGTTTGTAAGATTTCGATAGTTGGGAATGTGTTGCCGTTACCCTCAACGTCGATATCTACCGACACAATTTCAAGTTCGACAGCATAGCGATCGCCACTTTCATTATCCCAGCTAGCCAGTGCATTGAAGCGGTTGTTTATCATTCTTAGTGCATCGCGCAAATTTTCTTTGCGGCGTTGACCACGAGCTAAATTGGCGAAGTTGGTGGTGATGCGTGTGTTGTCTGAAGGGCGATAATCTTCATTAAACTGAACGCTGTTAATAGTAAAAGAGAAATCTGTGTTCACGTTGTTGTTCATGAGAATGCGCTTCTATTCCTAAAGTTAAACCGAGTAGTGAGACTGCTGTAAAAGCTATGAACACGTTATACGTTGATTTAACTATGAATAAAAATGACTTATTTTCATTTTATCATGAAATATTGTCATATGTTGAGCGGGCGAAGAGCTAGTCGCCTACTATTGAGGTGGTAGATCTTTACTTGAAGTTGAGGTTTGCCACGAAATGCACAAATTATGCGTGTCTGATAAAACGTAATCATCACCGCCACAGTGACCAGTTTTTGTATATGGCGGTCTATCCGCCACTAATGATTGCGTAACGCATCAATTAATTCGTCTTTGCTCATGTTAGAGCGACCTTCAATGCCGACTTCCTTGGCCTTTTGATACAGTTCCTCTTTAGTGCGATCCTCGTACTTTTTGCCTTTTCCACCATCTTTAGAAGGCGTTTGTTCGCTATTGGCTTGCGCATTGGCAATGCGCGCCGACTTCTCTTTGCTATAGCCTTCCTCGCGAAGGGCTTCGTAAGTGTCGTCGTTTTTAATTTGGTTGCCGTGGTCCTTAGCCATATTTAACTCCTGTTTTGCATACTGAGTAATCGATTAATGTTTAGTCGTAATTCTTACTCTGTATTTATATAGATGGATTACACAGTCGTTTAAAAGGCAGGCTTCAAGTGCAAAGAACCAATAGTGAGAGAGTGCTACGCCTTTAACATCTGAAAAAATGTCATTCATCGCAAACGCCAAAAACGACAAAATAACGCTGCACCGCAATGTAACGGCTTAACGCGTTAAAACTTCTTATGTTGTCAATTTTAGTGCGCCACATGCACGTAAAAAGTGCATTCATGTCAATGGTTTAGACTTTTTATGCTATTGCGCGTTCAAAATTAAGCCTTTAGTCTAAAGTGAACGTAGACGGAAGGCAGAGCGAAATATGAATAAAAATGAACAACAGAGTACCGTGAATTCTTCACGCCGTAATTGGTTAAAGTCTGCGGGATTAGGTGCAGGAGCAGTAGCGCTAACGACCAGCGTTGACAGTATTATGGGCGACCTTCGTGCCGCAGGTATGCAAACTGAACACTTCCCGTCTGCTACCCCCAATGTAAACGATGGTCTTATTCGCTTATCGTCAAATGAAAACGCCTTTGGGCCGTCAAAAAAAGCCGCAAAGGCAATGCAAAGCGAGCTTTTAAACCTAGCGCGTTATACCGACGCTACGGTTGAAGTGTTAGCGCAAAAAATTGCTGAGCAAGAAGGTGTATCTGCTGAGCAAATCGTAATTACGAATGGATCTTCACCTATTCTTTTTGGCTATGCGGACTGGATCACCAAAAACGGCAATAAGCTGGTAACGTCTATGGCAACCTACGAAGGCGTACCACGGGGCGCTGAGTTTATGGGGGCAGACGTGATCTACGTGCCGTTAGCCAATGATATGACTTTTGACCTAGATGCAATTGAAGCTGCAGTAACCGAAGATACGACTGCTGTGTACGTATGTAATCCAAATAATCCGACAGGGAGCATGGTAGATGCGGCGAAGCTTACCGCTTTTGCAAAACGCGTATCGAAGAAAGCACAGGTTTTCATCGATGAAGCCTACATTGAAATGTCTGATGCTTACCCCGCTAATGTGCAATCGAAGCTAGTAGCTGAAGGGTACAACGTGGTGATTTGCCGCACCTTCTCTAAAATTCACGCCATGGCGGGACAGCGTCTCGGTTACGCCATCATGCCTGCTGAGCAAGCTAAAACAATGGGCGGTATGCTGCGCATGGGTGGTGTGAATTACTTGGCATTAGTAGCGGGTATGGCAAGTATGGATGATCATGAGAACTTAAACACAATGCGCTCACGCATTAAAACTGAGCGTGAAAAGTTAGTAAAAGTAGCTAAAGAGTTAAAGCAGCCGTTTGCGCCAAATCCACAAGGGAATTTTATTTACATAGATACGGGCATGCCGCACGATAAATTTGCAGAAAAGATGAAAGCTCAAGGTATAAAGGTTGTAGGGCGTACGTGGCCTGGGTACGACTCATGGTCACGCATTAGCGTAGGGACACCTGAAGAAACTGACGCGTGCGTTAAAGCATTAAAAGCGGTACTCGCTTAAAAAACAACAATAACACCTAGCGCAGAGAGAAAAGGCTGAACGCAATTTGTGTTCAGCCTTCGTTTTTTGAATCGCTATTTCTCGATAGCAAACGTTAAGCCTGCTTTTTCTTCTAAACGGCGGATAAGCTTGTTACCAAGTGCTGCCGCAGGTGTGAAGAAACCACCAGATAAACTAACGTCTTTGCACAAGCAAAGGGCAGATTCTGAAATCATTTTACTGGTAGAGCCGTAACCTGGATCCTTGTCGCCTTTTACCGATACGGCTAGCATATCACCATTGGTAGCGGTACCCACAAACATGACATCGTAAAAGCCATTTTCGCGCTCTTCTTTGCTCGGGCCTTCACCTGGTTTAGGGCCATCATCACTTGCAAGCGACTTATCTTTGGCAACGTGATTCGCCATGGCTTCACCTTTCTCACCTGGGCCAGTCATCATCATTTCATCATATTGAAAGTTCTTGCCGTAGCTATATCCGCCCAGGTAGTTCGTGCGATGAACGTTTTTAGTATTGATGGCCGCCATAATAAACGGTGCAACCCATGTGCCTAACTGCTCATCGAAGTAAGGTTTATTGCCATCGGGCTGTGGCTGATTTGACGCGCCATCGGTTAATGAGTGCGGGTTAATAAGTGCCGCCATGACAGACTTATCTTTGTGCGCAGCCGCCATGGTCGCTTTTAAACTTGCAGCCGTACCGCCAGAGAACGTGCCCTGCATTTTACGAACGCGACCTTTTACATATTCAATGACATCGCCAGTTTGCTTTTTTGCATGTTCTTGAAGGTAGTACACACCAAGGTCAAAAGGCACAGAGTCAAAGCCACACGAGAACACAATGTTTGCGCCGGTTTCTTTAGCTTTCGCTTCGTACTTATTGATCATTTGGTGCATCCAGGCTGGCTCACCGCAAAGATCTGTATAGCCGGTGCCGTTATCGACACATGCAGAAAGTAACTTTTCACCGTAAATTTGATACGGACCAACAGTGGTAAGTACAACGGCTGTGCGCTTCGTCAACGCATCTAGCGCGTCGTCATCATCACCATCGGCTACAATGCTAGCAACGCTTTCACTAATGCCTAGCTCCTTTTTTACGCCGTTGAGTTTAGCTTCGTTTCGGCCTGCGACCGCCCACTTAACGTTGTCATCGCTGCCATACTGAGCCTGAAAATATTCAGCTACTAACTTACCCGTAAAACCTGTAGCACCGAAGATAACTACATCAAATTCCCGTTCGTTACTCATTGTTTTGTCCTGTTTTATTTCGTTTCGACACGTGTCATCAATATGCGTTACTCAATATACGCACAAGCACCCATATCTATCATTTTTTTCGGTAATATTTGTCTATTCACGAAATTAAATGGTGAGCATAAAAAGCGTTAGCTTAATGATTCTACAAACTCAGCTAGCCGTGAAAGCCCTTCCTCCAAGCGTTCAATACTAGTGGCGAAAGACAGTCTTACGTAATGGTTTGCATTGTGCTCACCAAAATCATTACCCGGCGTAAGCGCTACATGATGTTGTGAAAGTAGGGCATCACAAAATTCAATTGCACTTAGCCCTGTGTGCTTAATATTGATGTAGGCGTAAAACGCACCGTCAGGCTTTGCATCTAAACCAAGCCCCATATTTTCCAGTGCACTAAAAACAAGGGAAGCACGCTTTGCCAGCGTATGGCGGTTTTGCTCGCATTGCGTCAATGCTTCTGGTGTGAAGCACGCAAGAGCGGCCTTTTGCGAAAGGGTAGAAGGGCAAATAAACAAATTCTGCGCGAGCTTTTCAATGATGGGTGTCATCGCTTCAGGTACCACACACCAGCCAAGACGCCAGCCGGTCATACCAAAATATTTGGAAAAACTGTTTATTACGACCACTGTTTCTTCAAGCTGTGCATTGGCAAGTACGGTTTGAAGTTTGGTATCAGTGCCCAGGGTCGATTGGGAAGCGAATGCATCATCGCGAATATCAAGATCGGCCGAAAGCGATAGATCCAAGTAAATCTCGTCAACAATTAAGAAGCCACCCTTGGATTTGCAGTATTCGCCAATTTTAATCAGTTCTTCTGCATCTATAACCGTACCTGTAGGATTGGCAGGTGTGGCGATAAGTACACCTTTCGTGTTGTGCTTCCAATTATCGGCAACACTTGCAGCGGTTAGCTGAAAGTTATCTTCGCTGCGTGTTGGCACCAGTGTTACCTCTGCGCCAAATGCGTTTAAAAAACGTCGATTACAGGGGTAAGACGGGTCGCCCAATATCACGTTGTCGCCAGGTTCAACCAAGGCAGCACTTACCAAAAGTAAAGCGCCAGAGGCCCCAGCGGTCACTACCACTCTAGAAGGGCTTACCGCTACGCCATGTTTATCTTCATAAAAGCGTGCAATGGCTTCACGTAGTTCAGGCATGCCCAGCGCCGAGGTATAGGGAAAATCTGGGGAGCTTAGGCTTTCTTTCATTGCCGCGAGCACTGTCGCGGGTGCGCCGAAATCAGGCTCGCCTATATTAAGTCTTATAACATCTTTACCTTGCTGTTCTAGTGCCGTGGCTTTTTCGCCATAGGCCATAGCAAGAAACGGAGAAATCGCCGTAGCGCGAGAGGCAAACTTCAAAATAAAATCCTTATTAGTAGTGCCAATTCAAACTGTACCGCAATTAGGGATCACTCTTGGTTATGATTCAAGGGAATTCTTCGAGAAGTACAATTAACTCGCTGACTTACTTCATAGCTAACTATTTAAACGAACAAACTTTTCGGCCAGCTCGTCTAGTGACTCTCTATTGTTCGGGTCGGGCTTAACCACATCGATAGGGCATACCGCTACGCAAGTAGGGGCATCGTAATGCCCCACGCATTCTGTACAGCGTAACGGGTCTATTTCATACACTTTATTACCCATGCTTATAGCGGCATTAGGGCATTCGGGTTCGCACATGTCGCAGTTAATGCAGCTATCAAGAATAAGCAGTGCCATGCATTATGCCTCGCTCGCGTTTTCGGGTGTTACTGCACTAGGAGCTTTTCGAAACGGATTGCGGGTATCAACGCCTTCATCTAAATTTCGCAGCAGTAGGGCAAAGTTTAGAGACACATCGCTGGGTATCGGTATTCTTACTTGGTGTCCTGAACCCTTAGCATCCGTAATAGAATGGTTTCTCTTATCCAGCATCTCATTTAGAGTAAAGGTAATGTTGCCGCTTGGCGTCATCAACTCAAGCGAGTCACCTACACAGAATTTGTTTTTAACGTTTATAATTGCATAGCCAGACTCTTCACAACGGTCAATCACTTCACCAACAAATTGCTGTTTATCGCTGACTGAGTGGCCATACTCATAGTTCTGATACGCGTGGTGCGCATGGCGACGCAAGAAACCCTCGGTATAACCTCGATGAGCTAAAGTTTCCAAGCTTCCCATTAATGTACTATCAAAAGGCTTTCCTGCTACCGCGTCGTCAATTGCTTTTCTATAGACTTGAGCGGTTCGGGCACAGTAGTAATGTGATTTAGTGCGGCCTTCTATTTTTAAACTATGCACGCCCATTTGGGTTAACCTGCCAACATGTTGCACGGCACGCAAATCTTTAGAATTCATAATATAGGTGCCATGTTCGTCTTCAAAAGCTGGCATCAGTTCTCCAGGCTTTTCCTTTTCTTCTAACATAAACACTTTGGGGCTTGGCGTGCCTTCACCAAGGGTAGGATTTACCACTTGAGGTGCTGTAACTGCCTTATTAATCTCACTGGTTAGAACGATGTCGCCAGTTTCGTTTTCCTCGCCTGCCTTAACATCGTAAGACCATCGACAAGCATTGGTACAAGTGCCCTGATTAGGATCGCGTTTATTCATATATCCAGACAATAAGCAGCGCCCCGAATACGCCATACAAAGCGCGCCATGCACAAACACTTCCAATTCCATGTCTGGAACATGCTCGCGAATAGTTTCAATTTCTTCCAAAGAGAGCTCTCGGGACAAAATAACGCGCTCTATGCCTTGTTTCTGCCAAAACTTCACCGTGGCGTAGTTCACCGCATTGGCCTGTACACTCAAGTGAATAGGCATTTCAGGGAAGGCGTCGCGCACCATCATAATAAGCCCTGGGTCTGACATAATTAACGCATCGGGCTTCATCGCAATTACTGGTGAAATATCTTTTAAGTAGGTACCTAGCTTACTGTTGTGGGGGGCAATGTTGCTTACTACATAGAACTTTTTACCTAAAGCATGTGCTTCTTCTATGCCTATCGCTAAGTTATCAAGGCTGAATTCGTTGTTTCTTACACGAAGCGAGTAGCGTGGCTGCCCAGCATAAACAGCATCAGCGCCATAGGCGAAAGCGTAGCGCATGTTGCGTAAGCTACCCGCAGGTGCAAGCAACTCTGGCGCGATTAACGTTTGGTTTGGCAATGTTGAAACTGAGTCTTCACGTAGGTTAGAAGAGCTGCGATTAGGTGATAATTTTGAAGTCATAGATAAAAACCGCTACTAGACGCTTTAAACAAGGCGGCGGATTTTATAAGCCGTAAAATACCTCTACAACTCAAACAAAGCTTGGTGTTGACCAAGATCAAATAATTTGTTGTCGCTCATGCTTTTGAATGTTTAAACGGCAATTGAGCAGAGTCAATGCCAGCTGTTTTCTTCCATATAGTTGCGTTTTTAGTGCATTACCTTCGGTAGGAAAAACCAAGCCTGTTCACAGCTAAATAACAAGCAAAAAGAGCGCATTAAACGATGAACTACCATGGGCAAAACCCACCACATAGGGTAGGCTAGAAATTCACAATAATAAGGACTAACTGCATGCTGCAATTGAACATTTTTCATAGAGCGGCACGACAAGTAAAAGCATCGGGCAAATCGGCCATTGCGATTACGGTATTATTTGTCGTGTCTACGTCTTCCGCATTGGCTGCGCTGCCAAGCATTGGTGAATTCACCAGCAATATGACCAAAAAAGATGGTTTAATTCCTGTTTACTATGACGATGAAAGTGACAAAGTTTACTTGGCGGTGCCAACAGCCCACGCCGAATACCTGTTTCAAAGCAGCTTGCCTTATGGCGTAGGGTCTAACGACATTGGCCTTGATCGCGGCCAGCTAGGCAATACGCGTTTAGTAAGCTTTGAAAAATTTGGAAACAAGGTTTTATTAAAGCAGCACAACACCAAATACCGAGCAGCCCATGGCAGCGACGCTGAGAAACAGAGCATTGATGAAGCCTTTGCTGATTCGGTTATCGCAGGTTTTACGCTGGTAGCAAAAAGCGACAGCGCCAGTCTAATAGATTACACACCGTTCTTATTAAGCGATATCCATGGCATTGGCAATCGCTTAGCGGGAACTAACCAAGGCAGTTTTAGCGTAGATAACATGCGAAGCGGCGTGTATTTACCTAAAACCAAAGGCTTTGAAAAGAATACTGAATTAGAGGCTTTAGTCACCTTTGCAGGTAAGAAGCCAGGCGAATACGTGCAGCAAGTTACGCCCGACCCAGAAAGCTTGTCGGTGCATTTGCATCACTCGTTTGTGGCACTGCCTGACGACAATTACACGCCCAGAGAGTACCACCCGTACTCGGGCTACTGGAAATTCAGTTACTTTGATTATTCAACGCCTATCAGCGAGCCTACTGAACAGCGTTTTATTACCCGCCATCGTTTAAACAAGAAAACCCCGCATGCTGCAATGAGCGAAGCAGTGGAGCCTATTGTGTATTACCTAGATCCTGGTACTCCAGAACCCGTAATGACCGCGCTTAAAGAAGGGGCGAGCTGGTGGAATCAAGCCTATGAAGCCGCAGGCTACAAAGATGCGTTTCAGGTGAAAGTATTGCCCGAAGGTGCCGACCCAATGGACGTGCGCTATAACGTAATCAACTGGGTACATCGCGCAACGCGCGGTTGGTCTTATGGTTCGTCGGTTGTCGACCCGCGCACTGGTGAAATTATCAAAGGTCACGTTACGCTCGGCTCATTGCGTGTAAGACAAGATTATTTAATTGCCCTTGGCCTAACCAGTCCTTTTAAGGACGGCAGCACCGACACCACTGCACAGCAAGAAATGGCTTTAGACCGCATTAGGCAGCTTTCAGCCCACGAAGTAGGGCACACATTGGGTATAGCCCACAACTTTGCGGCAAGTGAAAATAACCGTGCGTCGGTAATGGATTATCCTCATCCCAAAATTAGTATTAAAAACGGCAAAATTAGCTTGGAAGGCGCGTATGATAAAGGCATAGGCGCATGGGATATTCACGCCGTCGCGTATGGCTATCAAGATTTTGCCAGCGACGTAGAGGCAACGGAAGCCTTGGCAAAAATTATCGTAAAAGGCCGTAATGAGGGTTTAAGTTTTAAGTCAGACCCCGATACCCGCAGTAGTCGTCATGCATCAGCAAATGGTCATATGTGGGAAAACGGTAGCAATCCGCTAGATGCTTTCGATGAAATTTCACAAGTGCGCGAACTGGCGTTAGCCAATTTGGGTTTAGACACCTTAAGCCCAAATAGCAGTTTATCCTCGCTTGAAAATGCTTTAGTGCCTATTTACTTACTCCACCGTTATCAGTTAGAAGCCGTTGCAAAGCAAGTCGGCGGTTTAGTGTATGAATACGAGCGCAAAGGTGACTACACCCAAGCACAGGGCCAACAGTTTGTAGCACCTGCGGTGCAGCAGCGCGCAATGCAACAGTTAATTACTGCCACTACTGCTGATTACCTGACTATACCTGAATCGGTACTCGCCCTTATTCCACCTACAGCCTATGGCGACGATATTACTCGCGAGCACTTTAAGGGCAAAATGGGGTTAATGTTAGACCCTGTTTCTGCCGCTGCTTCAGCATCTAACTTTGCGTTTGAATTACTATTGCACCCAGAGCGCTTAAACCGCTTAGAGTGGCAAACAAGAAGTAGTAATGACAGACGCAAAAAAGTAGGCGTTTCTATGCTGGTGAAGCAAATACTTAACGTTCACTGGTATAAAAATAAGTCACAAAGCCCATTAGCAAAACGCTTACAGTTAGTGGCGTTGAATGCAGTGATGAAAGCAGTAACTAACGATAAGTTGGCGCCTGAAGTAAAAATGGAAGCCGAACTTGCTCTGCTTGAATTTAGCGAATGGTTAGACGACAAAGCAGACGACAATCAGTATGAAATACTGAAAGAACAGTTCGATACTTATTGGGCTAGTAAGGCATGGCCAAGTACCTTTGAAGTAGAGCCGCTGCCGCCAGGTTCGCCTATTTAAGGTAGCTGATAATTAATGTTAGAGACAACGCAATTAGAGCAAAACCATAGCCCGAGTAACCAGCAAGTGCCGCAAAGGACTTTTGCGGCCTTGATCGCTCCCTTACTCGCTGTGCTAATTCTGATATTAGTTCCATTAGTGGAAAGTCTTCATGGTGGTGTGCTGTGGGGCTTAAACTACCATTCCCCCAAGTTTATGTCACAGGTCGGCGACGCGTTAGCCTTAGTTAAGCTTATAGCGCTTTGCGCAGGTGTGTACCTGCTTTTCACGCAGCACGGTACATTTAGGTATCTTTTTAAAAGTAAATGGATGTCTATTGTTTTTAGCTGTGTTTTAGCAACAGTGGCGCTCATTCAGATTGCGATAGGTCTATTAGGTGTACTGATTGATGCAACACTAGGAACTAACCGAGATTACTTTCATAAAGAATTTGCAATAGAAAATAACACTATTTACGTGTTTACAGCGGACCCAGGTGCCATGGGTACGGCCTACCATTATTTCTATTTAAAATGTCCACTACCTTTAAACCGTTATGAATTAAAGTTTATTGAAAAAACAAATTGGGTATGGGAGCTTGAGCTTAAAACTTCTGATAATGGTTTTGACGTATTTAATCAGCGTGGTGAGTTTAAATATCGCGTTAGTTTGGGTGAAGTAGGGTGTGATTAGTTACCTTGCAACTCTGCTCAGAGTGAATGAAATCTTGTGTGGTTATCGTTAAGTGATACTATAGTGGTACATTTGAAAGCTGGAACCTGCATCGTGAAAGTAGAATTAGTTACTACATTAAAGAGACAAGCCACAAAAATTCTGCAAGACCTGCACACTTCAAAAGAGCCTGTTTTGATTACTGAGCATGGTCAGCCATCGGCTTACTTAGTTGATGTTGATGATTATGAGATGATGCAAAAGCGTATGTCGATTCTGGAAGGTATTGCAAAAGGTGAGCAGGCAATAAGAAATGATGATGTTTTAGCTAACCTGCATGCCAAAGAGAAAATGGATAAATGGCTGAAATAGTATGGACAGAACCTGCTCTAAATGACTTGGACAAGATTGCTGAATACATAGCGGTATCTAATTTAGTTGCGGCAAAGAAACTGGTTAAAGAAGTCTTCGCCAAAGTAGACATGCTTGAGGAATATCTTAAATCAGGAAAGTCAGTCCCCGAATTACCATCCCTCAATTACCGCGAGCTTTATGTAAAGCCCTGTCGAATTTTTTATAAATTTGAGGACAGCAAAGCCTTTATTTTGCACGTAATGCGGCACGAACAAGATCTTAGGCGCTTTTTATTAGATTAGCGTTGATTCATTTTAAATACATTTGGTGAACACAGCAGTTTTTTCCTTTAATTCCGGCTTGTGCCAGAAGCAGCCGTTCGAGTATTTGTAATTAAACGGCAGAAGAGTACGTAAAGCGGCCTTTGGATCATTGCATTTGTAGTGTCTCAACCAATGAGCAGCGACATGAGCGTATTAGTAAGCGAAGCTAATAAGTTGTCTAAATTGGCTGGTCGCTCCCATATTCAGGAAAGTGATCCAATCGCTCGCTTTTTCTCTTTAGCATTTTATCTAGATTGCCAGCTTTCCTTTATGTAGCAATGTGATAGCTAGTTTGATACTAATAGTAAAAGTATAAAAGTGAGCGATGTGTTGGCAAAAAGACACGCAAATCGCGCTATATTAAATTGTTAGGTTTTCCATGATACATCGTAGTAATTGGTGTAACATTTTCTGGTCACGTCCGCGCGAAACGAAAAAATATGGATATAAATCAAAGAAAAGAGTTGTTGAGTAGGGCTTATGTTAGCGCGATTGCGGCTCAGGTCGGATTTAGGTCAGCCATTCCAGATGTGGATGATGACAGCATTGATCTACTTTTGCGGGGGAGAGGATTTTCCTCGTCAGTCCGAAACCCACAGCTTGATGTTCAGCTAAAGTGTACTTCAAAAAACAGTGGCTGCTCTGAGTTTCTGTCATTTCAACTCCCTTTAAAAAACTATGATGATTTGCGCGGTGAGGATGTTCTCTGTCCACGTTATCTGTTCATATTAGTCGTCCCAAATGACGCTGCTGAATGGCTTTCTCACGATGTTGATCACATGAAACTGAGCCATTGTTGTTATTGGACTTCCCTACGAGGATTTGAAGCATCAACTAACGAAACGTCGGTCACTATTAGAGTTCCAAGGAAAAATGTTTTGACAGCTTCTAGCCTGCATTCTCTGATGGAGATGGCAAGTCAAAAGAGGGTGGCGGCATGAATACCACTAACCTGAATGCTTTATCCGTAAACATGCAACCCTCAACACTACAGAAGTACCTTCTATCAAAAGGCTGGGTAGCAGATGGAGAACTTTTTGGGCAAGCTATTATTTGGCACCGTCCAGAAGGCGATGCCTTCGACTATGAAGTGTTACAGCCCACTTCCGAAGACGTAAAAGGGTACAAGCAACGGATGATGGATGCCATTCATTCCATTGCAGAGTTTGAGGGTAGAGATTTCCGCAGCGTCCTCAATGATCTCGATAACTTCTTATCTGATAGCGTCAAAATTCGAGTGGTACATTCTGATGTTAACGAGGGAACGATCCCAATCGAAGACGGAGTGCTATTAATTGAAAAGTCTCGTGATTTATTGGCTGCGACAACAATGTCTACCTTTAAGAAGAAAGCTTATTTTACTGGGCAAAGGGGGGCAGAGGCTCAAGACTTTATTAAGAATCTTCGCCTCGGACAAACAGAGGTAGGCAGCTTTATTGTCAATTTAATTGCACCTGTTGAACAGTTATCAGATTCTCAGATGGATCAAGATGAAATGTCAGTGACTCGAGCGGTAACTAATAACTTATCTCGTAGTTTAATTGCCTTGGAGCTAGGCTTGCATTCGTACAAAGAAACTGCCAACGTTTTTGAGTTTGAATCCATAATCAAAAATGGCGTAAGTGCCAACCTTTGTGATGCTTTGATTGGTCTCAGTGGTATGGCTAAAAGTAGATCGTTTTCTATTACTATTGGCCGAGCAGGAGTTGAGTTTGATAGGCAGGATTTGCCTAATAAGTTCGATTTTTTACCAGAACAAGTTCCAGCTTTAGAAGTCGCTTCAGCTTTCTACAAAGGTAATTATGTTATTGAGTCGTATGAAGCCTTTGGGTTAGTTAGCAAAATGACTCATTTGGTTGATGACGAGTATGGTGAAATCACTATCCGTTCATTAGTGCGTGGTATAGAAAAAAATGTAGTAATCCAGCTTCCTTTAGAAAATTACTGGCAAGCAGTTCACGCACATGAAAGAGCTGAGTTTGTAAGTTGTAAAGGCACATTAAATGTCACAGCTAAATCAGCCAAATTGATTGACCCTGAGGCCTTTAGGGTTGTGGGTAAAGCAACCTAGAGAAAGGAAAACCTAACAAAACACTATTGTCACTCATTTCGTTCGCTGGGACGCAAACACGGGGCCGCTTCGCGATTATAGCCCCGTGCCTGCGCCCCAAAGCTTAGCGTTACTGAGCGTCTGTTGTTTGGGCATCGAGGTAGACGACGCGTTGGAAATATCCGAATCTATTGAAGTTTAAGCTGTATGAGGCTGCTTGTGCAGCCTCGTTGTACGTAAAACGGACCTTGGGGTAACAATAAATACGTCACCCCAGCACCACTTAATCCAGTGGGCTTCTCACTTCATGAGGCCCCTGTTTTACAACATGCGTGTATATCTGCGTAGTTTGTACAGATGTATGCCCCAGTAACTCCTGAATAGTTCTGATATCGTATCCAGCGCGTAAAAGCTCAGTTGCAAACGTATGGCGAAATGTGTGGCAACCGCCGTGTTTGTGCACTCCGGCAATCTGGATCGCTCTCTTTACCGCCTTTTGTGATGTGCGAGTTGACGTATACCAGCGACGTTCGACGTTAAAGGTTTTGTCCATTCTTACTATGGCTGAAGGGAAGAGGTATTGCCAGCCCAGTGCTTGTTCCGCGGCGGGGTATTTCTTCCTCAATGAATTAGGTAGCTCAACATATCCTTTGCCCAGACTTAAGTCATAGTCGTGCAGAGACTTCCGCCATTGTAATTGCTGAGACAATGGCCTGATAAGCTTCTCAGGAAATAGCGTGACACGGTCTTTCTTTCCTTTAGCGCACTTAACATGAAGAGTTCTCAGGGATAAATCCACGTCTTTCACTCTCAGTTGAACGCACTCACTTATCCGAAGACCTGAGCCGTAGAGTAAGGATGCCATAAGACGTTGTGTTCCGTGCATCGCACGCAGTATTTTCATCGCTTCCTGATGCGTGAACACAACAGGTAGATTTTTTGGTGCCTTGGGGCGATGAATCGGATCAAGCTGGCCCATCTCCCGTTCCAAAACATGCTTAAAGAAAAAGTTAATTGCATTGATGGCTGCATTTACCGACGTGGGTGACTTATTGCGGTTAGATATATGTTGGAGAAAGCGGTTTATATCTTCTGTACAGAGGCCTTGGGCAGGCTTAGTGCGATTGTAGTTCAGAAAATACTTTATCCAGTAGCTGTAGGTTTGCTCTGTCCTTTTGCTGTATCCCAGCCTGTTAACGGCAAAGGAAATACGGTTAAGCAGGTTCTGTCCCGACTCAGCGATTCGTATTTTTTTTGTGGTCCATGTTTTGCGAACTCCTAAGTGTATGACTTGGCGGCGTAAAGCTGTACTATTATGATAGTGATTCATTTATATGCGAACCGTGGTTCGCATATAAATAGGTTCGCAAAATATTAATAGCGATGCCAGCGCAACTACAGCAAGGGATGACGGGAGTTAGCCCAGTATGATAAAAATTATTATGCGGTTCTTAGGGTCCGTATCATTTAAATGTTAGATGCCAGGTTAAACACAGAGGATATTATGAACTCGCCAAAGGAATGCAAAAACATAGATTTTGAACCCGTTGATGGCTTCAAGAATGCTGAATCTATACGACAAGTTTTAAATTCTATAAATTGGATGGAAATAGAGTGGAGTAAGTGTGGAAATCGATCGCCAGAGTTTAATTTATCAGCGCTTCCCTCAAGACTAGTAATCGGTGCATTGCTTTGTGAAATATACCTTAAGACATTATGCAAGCTCACAAATAAACCCGTTAAAGACTCACACCAAATTCTTAAGCTTTTTCAAAGCTTGAATGGTAAAGACCAGAACGCAATAACGAAAAAACACGGTGAGCTACAAGACATTCTTATTGAAAGAATTAAAAACTCACCTGTTCCTAATGTTTTCATTAAGAAAACAGTACACCAAACATTAAAGTCACATAACAATTCATTTATCCACTGGCGCTATACTCACGAAAAGAAAAACAAATGGGAAGATATCGAGGGAAGTTTAGAGCTTGTTGCAGATGCTATCAGGGCTCAAATACTCTCGCACAAACCGGATTGGTCAGGGCTTATGCTACACGATGGTTGGCGCACGAAACTGGGTAATAAAGAAAAGCCATCTTTTCAACAAGAAACCGATTTCTTGTATTTTCCAACGATCTTTCAAAATATGAAACCAAGTGGCATCTAACAACCCAATCAACACACTCACTGCGTTCGCTGGGACGCATACACGCGGGGCGGCTTCGCCATTATGCCCCACATGTCTGCGCCCGTTATTGGAAAGTTATGTTTCAAGTGGATGTCAGATGAAATTCCTCTTTATTCTTGTTCTTTTAGGGAGTGTAGCCTGCAC
Source organism: Alteromonas sp. CyTr2 (assembly GCF_947311905.1). NCBI lineage: Bacteria > Pseudomonadati > Pseudomonadota > Gammaproteobacteria > Alteromonadales > Alteromonadaceae > Alteromonas > Alteromonas sp. CyTr2. Next base: position 49,029 of record NZ_CAMZMZ010000022.1, on the reverse strand, counting down.
GTCGTTGGGCGCTAAAAAAAATGATGTAGAAAGCAATTTCTTTGTTGGCATCCAAAATGACGTTTTAGTATACGAAGGGTCAATAACTAAGTCTTCGAACTTAACGATTTTTCAAGCATTTGAAAAGTCGAAGGAAAAGCCAAAAAAACTTATTATTTCAAGTTCAGGTGGAGAAATTGGTGCAGGGATGGATCTCGGTGAGTGGATACACAGCAATAAACTAAATATCGAAATAAAAAATCTCTGTTTATCCTCGTGTGCAAACTATGTTTTACCCGCTGGTAATATTAAATACTTGCATAAAGACACAATTTTAATGTGGCACGGAAGTGCTTGGCAGAAACAGTGGGATACCACAGATTCTGACGAATCATTTTATTCTAGCTATTTACCCAAAATGAGAAAAAGAGAAGCTGCTTTTTATCATAGAATAGGAGTAGACAATCTAATTACTGTGTACGGACATAATGAAATGACCATGTGGGATAAATTAAAATCTCTTTTTGGCAAAGATTTAATAGGATGGGATTACAGCTTAGATGATTTAGAGCGATTTGGCATATCGAAAATTATTCTCATAGACAATCATTGGGATTGGCGCGAATATCAGCCTAAAGCTCGCAACGCGATAAAACGAATTACATTAAAAAAGAACTATTCATTTATGCTTCATAGGTTTGAAATATAACAAAAAAATTAAGTTCGCCCGCTACGCGGGCTGGGACGCAAACATGTGGGCTGCTCACTTCGCTCGGATTTTAGCCCACATGTTTACGCCACTTATAGTTGTTCCAAAAAATTCAAAGTTCAGCACTCCAGAACTTCAACAACAAATAACCAATACTTTAGGCTCTATTCCAATTGTCAAACGTGGTAACTTTAAAAACCATAAGTATTCGGGCGAACATATTGGTGTATATCTTCGGGGAAACAATGCCACCTAACAACTCAATAAACTCGCTCACTTCGTTCGCTGGGACGCTAACACGCAGGGCCGCTTCGCTATTATGCCCTACGTGCCAGCGCCCCTTATTTAAAAGTTAGTTGCCAAGGGCCATATGAGAAGCCTTCAATTACTTAGTTTATTATCTTTATTTATATCGGTCTGCTTTTCGTATTGGATCTTAGCTCCAATAGAACCTGACTCAAGCGGGGCATCTGCAGGTGCTGCTGGCCTCTTATTAATGTTTATAGTGCTTCCACTATTTTGTTGCTCAGCTTTGGGCTCTATCACTTCGACAGTTGCGCTACTAAGCCCTAAAATACGAAAGACTTTCAACTTTACAGGTTTGTTTTGGCACTTTATTTGGTTTCTCAACGCCATCATATCTTTAGGCTATATCGCGTTTGGGCTATATGTGACATATGCTAATATTTTCGGCTAGACAACTAACAAAACACTAAAGTCACTCGCTTCGCTCGCTGGGACGCAAACACATGGGCTGCGTCACTTCGTTTCTATTTTAGCCCACGTGTTTTTGCTCGTTATGCGAGTGTTAGGTGCTCAAACACATGTTCAATCTATTGTGTTTTTTCAAAAACGGATTTTAAATGACATCAATTTTCAATCAATTTTACCGTCTATATTTTAGACCCTCACAATTCTTTTCAGATACAAACTTACTTCAAAATCGTTGGCTCATCTTTTTGGCTACGGCTTTTTATAGTGTCATTGTCGTCTTTGAAAGGATAGAGCAAAAAGTAATTCGCTACGATATGGTTAATGTACCAGAATCTAAAGAGGCTCTATTAAACACAATAGTTACTAGCTGGTTTGTATTATGGTCTGTATCTTTGGTTATCGGTCTTCTCTTTGCATGGTTAATATGGTGGATCGGCGGTTGGTTTTATAACTTACGAATAAAGTGGTGTGGTGCTGGTCAGTTCAATCGAGAACTAGGACGCTCTATTTACGTTATTTCTAATATGGTATACGCCTTACCAGTTGCAATAGGAATGCTTATTGTAACTATTTGTTATAAAGATTATTTAAGCTTCTATAGTGAAGATTATATATTTTCACTTGTAGCTATGGTTTTTGTTGTTTGGTCTCTAATCGCAAGTTATAAAGCTGTAGCTACAAATTTTAAAGTTAAAAGATGGTTAGCTATATGGTGGTTTATAGCTGCTCCAATAATAGTAAATATACTTATCTTGTCTTTTTACGTTTTTGTTTCTTTGTACATAAAATAAAATCGCACCTAACAAGAAAATTAAGTCACTCACTTCGTTCGTTGGGACGCATACACGCAGGGCGGCTTCGCCATTATGCCCCACATGCCTGCGCCCCTTATTTAAAAGTTATACGCGCGAGTAACATTATGAATTTGGCAGATGAAATAGGACTCTCTGATTACAAGATCCTCAAGGATGAAGCTGCGTTAAAAGTCGCGCAAAATTGGCTCAGAGTTTTTTGTACCCACCGGACCTCTTTCAAAGGGATTATAGGTGGTAAGTCTTATCTATGGGATGGAATTCATAGCGACAACCAGAATGCGGATGCAACAGCAGAATTCGAGAAACATTTTGCATCTAGCTATTACCTCATGTCGGATAACTTTGGTGAAAATGAAAAAGAAATTTATGTCTCAACTCAAAAGCCTGCCGGAAATGCAGGGCTTAAAGACTTCCATGTTTTTCCTAAAAATTTAGCGTGGTCAATCGCATTCACCCACGAGGATGGATATATTGGCCCTAAGTTTTTCAAACACTCAAATTACGCTAAATTAAACAAAGAAAATGAAAGAGCGTTCAAGGAGTTATCAAAGTGGCGCGTATAACAAAAAAATTAAGTCGCCTGCTAGCGCAGGCTGGAACGCATACACGTGGGCTGCTTCGCATTATAGCCCACATGCCAGCGCCCCTTAGCTTAAAGTTGAATGTCCGCTCCTTGTCTAAAGCAGCACGTCAAATGATTTCTAAACCTACAAATGAGAGTCTCAGATCACAGGTAAGCAACAACAACCCGTATTAATACAATCCATCAATTCATAGACATAAAAACAGGCTAGCAAAATCTACAAGTTCTTTGAAGTTGCCTAGGAAGTACCTCTATCTCTCTTTTCCTTCTGGAACAATTTAAAAGCTAGTTTCTTCCTGTGCGCCTCTCTCTCTTCAGCTAGCTTGTTCTGATACTCATCCTTGGCGCTTTTCTCTTCTACCTCACTAGGTTCTGGGTTCTGTAAAATAATATCTTCTGTAGTTTGCTCAAACTCAGTTTCAACTGTATTCCCGTTACCTTCAAATTCTTCAATTAAGGCGTGTATTAATGTTGATTCATCTCTAAGTGAGTCAACTCTTAACTCAATATACTTACTTTTAGCTGCCTGCTCGTCACCACTAGATTGACTAAAGGCTTTAGCCCATAGCCCTTGCCTTATGTCTCCTTTCGCAATTTCACCTGCCACAATCTCGTAGAGTCGTTCTTCTATCAAACGATTTATAGCCGCTTTTATTCTAAATTTTTGAAACATAAATTGTCCTTAATAACACGAATCATTATTTGCACAAGCTTAATACCGCCCCTTATTTCCCCAAAAATAAAGAGCCAAGCAGTTCCCGTTTCTGGCACAGACAGAGTATAAGAAATACTAACGCTATGTACTACCCAATGTTCCAGCTCAAATTAAGGCTAATTGCACGTGAGTCAAAGGGGACTTTTTAGAAATCAGTAACGCAGTTGATGTCAAAATAGGTAATTGAATTGGTCTTTGGTACTGAAATTTACAATGAGATATTTACAAGCCCCTATCTGATCTTTTGTGTGTTCAAGTGCTCCTGTGTTTTAGTGCTTCACGCGCCAAAATGGAAGTAATGTTGAATGATATAGTCGCTGAAAAGGCCATCTCCTAGCGTTGCTTGAGTTGCCGTTAACAGTGATGATAATGCATAGTGTCGTGCAGTAGGTTCCGTTTCGGAGATTGTGTCATGAAAAATCACCCTCTAATCAAAATGACCGCATTTGACCAATGGCAGAAATCCAGCGCCATGAAACTGACCGTCTGCAAGTCGTCTGAAGCGGTCTCGCGAGTTAGAAATATCCAATGTCTGCTTTACGTTCATTGCAGTCATCGAAGTGCCTTTGTGCGATGGGCAGTTTAAGGCACTCTTCTGCCGTTAAATTTAATGTATTGAACGGCAGGAATTAATTAAAAAAATAAACCAGCAGCTTGTGTGAGCCGTATCTACATACCCTAATCAACCATGTTGTAATAAAGTTTTACTCCATCAACTTGCGTACAAAAATCTACAACTCCTTATAATTCGTAAACACCTTATACAACTGTGTACCACTTAACACCGAAGCCGACGGGAAGTGCAGAATAGGGATCAAATCGCAAGGCGCTTCTAAGGTCCTGCTGCCGTTGTCGGTATCCAGGTCGTCAATATTTAAAATTTGCGCCAGTGGTTCGCCTTTCTTCACCGTTTGGCCTGGTTTCGCCATGTACTCCACCATGCCGCCCCAGTTAGTAAACAGGGTTTTATAGTCTTTTAAATACACGCCTAAACGCTTCATTTCTGTCGGTTTAATATCGCATTCGTGCAATACGCCTTTGGCGTTTAAGTAGCTAAGAATACTGGTGGCGTCTATATTACCTTCGTTAAAGTCGATAACTTCTTGGCTACCCATTTCAAGCGTAAACGCTTCAACGTTAAAGCTTACCTCACGCGCTAAATTAGTTTTTATGCTTTCTTGCAGTGTCCACCATGGGCAGAACGTCGCTTCGTCCAACGCCCCCGCAAATACGTTTGGAATAAAAATACAGTGAGGAATGTTAAATAGCTTGGCGCTGTCTTTGGCGTATTCGGGAATATAAACGTGGCGGGTAGACACCGGGCCGTTGTGGAGATCTAACACGAAATCGGCGTTGACCGCCATTTGCTGTAGCTTTAGGTTTAACTGCTGTGCCAAGCCTAAACCCCATGGTTCAGCCAATTTGTTGTCTATAGCGTTAGACAAGTGAGCACGAAAACGTTGTTTTATGCCTTCAATTGACTCTTCGCGGGTGACTGTTTTGGCGAAATGTTCAACTGCATCTTTATCGAAGAAGTAGCCGCGGTTCCAGTTTGTACCGTTCACAGGATCGAACCGGCCTAATGTGTACTCACCGGCTTTAATGTTAGTACCAATGGGGTTACAGTTGGGCACTAGGATAATTTCGCCGCAAATATCCATGTCTTTTAAGCGCTGAATGAGATGGTAAATAACCACGTTGCCTTGCACTTCAGCGCCGTGAATAGAACTTTGAATATACACGGTGGGGCCAGGGCGCGCGCCCTTCATTCGATAAATTGGCACGTTCATGTTACGTCCAGACGCGTTTTGCGCCACTACCATGTGTTTTTTCACTACTTGGGTTGTCATTTAAATCAACCTATTTTCTGTCTTGTTCTTTGTTTTAGTCTGTTGCTTTTAACCACGTTTTTAGAATTCATGCCGCAAATGCACCTAAACTTAACAAGCACATAGCTCGCAATCTACGCCTTTAGGTAACTTCCAGTTTCGCCACTCGTGCGACAGAGCATCAAACGTCATTAACGTGTTTTTAGGAATATTATCGAAATCCATCAATACTTGCATAGCTAGCATTGCTTGGTAAGTACCAACAATATTTACTACTGGCGAGAATATACCTGCCTCAACACAGCTTAAATCGGATGATTCAAATAGCGTTCGTAAGCATGCATAGCAGCGGCTCTCACCGGGTATAGCAACGAAAAGCTGGCCTTCAAAGCGAATGGCTGCGCCCGATACTAGCGGAGTATTTAGTTTAAAACAAAATAGGTTTATTAAATCTCGTGAGTCTGTATTGTCGGTGCAATCTAGCACAACGTCAGCTCGCTCTATGGCTTGTTTTAATGCTGGTGAAAGCTGAGTAGAGCTGGGCGCCGAAAACGGTTCTGCCATTACGGTAATGTCGCAGTCACTGTTTATTGCAGTAAGCCGCGCTTTAGCCGCCTCTACTTTACTTATTCCTACATCTTGTTCGCTAAACAAGGTTTGCCTTGGCAGGTTGGTGGCCTCAACAGTGTCGTGGTCGATAAGTGTAAGAGAGCCCACGCCACTGGCGCAAAGGTTAGTGGCGGCCGCGGTGCCAAGCCCGCCAATACCAATGATACAAATATTGGCGTTTAGCAGCGCTTCTTGACCGTCTAGGTCCACTTTGGGAAGCACAATGTGGCGGTTATAACGCATAGCCTGCTGATTAGTTAGGCTTTTAGACATAGTTTATGCCAACTTAGTTGTTGAATTCATGGCATGCACCCTTATAAAGTGATTACCAAATAGTATTTTGGCTGGTACTTTATCAAAAACCGCCAAAATGTCGCATATCAAATTAGGATTTCATATGTCAGTTGTCAGCCAACCCCTTAATATTGCCGTACTCACTATTTCAGATACGCGCACCCTCGAAAACGACAAGTCGGGAGACTACTTGAAAGAGGCGCTTACCTCGGTTGGCCATAACCTTTATGATCGCGACTTGGTGAAAGACGATATTTATCAACAGCGCGCCGTGGTGTCGAAGTGGATTGCCGATAAAAACATTCACGCCGTATTAATTACCGGTGGTACAGGTTTCACCCACCGCGACTCAACGCCAGAGGCCATCAGTGTATTGTTCGACAAAGAAGTTGACGGCTTTGGCGAGCTATTTCGCCAAATTAGCTATGAAGAGATTGGTACATCAACCATTCAGTCTCGCGCAGTAGCGGGCTTTGCTAATAATACGGTTATTTTCTGCCTGCCAGGTTCAACAGGCGCGTGTCGTACGGCGTGGGAAAAAATTATTTCTAGCCAACTTGATGCCGACTTTAGACCGTGTAATTTCGTAAAGCATTTGGTAGAAGCATGAGTACCTTTAGCCATTTAAACGCTGGCGGTGAAGCCAATATGGTCGACGTTAGCGACAAAGACGTTACCAAGCGAGAAGCCACAGCAGAAGGTTTTTTATACGTAAGCGAAGACGTTATTCGCCAAATCTCTGAATCAAAAATTGCAAAAGGTGATGTATTTGCAGTTGCCCGTGTAGCGGGTATTCAAGGGGCGAAACGCTGCGCCGATCTTATTCCTCTTTGTCACCCATTGGCATTGTCAAAGGTGGATATAAACTTTGACATTCAGGCCGACCAAAACCGAATTCAAGCCATCTGCTATTGTAAGCTAAGCGGTAAAACCGGCGTTGAAATGGAAGCGCTCACGGGTGTAAATGTGGCGCTATTAACCTTGTTTGATATGTGCAAAGCCATCGACCCTGGCATGCATATGGAAGGGGTGCGGGTACTGGAGAAAAAAGGCGGTAAGACAGGCCACTGGCGGTCCGACACCTAGTTTTCACAAAGGCCAGTGAAAGGCCAGTGAGCTAGACAATGACGTGCATAAAGCGTACACGCACTCAAAAAGCAACGCATTTTAGGCTCAACGTATTTCCGAGGCTTGGAAAGATTAATTAGCGCGCACAAAGCAACCTTAACAACGTAGATAACAGGCAAAGCATGCAGGTAACGGTAAAAACATTCGCACAAACCCGAGAGATTACTGGAGAGGACAATATCGCGCTCCATATAAGCGAGAGCAGCACTATTGAGACCGTGATATCGCAGCTTAAAACGCGTAGTGACAAGTGGGCATTAGCCCTAGAGGGCAGTGTGCTTACTGCCTGTAATCAAGAGCTTTGCGATCTCCAAACAGTACTTAGCGACGGCGATGAGCTGGCGCTATTTCCACCTGTGACAGGGGGCTAGCTATGTTCGCGCTAGTTCAAGTTGAAGATTTCGACCAAGGCGAGCTGTACGCTAGGCTAAAGCAGTCGGCAGATGAGAAGGCCTGCGGCAACACCGGCGCGATTGTTACTTTTACTGGGCTAGTGCGAGACTTTAATAACGCTGGCGATATAGACGGCATCGAATTAGAGCATTACCCGGGCATGACTGAAAAAGCGTTAATGCTTCTGGTTGAACAAGCGAGCGAACGCTTTTCACTTAACAGTGCTGGCGCACTGCACAGAGTAGGGCGCATACACAACAACGAACAAATTGTATGGGTAGGTGCCGCCGCTCCCCACCGCCAGGCGGCGTTTGACGCTGCCTGCTACTTAATGGACATGCTTAAACAGTCGGTACCGCTTTGGAAAAAAGAATTTAAGGGCGATAAATCTGAATGGGTTGCGGCAAAAGCATCTGACGATAAAGCGGCACTTAAGTGGATGCGCAAAAAGTAATGGTTTGTTCTTTAGCAATGCGACTTTCAAGCTTTGTTAACTTGGCCATGCTTATTTTGGTAAGTGCAAGTGTAGCCCTAGGCGTTACAGCTTTTTCAAGTTCTGTGGCACATGCAAGCAGTTTTGAAGCGGCAAATAATAATGTAAATGAAGGGAGCGTTATTAGTGCCGAAAAACAAAACCAGTCAGTAAATTTCAAGCGCGACGAAAAAATTAACGTAGCCGTTGCGGCAAACTTTGCAAAACCGCTAAAGAGTATTGCCGAGCAGTTTACTGAGCTAACCGGCATAGAAGTCGCGGTAACGGTATCTTCTAGCGGTACTTTGTATGCGCAAATTCAACATGGTGCTAGCTTCGACGTTTTTCTATCTGCAGATCGCGCTCGGCCGCAAGCGTTGGTTGATAACAACGTAGTTCACCACGGCAATCTGGTGGATTACGCTAAAGGCAAGCTTGCGTTTGTCTATGCTGGCGACTTATCAAGTGAGGCATCACATGAAACATCCGGTAAAAGGAATTGCGAGCAAATCGCGCGCTCATCTACTGGAGACGTCACTGCACAAATAAACGTTCAGCTTACCGATTGCTTGTCGAAGCAGCTTGTACAATTAATGGAAAATCCACAAAACAAGGTAGCTATCGCAAATCCTAAACTGGCCCCCTATGGTGATGCTGCGCAACAGACGTTGCAAAACTTATCCTTATGGCAACAGTTTTTACCTCACAGAGTGATGGGTAAAAACGTGCTACAAACCTTGCAGTTTTATACCACCGGCAGCGTGAAAGGGGCGTTCGTTGCGTACTCATTGGCCTTAGATTTGCCCGCAGACTTATCCTCTAATTTGCCTTCTAATTTTAACAGTGTTGTGAATACCAAAAGCGCCGATGCTGTTACGGTTATCGTCCCAGTACCTGAAACCTTGTATCAACCCATCATTCAGTCGTTGGTGGTTAATAGTAAAACGGTAGCTACATTATCTCCGAATCTGTTCGAACCACTTCCAATTAAAAATGCGGCAGCGCCAGTTGATGAGCCTATTCACAACGACAACGTTGAGCCAACCAGAGCATTTCGTTTGAGTGACGCTAATGGAGTGTCATCACCCAGCCTGTTCGTACAGTATTTAATGTCGCAAGGGGTGCAGCACAGCTTAATTGAATGGGGCTATGAACCTACCATTGCATCGGGCGTAGGTAACTAAGTATGCTCACAGAATTCTTCGGGGCATCGACACTTGAAGCCATATTACTCACCTTAAAACTGGCCTTTATAACCAGTGGTTTGCTGTTGTTAATCGCATTGCCGCTAGCGTGGTTTTTAGCGAAATGGCAGAGCAAAGCTAAGCCTTTGGTGATGTCGATACTCGCGTTGCCTTTGGTGTTACCGCCAACTGTGCTGGGTTTTTATTTGCTTATTGCTTTTTCGCCGCAAAGTGCGTTGGGGCAGGGATGGCAAAGCCTAACCGGGAGCAATTTAGCATTTAGCTTTGAAGGTTTAGTATTGGGGTCTGTCATCTACTCCCTTCCTTTTGCTCTACAGCCTTTGTACAGCGGCTTTTCGCAATTAGATAATCGTTATTTGGATGTAGCAAAAACGCTGGGTTTTTCGGCCACCGAAGCTTTTATAAAAATAGTACTGCCTTTAAGCAAAGCGCCCATTGTAGTGGCATTAGGCTTAAGCTTTGCCCATACCATAGGCGAGTTTGGCGTAGTACTAATGATAGGAGGCAATATTCCTGGAGAAACTCAGGTGCTGTCTATCGCGCTATATGAACAGGTAGAAGCGTTGGAATATAACAGTGCACACAACCTTGCGTTGGCCCTTCTGGTTTTTTCATTCGTGATGCTCGCGGCGCTCTATCGCTTTAACGGTATCACACAAAGTGATGAGGCGCGTTAACATGCAAATATCTGCGCTACTACCAAATCGCATTAACGCACAAATCTCATTGCAGCCACAAAGCCGATTCATTGGGATTACCGGTCCATCAGGTGCGGGAAAAAGCAGCTTGTTTCGCGCCCTAGCTGGCGTAGAAAAAAGCGCAAGTGTGCAAACGCCGTGGACCTCTCAAAAGGTCGGCATCGTTTTTCAGCAGCCCATGCTATTTCCCCATACCGATGTGCGCGGTAATTTAGCCCTTGCGCAGCGTCACGCAAGCCCTAATGCAATGTCTATCGATGCGTGTTTGCGCGGCTGTTATTGCGAACATTTAATCGATAAGCCAGTTCAAGCGCTTTCTGGTGGTGAAGCGCAGCGGGTCGCGATTGCACGGGCGTTGGTCAATGGGCCAGATGTGTTATTGCTAGATGAATCGTTAAGCGCAATTGATATCTTCACCCGTCGCAAAATTTACCAGTTTTTGAACAATTTGTGTGTGTCGGGGAAGCTCACCTGCCTTGTTATTTCTCACGATTTAGATGACCTTACCTTGTTCAGCGATGAGTTGGTTTTTATTGACCAAGGCCGCACCAAGCTTTGTGGAAAAACGCGCGATGTTTTGACTCAAGTATTCGAAAAAGAAGGATTTGCGACACCGTCTAGCGTACTTGAGGGATTTAAAGTTACTGCGCAAAGCGACGCACACGACAGTAACCAGTCACAAAACGCCGTTGTCAGCTACAAACACGGTAGCCAAACGCAACAAGATCAAAATGTTCTAACCTTACAAGGCAATGAGCAGTGCCAGTCGGAAAACGGCATTGAGCGCGTTGAGGTAGCGGGGCACGAGATATTCGTCACTGCAGAATCAGTGTCCTATTTGCCTCAGCAAAGCGGTGAGCAAGTTTTTGTTCGTTTTGCAGTTAAAGCTTGTGATGTAAGTATCGATACTAATGTTGCTGACTTTGGCAATGCCAGCACAATCAGTATTTTAAATGCGCTGCCATGTGTTATATCTAGCATCGAACCCGTGGCGAATCCACTCAGCCCCTTGAACGAGCCTGAAAATAACGCCGATACAGAACTTACAGATACAAAGCTAACCTCTAAAAAGTTAGCGACCGTAAACAGCGCGAAAGTGCTGTTAAAACTTGATGTATTAAACAGTAACCAAACCCTTTATGCCAGCATTAGCTGTATCTCTCTATCGCGTCTTAAGCTTGATGTAGGGATGCAAGTGATTGCGCGGTTTAAACTGCCCTAGGTTTAAATGGCTTTGGAGTAGCTACTGAGTATTTCACTTGCGTTCAAATAAGCGTCGAAACGGGCACAAATAGCCCGAATGTAAATACGAGCAGGCTCTGGCACTCGAATATACCGAGGTGTCATTTCGATAAGCCCGTCTTCTTTAAGTTCTTCAAGGTTGTTTAAGGCTGAAGCAAAGTATTCATCAAAAGTGATGTGGTGCTTGTCGGCAATTGCTTGCTTGTCTACCGCTAAATTGCACATTAAGCTAGAAATCACGTCTCTGCGAATCAGGTCGTCGGCACTTAATGACAGCCCAACCTTCGCATTGGGCTGGTGGTTGTCTAACCGACTGTAATATTCTTTTAGCTCCTTAGCATTTTGCGCAAAGGCGTTACCTACCGTGCTAATGGCTGATACGCCGAACCCTATAAGGTCGGTGTCGCCACGTAAGGTATACCCTTGAAAGTTACGGTGAAGCTCGCCTTTATTTTTCGCAATGGCTAAGGAGTCTTTGCTTAAGGCAAAATGATCAAGACCAATCATTTCATAACCTATGTTTGTAAAGCTGTTAACGGCAAGCTTGTAAAGCGCCGCTTTTTCTTCACTACTTGGCAGTGTTTCTTCAGCAAATTTACGCTGCGCTGCGAACCTCTCGGGAAGGTGTGCATAGCTAAAAAGCGAAATACGATCTGGCATCATGGCTTTTGTCGCGGCGATGGTTGATGAGAACGTTTCAATTGACTGATTTGGTAAACCATAAATTAGATCTAAGTTAACTGAGGCGAAACCCAGCGACCGAGCCTCGAATACTAAATCGGCAATGTGAGACGTGCTTTGTACACGATTTATGGTTTTCTGAACATTGTAATCAGTATCTTGTAAACCAAAGCTAATGCGTGTGTAGCCGAGACATTTTAAGTTTTGAAGATAGTGTTTATCGATATTTCTGGGATCTAACTCAATTGACAGTTCAGCACCTGCTTCAAAGGTAAAGTGTTTCTTAAGCAGGTACATTAAATAAGTATGCTGAGTCTCGCTCAAAAAACTGGGTGAACCGCCACCCAAGTGCAGAGAAACTGCACGCCTGCCGTCAGTTAAATAACGCTTAGACAGGATTTCTTTTTCTATGTAATCTAAATATTCGTCCGCTTTTTCATTGTGACGCGTCACCATTTTATTGCAGCCACAGTAGTAGCACAGCGTTTTGCAAAATGGAATGTGCATGTAGAGACTTACTGCCGGCGCTTTTGACACTGCAAGTGCTTGTGGAAGTATGTCATCTTGTAGCGGTTCAAATTTAAGTGCAGTAGGGTAAGAGGTATAGCGAGGAGCATTCAACGCATACTTGGTAATGGTTGATACGGGGCGTTGTTGTACGGCAATTATAGTCATATTGGCTCTGCACTTATATGTAGATATCTAGGCGCGAATTCAATTCGATGGTTAAAGCTTAATGAATTGCTTAGGAGGCTGATTTGATCTACTTCAAGGTTTTGGTATTAAACCTGATAATTGTTTTACTTCTTCCAGTCATTTTGCTTCAAGCATTGTGGGTGAGGAAAAAGACAGCTGTACTGCCAGAGCCTGACGGCGAGCGGGTATTAGCCTCAGCCGATAGTAAATTGCTGCTAACTAATAACGTTTTGGTTATAGGCGATTCTGCTGCCGCGGGTGTTGGTGCAACGACGCAAATGGGGGCACTCACAGGTCTGCTGTACTCAAACCTTGTTAAGCATGGGCCAACGCGAGTGACGTTGAATGCTAAAACAGGTTTTAAAAGTGAAGATGTGCTCAAGCTTCTTCATGAAATGCCTGCCGAGCACTTTTCGTCGGTGCTCGTCTCTATTGGTGTTAACGACGTGACCAAATTTGTACCGTTGAAACGGTGGCGACAAAACATCGATGCTATGAGTACGCTACTGTCAGATAAATTTGGGTGCGAAACAATACTGTTTACTGCGCTACCGCCAATTCATTGCTTTCCTGCGCTTCCGCAACCTTTGCGTGCACTATTAGGTTACCGTGCGTGGCTACTAAACCAAGCTTTGGCTGATAGCGTAACAGACCTAGCTAACGCAGACATATTACATGTTAGTGCACTTAATGTGAGCGGAACTATGACGGATATTCAGCAAAGTGGTTTGATGGCAGAAGATGGCTTTCATCCCTCCACGAAAGGCTATGAAATATGGGCACACTCAGCCCTTGAAAAACTTTCCACGCTTTACAGCACCACAATGGGCACGACAAAAAAAGTCACAGCAGAAACTGATGTAACTGCGACGAAATAATCGCAGTTTGGGGTTGAAGTTTCTTTTTGTAACCTTATCTAAGCCCTTATATCTTCATGAATTCAATAAAGCGAGGCCTATCATGGCAGCAAATGAGCAAGGTGTACAAAGTGCGAGCGGTATGCAGAGTGTAACAGTTAATATGGTTTCTGACGTGGTATGTCCATGGTGTATTGTTGGGTACCAGCGTTTGCAAGAAGCCATTAAAACCCTTGATAACATTGAAGTGGATATTAAGTTTCACCCGTTCGAGCTAAACCCCAATATGCCAGAAGAAGGGCAAAACCTTCGCGAGCACATAATGGGAAAGTACGGCATTAGTGAACAGCAAAGCGCGCAGAACAGAGCGCGGTTAGTAGAAGCGGGCGAGCAATTAGGCTTTTCGTTTAACTTTACTGACGACTCTCGCATGCAGAACACGTTTAAGGCCCATCAGCTTATTCACTTTGCTACAGAAAACGGCCTTGAAGAAGAAATGAAGCTGGCCTTATTTAATGCCTACTTCACAGACGGTAAAAACATTAATGATTTAGGTGTTTTAGTAGCGTTGGCACAGGCTGTTGGTCTTGATAAAGCTGATACGGAACAAGCGCTTAAAAGTGAAAAATACGCGCAAGCAGTGCGTGAGGAAGAAACTATTTGGATACAGCGTGGTATTCAGAGTGTGCCTACTTTTGTCATTGGCAATCAGGGCGTAGCCGGGGCACAAGAGCCAGCTACATTGGCAGCATTTATTGCCCAAGCGGCATCACAGCAATAAACAGGTTAAACGGATTTAGAGGTAGTTATGAGTAATCACGTTAACTATTTGTTGGCCCAGTGGCTTCCACTTAAAAACAAGCATAAGTGGGTGTTAGGTTTTATTTTTAAAACCGAAGGCTCATGCTACCGCAAAGCAGGCGCCATGATGTTGTTTAGTGATGCAGGGCATCAGCTAGGTATATTAAGCGGCGGCTGCTTAGAAAGTGACATCGTTAAAAAAGCCCAGCGAGTAATGACCGACGGCGTTAGTCGTACCGCGGTTTACGATGACGAAGATGAAGAAGACATCGCGTTTAAACTTGGTGTTGGATGCGGCGGTGTGGTGCACTTAGCACTTGTACCAGTTAACGAGAGTAACCAGTATTTATCGTTGGATGTGGTTAGCAAAAGCTTATCAAACGGAAAAGCGTGTGAGTGGCGCTGCGCTGTAGACGGTACTTTGGGTGATTGCACGGAATTGGAAGACCATTCTGCTAAACCTAGAAAAGCTGTGCTAGACACCGTTGATGGCAAGCGCATGTTGTCGGTTTTGATGCTGCCGCCTATCCACCTACTTGTTGTTGGAGGTGGGTACGACGCTACCTTTATGACCAAGCTTGCTAGTTTGCAGGGCTATTTAGTAAGTCTTTGGGATCCAAGGCCTGCACAAGCAAGACTTGAACATTTTCCCGAGGTAAATTACTTGATTGAAGACCCGTCTACTGAAGGCTTACGTCTTCACATGGGCGAACATAACATTCAAGCGGCGGTGCTTATGTCCCATCATCGAGAAATTGATGCAAAGGCGCTGCAGGTGCTTAGCAAGCAATCGTTAACCTATACGGCAATGCTCGGGCCACTGCACCGTAAGCAGGAAATTATGGATTTAGCCGGGCTTGGCGATACCAACTTTACTCAGTATTTTGCAAGCCCCGCTGGTTTCGACATTGGTGGTGAGCTACCAGAGCATATAGCGCTGTCTGTTATTACTCAGTGCCATGCGGTGTTTCATACCAAACCTACGCATTTAAAGCGTTAGAAAGACTTTCTGAAGGTAACGCCAAAGCTTCTAGGCGCGCCTGGGTAGGCCATGATCTTTCCGGTTTGTACGGGTACATCAAAGCCACTTCGTGCAACGTACTCTTCATCGAAAACGTTGCGCGACCACGCAATAATTTCGCTATCCCATTGTGGGATAGTGAAACTTACGCGAACGTTAAATAATGAAAAGTCGTCAGCGTACTTGTACGGGTCGTTCGCATCATCAAGAAATACGTCGCCCGTGTATTGGTAGTCAATACTGGCGGAGGCAGGATAATTCCCAACTTCGAAATAGTGATTCAGCATAAGAGACAGTGAGTTCTGAGGCTCGAAGCCTACGCGGTCACCGTCTCTTGAACAGAACGGGTCGGTTGGCTCCACACGGCCCGGGTCGTCAATGCCGGTGTGCCACGTGTACGCTACCCAACAGGTACCGCGTTTAAACTCATCAAAATTCGCCAATGTGCGCGACGCAACTGCATGTAATTCGGTGCTTTCTGTCATTAGCCATGTGGCTTCAAGCTCTATGCCTTTTACTATGATATCGCCCGCATTTTGCAGGTTGAACCCCGTTCCGGTAAAGGTCGTCGCCTGAAAGTCGCTAATTTGTGTATAGTGCGCCGCAGCATTTACGCGCACGCCGTATTCTTCAAAATCGTGTTTTACACCTATTTCAGCACTTCGCGATTTTTCAGCATCAAAAAGCGGGCTAAGCGAAGGTAAAATTCTGTCGGTATTCGTACCGCCCGCTTTGTAACCAGTCGCAAAACTGGCGTACGTTAGCGTGTTGTCATTAGGGTGATAAGCCAGTTTTACCGTGCCGGTTAACTGTGAATCATCAAGCTCTTCGTTTAAGTCAGGTCGCGGCATAACCGCTGCAGATCCCAAGAAAAAATACCCCCAACCCGCTTGTTGAAATGGTGCGATAGCGTTAAGGGACTGTGCTGTAGGGGCTTGTCCCGCCGCTAACGCAGCAGCGATGTTTTGTAACCCAACTACAGCACGACCTACATTAGGCCATTGCGCTGGGTCTTGAGTTAGTCCGTCAATACCAGGCCCTTGCTCATCGTAGGCTCCGACAATCGACTTTTCTTCGCGAGTATAGCGTAAGCCCGTTGTTAAGGTGAAATCACTGTTTAACAGCCAATCCAGCTGAGAGAATAAAGCAATACTGTCTTGCTCTTGATAGGCGCTGTGCGCGAAAGCAGTACCGGAAGGCGCGGGTGCTGCAGCAGGCGCAATAAAGCCTGATGTAACTGCAGATAGCTCGTTGATGGCGTTAGCCAAAGGCAGCAGATCGGGCGCGGCGGCATTAAAGAACGCACTAAAATCATCTTGCGTGGTAGTATCAAAGGTTAGATCTAAGTTTTGGCTGTAATAGTAAACACCTATTAAACCGCGCACATCTTCACTGGTGTAATGTAATCTAATTTCTTGAGAAAACGACTGCTGCTTGGCGTCGTTAGTGGCAGTAAGAAGGTCCGCATCAGAAAAGTCGGTATCTACCGTATCTAAGCTGTCAAACGCGCGGTACGCGCTTATGCTCACTAAATCCCATGCTTTGTTTAAAGCCACATCTACTTGAACTGATAGTCCTTTGTCTTTCATTTTTGAAAGGGGAGTTTGCGACAGCGAGGTTTTATAGTCATAAAAGTTATCGCGCCCGTAAATAGTTGCATTAAACGGCGGTTCTAGCAGCAGCGCATCAGTACCCAATTTACCCGCTATGTCATTAGCCTGAATATTGTTTTGAAAAGTTAGTGCGCCGCAGCACCGTTCGTCTAGCTCGCCGTAATCAGCGATAAGCCGTACGCTAATGTCAGCTGTTGGAGTGTAAAGCAGCTGTGCTTTTATCGCAGAACGGTTACGGTTATTTAGGGTTTGTCCGCTGCGCTCGTCGGTAATGAAACCGTCACTGTGAGAACTAAAGCCAGATACTCGCATGGCAAGTACATCGTCGATAAGCGAAAACGACGAGCCAGCGCTTAAACGAACCAAGTTATCATTGCCGATGATGGCTTCGGCAAAGCCGTCGCGCTCGTCGTGTGAAGGTGCGACCGTCGTTAACGTCATTGCGCCAGCGGCGGTATTCTTTCCGAATAGTGTGCCCTGTGGCCCACGCAACACTTCAATAGATTCAATATCGACTAAGTCGTTAATTAACGCGTTTTGTCGTGCACGGTACACACCATCTACGTATAAACCCACCGAAGACTCGAAGCCGAAGTTTTGTGAAGACGTGCCAATGCCGCGTATTGAAAACCCTGAATTTGTTACGCTTTGATTTTGAAACGCGCCAAAAGCAGGTACGTAGTTTTGCAGGTCAAACACATCTCGGCTTACGGTTTCAACTAGGTCTTGACCTGAAAGCGCAGTGACCGCAACAGGCACATCTTGCAAGTTTTGACTGGTCTTTTGCGCCTGTACAACAATGTGTTCCAGCGCCTTTTTGTTATGCGGAGTAGATAGAGCATTCTCATCGGCGTGAGCGTGGGGAGCCAAAGCAAGTGTCGACGAGACAATAGAGGCAATAAACGGCGAACTACATTGGCAACGGGTAATGACGTTTTGGGGTGTAGATATGCTTAAGCTATTACAAGACAAAGCGTGTGTAAGTGACTTCATTTTGGTTCTTTTTATTTTTCAAAAGCGGGGGCTTTAAACAAAATTAATCACGACAAGGTCGCGTCCAAATGCGTACAGTCCTTTACATTTTAAATACGCCAACTTCCCTATGACGTCGTGTAGTGCTTTTTCACTATACAATCTAATGAACATATATTGCACGCATTTGAAGCTATCATGTCAAATTTTGTTCGCAACGTGCAAAAAGCGACCAGATAATTGGCAGTGAATAGTTTCACATGATGCATACTCATTCAAAATATCAATTAAACTTATATCGCTGTTTTCCTTAGTATGTTGGTTGAAAGTTAACATATTAATAACATCAGGCAGCGGTATGACAGACATCTATTTAGTGCGACATGGTCAAGCGTCTTTTGGCAAAGCGAACTATGACAAACTTAGTGAACTGGGTGGGCAACAGGCCATTTGGCTTGGTGACTATTTCAAGCATCGCAATGTTGAATTTGATGCAGTTTTCTCTGGCGACATGGTTAGGCATCACGAAACCAAAGAAGGTATTGCCTCGGGTATTGCTACTGAAGACTATACGCTACCTGAAGTTACGGTGAATAGCGCCCTGAATGAGTTCAATTTTCAGGCAGTGGCTACCGCCTATTTAACACGCTACCCAGAAGCAAAAGTACCTGAAGGTGCTTCGCCTTCTGAATATTACCGATTGCTAAAAAAAGCAATGCTTGCCTGGTCGCAAGACGAATTGGCGCATGAACTCCTTGATGAAACATGGGGTCAGTTCGAAGACAGAGTTCACAGTATGCTCACGCATCTTCAAAGTATAGATGCGAAGCGCGTACTTGTTGTGAGCTCGGGCGGCGCAATTGCCATGATGCTTAAACACATTCTTGGCTACGATGCGGCCACCGTTGTCAATATGAATTTGCAGATCCGTAATGCCAGTTTTTCTCAATGCTTTGCCAATGCGCGAGGCGTTCACCTTAATAACTTCAACAGCGTACCTCACCTGGATGTGATTGACAGGTTACACGCCATTACCTACAGCTAAATGGGGCAGTTATGAACTTTGAATATAATGAAAAGACCCAAGCACTTTTAGAAAAACTAAAAGCGTTTATGAAAGAAGAAGTGTATCCAATTGAAAAGGAATACATTCACGCCGTAGAAAATGGCTCTGCCAACAATGGCGAAGGTCGTTGGAAAACGCCTGAAATGATGCATACATTGAAAAAGCGTGCAAAAGAAGCGGGTCTTTGGAATCTATTTTTACCTGAAGAATATAAGCCATATGGCGCGGGCTTGACTAACGCAGAGTATGCACCACTTTGTGAAGAAATGGGCAGAGTTTTGTTTAGCTCTGAAATCTTCAACTGTAGTGCGCCAGATACCGGCAATATGGAAGTGCTTGCGAAATACGGTAACGAGAGTCAGAAAAAGCAGTGGTTAGAGCCTCTCTTAAACGGGGAAATACGCTCAGCCTTTGCTATGACAGAGCCTGCAGTGGCATCAAGTGACGCGACTAACATCGAAACTTCCATCAAGCGCGATGGTGATGAATACGTTATCAACGGCCGTAAGTGGTACACCAGCGGTGCTATGAATGAAAACTGTAAGATTATGGTGGTAATGGGCAAAACTGATTTCGATGCGCCTCGTCACCAGCAGCAGTCTCAAATCTTAGTTCCTATGGACACCAAGGGTGTAACTATTGTTCGCCCAATGGCAGCAATGGGCTATTACGACGAGCCTATTGGTCATGCTGAAGTCTTGTTTGAAAACGTACGTGTACCGTCAGAAAACTTACTGCTTGGTGAAGGGCGTGGTTTTGAAATTGCACAAGGGCGCTTAGGCCCGGGCCGTATTCACCATTGTATGCGCCTTATTGGCTGTGCACAGCGCGCGCTCGATATGGCCTGTGAACGAGTTGAAAGCCGAGTGGCGTTTGGCAAACCGTTGTCAAAACAGCAATCGGTTAGAGAAAGCATTGCGCAGATGCACTGTGATATTGAACAGGCGCGTCTGCTTACGTTGAAAGCGGCTGATAAGATGGATCGCTATGGCAACAAAGTATCGCGCGACCTTATCGCTGCTATCAAGATAGTTGCACCTACTATGGCCTGTAACGTTATCGACCAAGCCATTCAGATGCACGGCGCTGCAGGTACAAGCCAAGATTTCGTATTGTCTGCCATGTACGCTTATGCGCGTACTATCAAGCTGGCAGATGGCCCTGATCAGGTTCACATGATGCAGTTAGGTCGTAATCTTATTGCTGAAAAAGCAGTCGCTGAATAAGTCAGTGTTGTAAATAAACAATACAAAAAATTACGGGTAAGGAGTGAATGTGTCTAAAGACAATGCGAAAGCCCCACATGTCATAGATTTAGCAGTGCTGAATTCGTATTTATCTTCTGCGTGCCCCAGTATTGGGCACGTCAAAAGTGCTGAGAAATTTGCGGGTGGGCAATCGAACCCGACGTTCAAGCTTACTACGGATAACGGCGTCTACGTGTTACGCCGTCAACCTCCGGGTAAGTTACTGAAATCGGCCCATGCAGTTGACCGAGAATTTCGCGTTATTAATGCGTTGCAGGGCTCAGAAGTGCCTGTGCCCAAAGCGTACCATTTATGTGAAGATGCCAGCATAATCGGTAGCATGTTTTACATTATGGCCTATGTTGAAGGTGACATTTTTTGGAATAGTGCACTGCCTGAAATAGCGTCTTCTGCTACTCGCGGTGCCATGTATGATGAAATGAACCGGGTGCTTGCAGCGCTTCACAGTGTAGATATTGAAAGCGCAGGCTTACGCGATTATGGAAAGCCTGGCAGCTACTTTGAACGTCAGCTAAGCAGGTGGACAAAACAGTATCGTGCATCTGAACTTGAGCATGTTGAAGAAATTGAAAGTCTTATTCAGTATCTTGAGGCCAACCTGCCAAAAGATGATGGTCAAGTCTCGTTGGTCCATGGCGATTTTCGTTTAGACAACATGATGTTTGATATGTCTGACCCTAAAAAACCAAGAGTAGTCGCAGTACTTGATTGGGAATTATCAACGTTGGGGCATCCGTATGCCGATTTGGCTTACCAATGTATGCAGTTGCGCCTTCCCTCTGACATTGCGCACGCAGCTGGGTTAGGTGGTTTAGACAGAGAGCAGTTAGGCATTCCAAGTGAACAAGAATATATCAATGCGTATTGCGAGCGAAGAGGTATTGATGCCATTAGCAATTGGACGTTTTACCTCGCATTTAGTTTTTTCCGTTTAGCCGCTATTTTACAAGGCGTGGTAAAACGCGCACACGATGGCAATGCGTCAAGCGAGAAGGCTATGCAATTAGGCGCAATGGTGCGACCTCTGGCGCAAATTGCGAACCAAACCATTCACCAAAGCGAATAAACGCCATATAACCTATTTAATGACAGGTCATGCTATCAATAGCGTGCTCGTCGAACAAAGCAACTGGAGACAGTATGAAAGCAATTGTATGCGAATCTTTTGGACCACTTGAAGAACTTCAATTTAAAGACGTTGCAGACCCGCAAGTAAAAAAAGGGCATGTAGTCGTAAATGTTGAAGCCGCAGGGGTGAACTTTCCAGACGGACTATTGGTGCAAGGTCTGTATCAAATGCAGCCAGACTTCCCGTTTATTCCTGGCAATGAAGTGGCAGGCACCATATCTGAAGTAGGTGAGGGCGTAAGCCATTTAAAAGAAGGGCAACGAGTTATTGCGTTGTCTAACTTAGGTGGTTACGCAGAAAAAGCGCTGATCCCTGCCACTCATGTTATGCCGTTACCTGATCCCATCCATGTTAATGAGGGGGCTGCTCTTGTAACTGCGCATGCGACAGCACATCACGCGTTAAAGCAGCGCGCAAAACTGCAGCCAGGCGAAACACTGGTTGTAACCGGCGCAGCGGGTGGTACTGGCTTAGCAGCAGTGCAAATAGGCAAGATTATGGGCGCTAAAGTTATTGCAGTTTGCTCAACAGAAGAAAAGCTGGCGCTTGCTAAAGAGTATGGCGCAGACGTTTTAATTAACTACAAAGAAAAAGATCTCAAAGAAACGCTGAAAGAAGTCACAGGCGGCAAAGGTGTCGATGTAGTTTATGAATGCGTTGGCGGTGACACATTCCACGCTTGCAGCCGCAGTATGGCATGGGAAGGTCGTTTACTTGTGGTTGGCTTTGCTGGCGGTGAGATCCCGAAATTCCCGGTTAATTTAGCGTTGGTAAAAGGCTATTCGGTTATGGGCGTATTTTGGGGCTCGTTTACTCAGCACGATCCAAAAGGCTTTGCGGAAAATATGCAAGAGCTTTTAACTTGGTATGTGCAAGGTAAGGTGAAGGTGGTCGTAGATGAAGCATTACCCTTAGAACAAGCAACGAAAGCCATGGCCAAGGTAATGAACCGGGAAGTGAAAGGTAAGATGGTGCTTGTGCCCTGATCCTACAAGCCTGACACGTGGGTAACTTAACAATAAAGCCTGAACAATCGATGTTCAGGCTTTTCTTGTTAACAGTGGGTTATTCCATAAGCCACATTCGGGCGCTTCTTCCTGGTACATAGAACTTGTGCCACTGAGTTGTAATATATTGCACATCATTACTTAACGTATCGCGGTAATTTCTATACCACCACAAATTGTCCGTAGATGTATCTACCCATATATCTTGGCCGTCTGCGCATTTATTAATACCCACAACGCCTTGATGGTCACGTTTGAAGAAAATAACGCAGTCATTATGACTTACCACTTGCATGCCACTGCCCTGAACTCCGTTATGGAATTTAACCATACCCTTGATGTCATCACGCTTGTACAAATCTACCCAACGATTATCACCACTTTCATTGTTATCTGAGTACAGTAATGGAACACCACCGTCACGGCCTAGTACATAGGCATTTGCCAAATGTTCGTCGGTAGGGTCAAGTAACTGGTAGCGGAAGCCGTCGTTTAGCGGGATGTCGTGGGTAATACTAAATGTGATGGCCTTGTCGCCTGATAAAGCCTGACCGTACGCACCTGGGTCAACTAAGGCATTCATCGAACCACCGAAGCTAAATGCACTACGTATTTGCGCGAAAAGCGGGAAGTCGTAGGCCGAGTGACCTGTTGCTGATAAATAAGGTGCAAGGAAGTTATCATACTCACTAGAGCCTGCACCGCCCGTGGTAATTATTTCTCCGAAAACATGCACGCCGTTTTTTATATTGCTGTCGAACACCGCGTTGATATGATAGTTGGTCATGTGCTTTGCAGCATCAACGCGGAAACCGGTTACACCCATGTCTTTTAACGCCTGAAGATACGCTTTTTGCTGGGCTACTACCCAATTATTGGGGTCTAGGTCGGGCAAGCCAGGATCTGGCGCGGCGCCGCATAATCTATTGTACTGAACATCGCCCACGTCGCTGTAGTTACTAATGCACTTAGGACCACCTTGATCATACGTACCGTGGAAGTCACCACCGCCAAAAAGGCCGCTACTTACA
Source organism: Alteromonas sp. CyTr2 (assembly GCF_947311905.1). Taxonomy (NCBI): domain Bacteria; kingdom Pseudomonadati; phylum Pseudomonadota; class Gammaproteobacteria; order Alteromonadales; family Alteromonadaceae; genus Alteromonas; species Alteromonas sp. CyTr2. Next base: position 25,502 of record NZ_CAMZMZ010000022.1, on the reverse strand, counting down.
TCACCAAATAATGTGATGCCATTGTAGTATCCCTGATTTGATGAGTATTGCTGTAGTACTTCACTTCCGGGGTAGTTTAAGTCTGAACGTTTCCATGCTTCGTTCGCCATATGATTAAAGACAATATCCGCATAGGTCTCTACACCTTTGGCATTTAATGCATTAACCATCACTTGAAAGTCAGCAGTGTCACCAAGTGGGTTATCAATAACTCGATAGTCCTGTGGTTGATATCGCGCCCACCACTGGTCACCTGTCGATTTATAAGCAGGTGAAACAAGTACTTTGGTGTAACCAAGATCCGCAATTTCCTGGGCTTTTGCGGCTACGTCGTCGTAGGTCCAGTTAAATGCGTGTAGTATAACGTCGGCATAGCTTTGATAACTTAATGTACTCAGTGCTGCGCCTATTAAAACGCCTGCCGCATGTTTCTTCATCTTCATAGTGTGTCCTATTTTATGTGGGAGCGAGATAAAAGATGAAAATAATGCTTACATTTTGTTTACAAATAATAAACATCATGCATACGTATTCTATTCACCTTTAATTTTAAATTAAAGGAAAGGTGAACAATCAAGATACGCAGGGAAGGGAGTACAGTTAGTTATTGCAATTGGGTTAGCGGCTCTTAGTTGCGCAGCACTGTTTGAATTTTTTGTTGCTACCGCAAACACAAGGTAGGTTTCTCCCGTATTTAATTTTGCCGCAGTCGTCGTGTAATACGCCGTCGTGATAACGCCACTTACCGTCTTCAACACTAAAATTCGACGTTTCGTGAAGCTGATACATACTTTTATTTTCAAAATAGTAAGCAGTGAATTCAACAATGGCATTATTGGGTTTGGTGATGGGTTTGGTGATGGGTTTGGTGATGGGTTTGGAGATGGACTTTAAATTAGTCTTAGAGATTGGCTCGGCGTTGGTTACTGCTTCGACTTTAGCGTCGGCATGTACAGTACTGTCTATCGAACTATCTTCAGTACTACTGACCAAGTTACCTACCAAGCTATCTACGGAGCTAGCCGCTAGAGTGGGGTGTACTTTAAGTGCGAACCATGTCGCACCTTGTGCGCTTTGCGCCAAATCCTCTACAGAGAGACCCTGCTGCTTTTCTTTGGTGTAGGTTTCAAGAATATATTGATAATGTGCTGTGGCGTAGGCTGAAAACCGGGAGCGCATAAGTTGCTCTGCAGAACTAGGGTGTTTATCACCCTTAATAAAAGGCTCGCAGCATTCGTCGAAGGATTTTGATGAGCAACAGTAACAGCGCATAAGACAACTCGCAGTTTAAGAGTAAAACAAAGCGCTACAGTATAAGTATAAGTTGCGTGAGCCCCAACTTTTTTAAACGTAAATGTTGCCGATATTCAAAGATTCCTTGGCGGTCCATGCCAAAGGGTACATGTCAGAGATTCCACGCCAAAGAGTTGTATGAAAATAAATATTTAGGTTTTGTTTACGCACCGCTACTCAGGCAAACGTAAGATGTAAGCATAAACAGGCTTTGTATTACCAAGGACCTAATGCTACGTTTTGTTCGTCATTAATGCTGTTAACACGTACATTCACCAGGCTGACAGAGTAAAGCTCACACAGCTTTCTGATCATTTCACTATCGGTTGGTTGAAGGTCTAAATCAATGTTTTCCACATACAGTGTTTTACACTGGCCACCTGTAATCAGCTTACTGATCCATTCGGGCATTTTTTCTTTTTCAGGTTTCTGAATACGGATAGCGTGATCTACAGATTTAGAAAACGACACCGTATTTGAAAGCAGATAATTCCAACCTTTGTCGTTAGTTCCTTTTCCATTACCTTGTTTTTCGCCTGGAAACCCTTCTATCGGCAAAGGTAGTTGAACAACATTTGAAACCGAAGCGCGTAAAGCATTGAATCGTGAAACTGAAGATGTGTTCATAGTAAAACCCTTTATGCATTTGCCCTTAAGTTCATAAATCGAACTTCAGGAATATTGTTATTAATTGATACTGGTTATTTATACAGTGTGAATGTGTATACAGTATTCATAAAAGAGGGATTTGGCAAGTATTTAGTTGTACTTTTTTCACACAAATTGGTGCTTTGTCAGTAACTATATAAAAGATAATGGTTTTTTTGTGCTTTCGAATTCTGAAGGAAGTATTCATACTCCGATTAAGGTAAGATGCGCGAGAATCTTACATAGAAAACTACTGTATAAAGCTGGAGGAGCGTTGAGCGCATTAATACATTTAGGCTACTTGGGGATGTTCTTATCGGCATTTTTGGCTGCCACTATATTGCCTTTTAGTTCTGAAATTGTGCTTAGTGCTTTATACAGTAGTGGGTTGAGCTGGTTGTTGTTGCTTGTTGTTGCTTCGTTAGGAAATGTACTCGGCTCGGTGGTTAATTATGCATTGGGCTTCAAGTTCGGAAAAGAAATTGCGACCGATAAGTTAAAAGTGAGCGAAGCGGCGTTTAACCGTGCAAGTTACACCTTTACAAAGTGGGGGAAGTGGAGCTTGTTTTTATGCTGGGTACCTATTATTGGCGACCCTATTACTTTAGTAGCAGGTGTACTTAGAAGCCCGTTTTGGTTTTTTATTCTCGCGGTAACGCTTAGTAAAACAGCGCGTTATGCTGCGCTGCTTTACGTACTTGTTTAAAAGGTTTTCGACTTTAGTTTTCTCACGCCACTGCGTTTTTGTCTCTCGACTTCTTTTGACTTTTCTTCTGATACGTCACATACCACAGCTTCATTCTTGGGCTCATTAATATCAGTCCAATCATCCAATACCAAACGGGCTCTTGCCAAAACGTCTTCTGCGACCAGCTGAAATGAAGTAGTGCAAGGGGCAAGATCAGGTAAATGCTGTTGTGAAGCTTCTGCCACTTTTTTCCCATGTTGCGCTGGATACGCTTGAACGACGTAGCGGTGAGAGCAAAAAGAAGAAGTAACGCTGCCATGCCAACAATGATGTAAGGCCTGCTTACTATCTCGCTAGCCACTAGTGCCATATCAAGCTGGAGTTCAAACACAATGTAAGTGAGCAGGTGTGCGAAGGCGTACACAAAGGTGTATACGCCAATCATACGTCTGAATTGCATCGGTTCTGGGCTTGGTAGCCATTTAGCAAGTGGGCTAAGAGTAAGCGTTAGTAAAAGAAAGTGAATTGCCCAGGTTCCAGTCTCATTGATGAGCGTGTTTACAGGGTCTGGACCAAGCTGATCGGTTACCCCTGCAAAAAACAACCAGGCGAGATAGCCCAATGCGAAAAGGTGAATAAGACCTTTTAGGCTGCGGCGTTGCCAAACAGAGAGTCGAAATGGTTTTTTTCTTAACGGCATTAAATGAACAACTTAATAATAATGTTTAATAGCTTCGGTCATGAGATATTGGTTAGAAGGGCTAGCTATTTGCTCGTAGCCCTATAAAACGTACCAGCTAGTAATAACGGGATAAGTCCATATCTTTGTATAGCGGCGCGACTTCGCTGTAACCGTTGAACATTTGGGTGTCGATGCGATTTCTGGCGAGTAGCCCACCTGTGGTTATTCTACGCTCGCTGGCCTGGCTCCACCTTGGGTGCGACACGTTTGGATTCACGTTGGCGTAAAAGCCATACTCGTTGGCGGCCAGTCGATTCCATGTGGTAGGCGGTTTCTTATCGGTAAGGCGAATTCTGACAATAGACTTAATGCTCTTAAAACCATACTTCCACGGTACAACAAGCCTGATAGGCGCACCGTTTTGAGGTGGCAAGGTCTTCCCGTAAAGACCAACCGACATGAGCGTTAACGGGTGCATGGCTTCGTCAAGACGCAAACCCTCTACGTAAGGGTAATCAATACCACCACCGGTAAAGCGGCTTCGTTGACCGGGCATTTGCTCAGGGTCGTATAGGGTTTCAAACGCCACGTACTTGGCTGACATTAATGGCTCGGCTTGTTTTAACAACGCCCCCAACTCAAACCCAATCCAAGGCACCACCATCGACCATGCTTCCACACAGCGCAAGCGGTAAATGCGTTCTTCAAGGGGAAAACGCTTTGTTAAGGCATCGTGATCAAGCTCAATGGGGTTTTTAACCATCCCGTCAACTTTTAACGTCCATGGATTAGTTTGAAATTCAGTCGCATTTTTGGCTGGTGCATCTTTAGATGTGCCAAACTCATAGAAGTTGTTGTAGCTGGTCACTTTATCTTCAGGCGTTTGGGTTTCCGTTATTTGAAACTTAGGGGGCTGACTAAACTCCAGCGCCTTTCCCTTAAACGCTGCCTTCTCTTCTTCATCTTCCCAAAACCAACCGGCAGCGCCTGCCGACTTCGCCAACAGCGTAGACGCTCCCACAAAGCCCATAGATTTGAGCAATGAACGGCGATTCATATAAACGCCTTCATTGGTTACGTCGTTATCAGTTAATTTTACTGAGGGTTTAAATGGTTTTGGCATTACGTCACCTAAATTATGATAAGACTATGAGAAATGGTCGTCACTTCGCCCAGTACATTTAGCTACGTTAATGTAACGAGTAAGTTCAACATAATAAAAAAGACCGAGAGTACGGTCTTTTCATTTCAATTAATTTGGAAAAACAAAACAATCTACATATGCAGACTATCTTGAATACCGCCTTGTTTAGGTGAAAAGATATTACTGTATAGGCGAGATGCGAATTCATCGGTCATACCCGATATATAGTCGGCGAGAACGCGCATACCATTGCCGCTCTCACAGGCCTTACGCCAGCGAACTTGGGTGTTTTCGGGAAGTAAGCGGTCAGGATCTGATGCAAAGGCTTCAAAAAGCTCCATAACCACCAGCTGTCCTTTGTATTCAAGAAGCTGCACATCGGGGCGGCGTATTACTTTGTTAAACACAAAGCGTTTGAAAAGCTCCAAGGCTTGTGCAAAATGTTCAGGCATTACGGCGTTGAACGCCAGTAACGGGTGAGCGAAACCCTCAACGCCTTTTATTTCAATAGCTGTAATAAAGCTATTTACCAGCGCGCCTATGGCATTTTTCCTTTCGTGATGTGCAGCGCTAAATAGCTTATTGGTTAGCACTTCTATATTGTCTGACAGCCACGGTACATCTAGCGCTTTTAGCGGGGTGGTTACATCCTCGACAAAATGATGCTTGTCGACCATATCCATTACAATGGCATCTTCTAAGTCGTGAATGCCATAGGCGATATCGTCAGACAGTTCCATAATTGAGCAGTCGAACGATTTAAATTGCGTTTTACTGTGTGCATTCAGTTTTGCAGTAAACTGCATAAACCCATCTTTATCTTCATTGCTAAATGGCGCAAGTAGCCAGTCGAATAGGGGCTCATCGCAGCGAAACAGACCTTTTGGCGGATGCCAGTCGTGGGCCTTTACCTGACGAAGTGAAACAGGGCGCTCTGGCGTAGGTCCTTTACTATGAAGGGCATCGATAAAGTTTGGATATTTAACCAAGCCTAACACGCTTCTTCTGCATAAATTCATGCCGTGTTCGGCGGTATAGGGCTCTAGCTGAGTGATGATCCTAAAAGTTTGTCCGTTTCCTTCAAACCCGCCGTATTGGTGCATCATGTAATTAAGCGCAATTTCACCACCATGGCCGAATGGGGGATGACCAATATCGTGAGCCAAGCAGAGGGTTTCGATTAACGTAGGATCAAGCGCTAACGTCGTGGCGATATCTGGAAATTTCACCCAAAGTTGGGCAGTAATACCGGTGCCAATTTGGGCGGCTTCTAGAGAGTGGGTTAATCGAGTGCGATAGAAGTCGCTCAGCCCCACACCGAGCACTTGCGTTTTTGCCTGTAATCTACGAAAGGCGGCGCTATGAAGAACGCGTGCTTTATCACGTTGATACGGATTGCGGTGATCGCCGTCTCTTGTTTCACTGCGGGGTAAACGACGCTCGTGTAATGCTAATTCCCAATCGCTTGTTGCCAAAAAAACCTCGCTGCCTTGCTGTGTATGCTACTTCTATTCGTCAGTATAGTGATTTAAGCGCTGTTAATCGCCTTGCTCACATATCGTCTTGCGTAATTTCATCAAGACTTAAAGAAAAGCTTGGTACGTAACGCGTTAAGAAGTAGTCTACTTCTTCAGAATGATACTCTTTAAGGGTTTTATCTAATCGTTTTTTAGCCAGCTTAAACTCTTGGTTACCAGCAGCTAATTCTTCAAGCGTTTTTAGATAAGCGCAAAGTACGTCTGCTGCTTTCACAATAAAAGCTTCTTCTTCACTATGGTAGTGATGATCAATAAGCGCCGCATAGTCTTCTCGAAATGCCTCTGGTGCCATTTCAATTAGCTTGTTCTCTGCAATTTTTTCGATCTTTTTATATTCTTCTTTAATCGCAGGGTTAAAGTATTTCACTGGGGTAGGGAGGTCTCCGGTGAGTACCTCCGACACGTCGTGAAATATTGCCATGGTAGCAATACGATCAGGGTTTAGTGTGCCGCCAAAAAACTTATTTTTTATTAAAGCAAGTGCGTGGGCAACCATGGCCACCTGCAAACTGTGCTCCTGCACATTTTCTGTGCGCACGTTGTGCATTAGCGGCCAGCGATTAATAAGCTTTAAGCGCGCCAGGTGCGCAAAAAAGTGACTTTTATCAGACACATTACGCCCCTTGCTTATACGTTCTAAAGAAGTTGCCAATACGATGCAGAGCAGGCACCAATACATCGCTGTGCGGTAAAAATACTAATCGAAAGTACGTGCCTTCGGTCAGGTTAAACGCGCGACCGTGTACCAGCAGAATTTTTTCAGAGCTTAATAAGTCCAGCACCATTTGTTCATCATTTTGAATGTTGAATTTCTTTTCATCTACTTTGGCGAAACAATACATGGCACCTTTAGGTTTAACGCACGAAATACCGTCAATGCCGTTTAGCATATCTGTAGTGACGTCGCGCTGAATGCGAAGGCGCCCGTTTTCTTTCACCAAGTCGTCAATGCTTTGATAGCCGCCTAATGCAGTTTGAATAGCACTTTGACACGGTACGTTAGCGCACATCCGCATGGAAGATAGGATATTAAGCCCTTCAATATAGTCCGACGCCAGGCGCTTATTGCCGCTGACAACTAGCCAACCTGAACGAAAGCCCGCCACACGGTAGTTTTTGCTTAAACCGCCAAAGGTAACAAAAAAAACATCGTCAGCCAGTGAAGCAATACTGGTGTGTTTTGCTTCATCGTAAAGAATTTTGTCGTAAATCTCGTCGCTAAATACAACAAGTCCGTGTTCGCGGGCGACTTCAACCACATCTTGTAAAAGGGCTTTGTCGTAAACTGCGCCGGTTGGGTTGTTAGGGTTGATCAGTACGATCGCGCGAGTTTTACTGGTGATTTTACTTTTTATGTCGTCAATATCTGGGAACCAGCCTGCTTGCTCGTCGCAGCGATAATGAACGGGTGAACCTGACGAGAGGCTAACTGCTGCTGTCCAAAGCGGGTAGTCAGGGCTTGGAATAAGCACTTCATCGCCATGATTAAGTAGCGCCTGCATTGCCATCATAATTAACTCAGATACGCCGTTACCAATATAAACGTCGTCTACACGGATGTCTTTAATGTTGCGCTGCTGGTAGTACTGCATCACGGCCACACGGGCAGCATAAATTCCTGTCGAGTCTGAATATCCTTGAGACGTAGGCAGGTTATGAATAACGTCTTTTACGATATCGTCAGGGGCTTCAAATCCAAATGGGGCAGGGTTACCGATATTCAGCTTTAATATGCGGTGTCCTTCGTCTTCCATTTTGCGTGCTTGCGCAGCGATTGGGCCTCTAATGTCGTAACAAACGTTATCTAATTTATGTGAGCGAGATACAGTTTTCATGGTCTATCTGGTTGATTTACATACCCTGAGATTATCGCAATACAAAGCCATATGCGATGGCCTTTTTGCAGTATTTCTGCTTTAAGCACTACTTTTTTCACCAAGTGGCTATTTATTGACCACATAACGAGATGAATGATCCGCTTGTCACTTAAGTATAAAATTTATGTTAATAGCTTGTGAACTTTTCATTCAGCGCCTATCGTAGTAGTAAGGCGTGTATAAAAAACGCGTTAGTAACAAACAGGCTAACAAGCAGAGGTGATAAGAATATGTCGCACCATTTCAAAGAAACACCAGAGAATGCAATCACGCAAAGTGGTATAGCACGCGTTATTCCCTGTAAAGAATTAGACGTTGGCGACCCTATAAAATGGTTGTCATTGGCATTACGAGACGCTATGCGCGCACCAGGTCTCACATTGTTTTATGGCGTTCTCTTCGCGGTTATTCCTTGGTTTATTATGTACTTGGTTGAAATGACAGGTTGGCACTTGGTCATTCTACCGGCCATTGTTTGCTTTATGTTGGTAGGTCCATTTTTGGCTGCTGGTCTTTATGATGTGAGCTGGGAAATGGAGAAAGGCCATAAGCCCACGTTACGCCATTCTTTGCGTGCAATGCGCAGAAATGCGTTTAACGAGTGGGGCTTTGCCATTTTACTTATGGTGATGATGATATTCTGGTTGCGTGTTGCATCGCTAATCCATGCACTTTATCCGCCTTATATCGAAAACGATTTAGAAAGCTTATTACCATTTTTGGCGCTAGGCACAATTGTTGGTGCGGGTTTTACATTGGCCATGCTTTTCATTACGGCGTTTACCCAACCAATTTTGATGGAACGCAAAGTTGACCTTGCCACCGCTGTATTAACCAGTGTTAACGCAGTGTGGCTTAATAAGGTGCCCATGCTTATTTGGGGGGCGATCATCTTTACCACCGTTGCGATTGGTTACGTAACCGGGTTTATTGGTTTTATCGTGTTAATGCCTATTATCGGCTACGCTTCATGGCATGCTTATATTGATGCCATTGAAACTAAGCGCGAACGCAAATATGAGTAATCGCCCACGTTTTCTGTAATTTAATTACGGAAATGGTGAGGTTTTCTGTACATTAGATGCGCTTTACCATTATATATTTTGTTAAAATTACAGTTTTAAGGCCCCAAAAGGGGCCTTTTTATACTTAAGTCTTATATTTCTTTCATCCTACAAGTTCCATCGCTAGATATATTAGTAATATGTAATCTAAATTAATCTCGATAAAACAGTGATTTAGCCTAGTAACAATGGTGTAACAAACTGATTTACCACACATTTACCCCCATTACACAATCATTCAACAGAAAAGTTTTAATTCTTGATGCATAAATAAAGGGCGTTGAGCGAATTGTTGATTGTTCAGCTTTGTTCAACCAAAAACTAAGAGTTTGCCACAAACTTGATTAAAGCCTTTATCTACACATTGAGGAATTAAACATGAAACCAGTTAAATCGAAACTAGCCAACGCGGTAAAAGTGCTAGCTGTAACTGCAACCGCAGCATTTAGCGTTAACGCAACTGCCGCAGCACCGCAAAAAGACATACGCTTTGTAGGCGAAACCCAATTTGCAGGGTTTTGTAAAGCTGTGATAAATGATGATGTTAGAGTACTTCGCTCTAGTCTTTCACGTAACGTAGGTCGCATTGGTGCTAGTCAGCGTGAAGTGTTGCGTATGGTAACGTCTGAAGAAGGATTAACGTGCAATGGCAGTAGCCTAATTGAGTTTTCAGTTGAGCGTCACGCTGATGCCGTACATGAATACTTAACGTCGCGTAGCTAAGGCGTGGTAGCGGTTACGATAAATCCAGAAAAAGCGGGCTAGCTTGCACTCATCGTCAATCACGTTGACGTAAATGGTGAAAACTAGACCCGCTTTTTGTCTTACTTTTTGCTTTAAAATGCGCCTTAATTAGCGATTTTAATATACGTGGCTACACGCGCTTTACTGGTTTTAAACAAACGTTGCGTTTTAAACCTAAGCTTTAGTAGCAACACGTAAGCAAGTGGTACTAAGAACAAGCTGGTTAGTGTTGAGAACACCAGCCCACCAATGATTGCAATGGCCATTGGCGAATAGGGAGGGCCGTCGCCGCCAATTCGAGTACTCCCCATCGCAAGTGGAATAAGCCCTAGAACTGTAGTGGCTACTGTCATCAGAATAGGCCTGATACGTGTCATACACCCTTCAATTACTGCGTCATACAGCGACAGACCTTCATTGATGAGCTGATTAATTCTGTCTACCAATACGATGCCATTGTTAACCACAATACCCATCAGAATCAGCATGCCAATCATCCCCATGATAGACATAGATGTGCCTGTAACCATGAATGCCCAAAAAACACCTGTAAAGGAAAACAGTAGTGACGTAATTACAGATGTTGGAAGAATTAGCGATTCAAACAGCGCGGCCATCACAACGTATATCATGCAAAGCGCTAATAGCATATTCATTTGCATTACGGCATTGGCTTCATCCTGGCGAGAGAAGCTGCCGTCTAGCGTCCACTTATAGCCTGTCGGCAATTCGATATTAGCTAATGCTTTTTCTATGCGTTCACGAGCTTGTTCGGTGGTGGTTTCACCCTCTAGATTTGCACCAATAGCTAGCGCTGTTTGACGATAGTTGCGGTTAATTTGCGAAAGCTGTGGCACCACAGAGAAATCTGCAATCATGTTCAGCGTTACCGATTGACCCTGTGTAAACCCAATATTGATGTTCTTAAGTTCGCTTAGCGAGGCTTGAATATCGCTGCCAAACTTAAGCTGCACCGCCACTTCTCCGGCGTCACCATAGCGGAATGTACGTAAATTACTGCCGCGTAGTGCCGTAGAGATAAGTTTAGCCACATCGTTTACTTGTATGCCAAAGCGGTTTGCTTTCTCTCTGTCTATGCGTATTTGAACCTCATCGCGGGTAGATCCCGTGTCGGCTTTTACATCTTCCAACCCATCTATGGTGGAAAGAATAGGAATGATTTGCTCTGAAATAGTGAGCAAGGTTTCTGAAGATTCCCCCAACAGCGTTACTCTTACGCCACCACCGTTGCCGCTATCCCACTGGAAAGAGGGGCGAGCACGCACAAATGAAGGCATGTTTTCACGAATATCCTCCTTAATTTTACCCACACTTACGGGCAATTCATCATTAAGCGTGATACCACTTACCGCATGGCCAGCAGTAAAATAGGTATATACCTGCTTAATGTGAAAGCGTTCTTGGTTTTCATAAAGATAAGCTTCCATTTTATTTACGGTTTTTTCCACTTCATCCAAGGTGAAGTTTTGCGTCACATGGTAATTAAGCCAAATGCGCTCTTGATTGTCGTTACCCTCATCGTCAGACGTAACCACCTGCATAGGCACAAAGGTCGACGCGAGAATAAGCAGAGCAATAACACAAGTTACGCCCTGGTGTTTCAACATCCAGTTAAGCGCACGACCATAGCCTTTTATGTAGGACGGTGTTTTAGGCGTTTTTACAACAGGGATCTTTACCTTAGTTGTCAGCAAGGGAATAAGTGTTTTAGCAATGAAAAGCGACGCGAACAGAGATATACAGATAGCCACAGCAACGTGCTCTAGGAAAATAGTCACGTCTATTTTTACCCCAATAATATTAGGTAAAAACACTATTGCCGTGGTTGCAGTTCCGGCAATGACTGCAAGACTGACTTTGTTTACACCAATCTGGGTGGCTCGCTTAATGTCTCCCTCTTGTTGGCGTTCTTGAAATACGCTTTCAGTGATCACAACGGCGTTGTCTACCAGCATACCTACCGCTAGCATGAGGCCCATTAACGATAAGATGTTGAGTGTATAACCTAATAGATACATCACACCTAAGGTAATACAAATTGAGAATGGTACAGAAAGCACCACGATTAAGGTGGTGGTAAGCTGGCGCAAGAATAAGTACAGCACAATAACTGAAAGTAACGCACCTAAAAGGCCAGCGTTTAGCAAATCGCTCAGCGACGAAGTTACGCTTTTCGCGGTGTCGTCCATTACAAATAAACTAATGCCTGTAAACTCAGGGTCTTCCTTGGCTTTTTCGATAACTTTCATTACCGCGTCGGAAACTTCTACAAGATTGCTGCCCGATTCGCGAAATACGTTAAAGCCTACCGCAAAGGTGCGATCTAAATGACGTCCTTCGTTGCGTTGAGGAAGCTCGTAAGTCACGCTGGCAATATCAGACAAGCGAACGCTGCGAGTAACCCACATATTTTTAAAATCGTTTACATCGGTAAATTCGCCAGTTGGGTTAACCAGAATTTTTTCACCGTTATTGTACATGTAGCCCGCGGTTAGCGAGAAGTTTGCGTTTAGAAGCTGCTGCTCTAAGCGTGTACCGTCTATTTGGTAGGCCGCCATTTTCTTAGGATCTAAGCGAATAGTAATTTGACGCTTCATGGTGCCGTATAGCTCGACTTTCGATACACCCGGAACGCGCTCTAGAGGACGCTTAAGGTTACGCTCAAGCAAGTCGTAAGCATTCGATAAGTCGCGGTCGCTCGATACACGCAGCTGGAATATAGGCATATCGTTGGTGTTAAATTTATACACCATGATCCGCTCTATATCGTCAGGAAGCTCGTGGCGAATAGCGTCAATCTTTTCCCGCGCTTCAATACTTTTGGCTTTAAGGTTTTCATCCCAGTCGAACTCTACAATGACCTCAGCCATATTGTCGTACGACCGCGCCCTTAATCGCTTTATCCCCGACATGGTAGCAACAGCTTCTTCAACCGGACGGGTTATCATCGTTTCAATCTCTACAGGCGTTGCATCAGGGTAGGGGATCTGCACTACCATTTCTGGAATATCAATCCCAGGGAACTTTTCAAGGGGTAATAAGCGGCCAGATACAATACCGAACAGCAACATAGACAAAAACAGCATTCCGATGGTAACGGGCTTATTTAACGCAAAGCGTGCAAGTCCAGCGCCTATACCTGCAATTTTTGAAAGGTACGGCTGTGAAGCTATGTCTGTCTCGCGTTGACTCGGGTCACGTGTTTGGCGCTTGTCAGTATTGGTTTCAGAACTGTTATTAGCGTCGTGAGAAGGTGTACTCATAATACACCTCCTTTCGACATTGCTTCCTTGTCACCAAAGCCTACGTTTTCACGAGAATTATCTTTCACAGGCGCTTTCTTCTTAACGTCGAACAGGCTATAAAGCACTGGAAGTAAAATGAGGGTGAGCAAGCTTGCAAACAGAAGGCCGTAAATAACGGTGATGGCCATTGGCGTGCGAATTTCAGCACCTTCACCAAAACCAAACGCCATAGGCAATAAACCCAGTACCGTAGTAAGTGTGGTCATCACAATAGGGCGCAGGCGGGTCTTTGCAGCATCTAGAATAGCGGTGTCTTTATCTACTCCTTGACGGCGTAACTGATTTATACGGTCAACTAATACAATAGCGTTATTCACTACAATACCGCACAGCATAATTAAACCGATAAATACCACCACGTTTAGCGGCGTATTGGTAAGCCACAATCCATACACAGAACCCGCGCCAGCAAGCGGCACAGCGAATAAAATAAGCAGTGGGTGCAGTAACGACTCAAACTGAGACGCCATAACCAAATACACCATGAACACCGCAAGTGCTAGGGCAAACTGTAGCGAACGGAAGCTGCTTTGCATGTCTTCACTTTGTCCAGTTACTGTTGCACTTAAAGATAGAGGAAGTTGGGTTTCATCAATGACTTTATTAGCAACGGCAACCGCTTCATCAAGCTTACCTTTGGCTAAATTCGCAGATACCAGCGCTACACGCTGCTGTCCAACGCGGGTGATTTCGCTAGGACCTACACTCATGTATACGTCTGCAACGGCACTTAATGGAATAGGTTGTGCAGAGCCTGGGTTAACAACAATGGCGCGCACGCTGGCGATGTCATCTCGCTGGTTTTCTTGGGTTCTTACTAGCACATCTACCTTTCTGTCTTCAACACTATACTGTGTAGCGACACGGCCACCTACTTTGGCCGCAATAAGCTGAGAAACGGTTGATGCATCAAGCTCAAGGCGAGCAAGTTTGGCGTGATGGAAGGCTATTTTAAGCTCTGGGTTTCCGTCACGAATGCTGGTCGTTACGTCTGCAAAATTATTAAAACTGGCTAGTTTGGTAGCAATGGCGTCGCCATACTGCTGTAATTGATTGAGGTCGTAACCCGCAATTTCAATTTGAATAGGCGATGCAAAGCTAAAAAGCTCAGGCTCTGAAAACGTTGCCTGAACCTGAGGTTTAAAGGCTAGGTAATCACGAAGGGCACGCTTTACCGCGTCCATATCGGCAGCTGTCGCCGAAGGCTGCATGACAATGTTTAAGCGGCCCCAATGATCGCCACCCTGATTAGGCGCGGCGCTTATAAGGCTACCCGTACCAGACATGGCATAGGTGCGAAGCACCTTGGTTTCGCCGCCATCATTGTTATTTACTGCAACCGCAGCAAGCTCGCTGATAATAGCGTCGGTACGCGCCAGTGGCGAGCCCGCAGGAAGGGTCACCTCTACCGAAAATTCTCCTTGTGACAGGGTAGGAATAAGTTCCATACCTAGTTTTGGTACAAGCATTATCGCGCCAGCAGCAAGAATAAAGGCAGTAGCTAACACCAGCGCTTTGGCTTTAAGACTTACGCGCAGCAGTTTTTCATAAGCAGAAGCGAGAAGGTCAAACGCTTTGTTAAATACCCAGATAAGTGGTTTAAACGCAACGCTTAATAATTTGCTGACGATATGCCATGCGCCAATCACCAAGGTGACCAAAGCTGCAGGTAAAAATACAAAGATAAGTCTGAATACCCAACGAACTGGCAGGGTAACGTAATACATAACTTTGCCAAACGTCGACGTAGGAGGGGTAGGCGCTGGTGTAGTAAACACATCTTCGTGGTCTAGCTGTTGCTTTTTCTTCTTATGTGCCATCGCAGGGATAAGTGTGAGCGCAACAACAAGCGATGCTGCCAAAGCGAACGACACGGTTAACGCTTGATCTTTAAACAGCTGACCTGCAATACCTTCTACAAATATTAGCGGCACAAACACGGCCATAGTGGTCAGTGTCGAAGCCACAATTGCGCCAGAGACTTCTTTTGTGCCTTCACTGGCGGCAGATGCCTCAGTGTCTGTGGCTTCTGCCGTCGTTTTTTCATTAGCTGTAGCGTTATCACTCCCAGCCACTTTTAATTTTTTATGGCGATCGATATTTTCAAGCACAACAATGCTGTTATCTACTAATAATCCAACAGCCAGCGCGATACCACCTAAGCTCATCATGTTTAAGCTTATATCGTTGGCATACATTAGATTAAAGGTAGCAATTACTGATACCGGAATAGAAACCGAGATAATAACGGTAGCCCAGAAGTCTTTAAGAAAAAGATACAGCACTAACATGGCTAAAATACCGCCCATCACTGCCGCTGATTTTACGTTATCTATAGCTTGCTTAATGAACACGCTTTGGTCATAAATTTCGCTAAGCGTGTAGTTTGAAGGCAAGTTGTTGTTGACCTCATTTAACCGGCTAGCCACTTTTTGCGCAACGTTAACCGCATTAGCATCGCCTTCTTTATAAATGGCAATTTCAATGCCTTCATTGCCGTTAAAGCGCGTTACCACATCACGATCTTTATAAGCACTCTCAACCGTTGCCACGTCTTTAAGTTGAATGTTTCTGCCTTCAAAACGCCCAATGAAAAGGTTTTCGATATCGCTCAGTGTTTCAAACTGATTCAGGGTTCTGACCAAAAACGCCTGAGCTGCGTTATCAATTCGACCGCCGGCCGCGTTAATGTTTTCAGCACTGACCCGGTCAATAATACGGGTAATAGGAATAGACAGCTGACTGGCTTTCTGCTGGTCGATAAGAATGTGTATCTCGTTTTCTAAACCACCGCCAACGCGCACGGCTGCCACACCTTCTACCGACTCTAAAGCTCGTTTTACCTGTTGTTCGGCATATAAACGTAATCGCTTCATTTGCGCTACGCTTAAACTTGACGTATCGCTTTGTGCCGTCAGCCCCAGTTTAATTACCGGGTCTAGACTTGGGTTAAAACGAAGGAGTCTTGGCTTTTCTATATCAAGGGGAAGTTGTAAAACATCGAGTTTTTCGCGCACTTCTAAGCTCGCGAAATCCATGTCAGTACCCCATGCAAATGAAAGCACTACGTCAGACTGGCCTGCGCGCGATGTGGACGTAACTTTACGTACGCCTTTTACTACGCCAATGGCTTCTTCAATGGGCTTTGAAACCAGTTGTTCGACTTCGCCTGGCGCTGCACCGTCGTAGTCAGTACGAATGGTGAGAGTAGGGTAAGATAAGTCAGGCAGTAGGTTAACCGACAGTCTGCCTAACGACACCATACCAAATAGCAATACCGCAAAAGTGAACATACTAACGGCAACAGGGCGCTTTACAGCAATATCTACAATACGCATTGTGTGAGTTCCTTGTTGGGCCGAATTAGCTGTTAACTACTTCAACAGGGGCGCTGTCTTTCAAGTTTTGGTGGCCTGCGGTAACCACTTCTTCATTACCGTTTAAACCATTAATAACTTCAACGACTTCGTTGTTTTCAAAACCTGTAGAAATATCAACTTTTTTAACTTTGCCGTTGTCGACAACGAATACACTATGATTATTATCGATGGTAACTAGCGCTCTACGAGGCAACAACGTGGCGTTAGCATGTGTTGCGTACTCAAGTGACACATCGGTAAACATGCCGGCTTTAAGTTTGTTATCTTCGTTAGGTACTTTTAAGGTTACTTTGAACGTGCCTGTGGTCGCATCGATGACCGGGCTTATACGTTCAACACTCGCGGTGATACTCCTGTCGCCTAAAGCCGCCACGGTAAGCATTGCACCTTGTCCAATCACTACGTTAGGTAGCTCATTTTCAGGCAGATACACAATGCCTTGAAGATTACGTTGCTGAACGATATGGAACATTCTCTCCCGTTGGAACGATTCGGTTAAGTTACCTACTTTTGCGTTTCGCTCTGCAATGTATCCATCAATTGGGGCTGTGATCGTTGCTTCTTTCAAATCAAGTTCAGCCAAGCGTACAGATGCTTTTGCTGATTCAAATTGCGAAGTGAGCTTGTCGTAAGTGTCATCGCTGATAAGCTTTTTGGAATAGACTTTGTTGACCTTTTCTAGTTCGCTTTCAATACCAGCTAAATCAGCCAAAGCTTTTGATAAGTTCAGCTCGTAGCGGCGTTTATCAAGCTGTGCCAGTACCTGGCCTTTTTCAACATAATCACCTTCTTCTACGAAGATTTCTTCGATAATTCCAGATGCTCGCGCAACCACAAATGCTTCTTCACGGGCTTCTAAAATAGCGGTTGTGTCGTAAGTGGACGTAATGTCGCCAGTAACAATGGTTTGGGTTTCAACGGGAATAGCAAAAACGGTTTCTTCAACTTCGGTGGCGTTGGCTTGGTCATTAATGGCATCAGCATCAGAACATGCTGTCATCGAGAGAGAGAGGGCAACAATACCGCTTCCAACAAGTAATTTGAGTGATGTTGGCGAAAACGGTAATAAAGAATGTGATGGTGAAAAAGAGGTGTTGCTGTGCGTTGTAGTTTCCATGGTCAATAACCCTAACGTAGTTGTCGTTATATAATAATGACCATATACAGCAGCTAATATGCCAAAGATGTTAACTAATGTTAATTGTTAATAATATCAATCACTTATGAGTGTAGCAAACAGTTTCAACGAAAAAGCCAACCCAAGTGGTTGGCCTTTTCTACTAATGCTTAGCGAGAATCGCTAAAAAGAGGCTGGTTCTACTATAGTTTATTAAACCAAAGTATAGCTTGTAGTGATCTCAACATTACCCGTTAGCATTAGCATGACGGAACAGTATTTTTCTGCAGAAAGCTGCACAGCGCGAGCAAGGGCCTTTTCACTAATGCCTTCACCTGACACTGTGTAATGCGCGTGAATTTTAGTAAATACACGAGGCGGCTCTTCAGCGCGTTCAGCTTCTAATTCACAGTTACAGGCTTCAATGTTAAAGCGCCCTTTTTTAAGAATATCTACCACGTCAATACTTGAACATGCACCAACTGCCAACAGCACTGATTCCATCGGAGATACAGCCTTACCGCTGCCGTCCATCACCGTTTTGTAACC
Organism: Alteromonas sp. CyTr2; assembly: GCF_947311905.1. Classification (NCBI taxonomy): domain Bacteria; kingdom Pseudomonadati; phylum Pseudomonadota; class Gammaproteobacteria; order Alteromonadales; family Alteromonadaceae; genus Alteromonas; species Alteromonas sp. CyTr2. The sequence continues at coordinate 7,452 of NZ_CAMZMZ010000022.1, read as the reverse complement.
GCTGTCTGTAGTTCCTGTAAAAGTTAAATCTTGATCCCAAGAAACACGTGCTTTCATTGTTTGTCCTAATGTCATAAAAATAAAAAAGGAAGCTGCAAGACAGGCCAGTTTAGCGCTTCAATGCAGCTGTGACATGTGCGTTTATTTGTTAAGGCGAACAGCATCTGGGCTAAGCGTGATTTTCTTTTGCTTATATAACGCCCCTAACGCTTTTTTATACGCGGCTTTACTCACGTTAAAATGAGAGTAAATGGCTTCTGGCGCACTTTTATCTGTTAGCGTAGAAATGCCACCGTGGGCTTCTAAGTCATCCAAAATGGCTTGTTGAAGTGCATCACGGCCACCTTTGTCTACGCGCTGAAGGGCTACATCCACCTTGCCATCGTCACGAATTGTTTTAATTACCCCTTCAGTAGCTTGCCCGACTTTAAGTGGCTTAAATGCATCGCTATGGAAAATAAGACCTAAGCTTTTTTCATTGATAACGACCTTAAAACCTAAATCAGTTTTGGCATAAACCAAGCATTGCACTGTGTCGCCCTCGTTGAGATAGGCACTACTTTCCTTTAGAAAATAGTGAAGCTTGGTAGCACCTAAAATACGCTGGGTTTTATCATCAAAAAAGGTGTGAACAACATAGTACATACCTGGATTAACAGGTTGGGCTTGGTAGTCGTTGGGCATTAAAAGGTCATTGTCTAAACCCCAGTCGAAAAATGCACCAAAGTTTGTGGCAGACACCGCTTTAAGTACCTTAGTTTCACCAACTTGAATCAAAGGTTTCTTCATGGTGGCATAGAGATCGCCGCGCTGATCTGTGGCTACAAATACGTCTATCTGTTGTCCTTCTGCGAGGGAAGTTTCTACTTCGTCAATCGCAAGGGTCACAGTTTGCAGCTCTTCAGCATCATCTATTTCTATTACGCAGTCGTTTTCGTCGTTGTTTTCGACAAGTGGCGCTAAAGCGTAGCCAAAAGGGTATTGGGCTACCACGCGTAATGTATTAATTTTTCCAATATTTATCATCAGCACTGACTTTTTAAAAAGAACAGGTAACATGATACTGGAATGAACGTAAGAGCTAAACCATTATGAAGTTAAATTGCGATTTAGGTGAGAGTTTTGGCGCATGGTCTATGCCGGTGGACGTGGCCATTATGGCAGAAATTGATCAGGCCAACATTGCATGTGGTTTTCATGCGGGTGATCCGTTAGTCATGAAGCAGGCTATTCTGTCAGCTAAACAACATGACGTGGTCATAGGTGCCCATCCAGCCTATCCAGACTTACAGGGATTTGGTCGCAGAAGTATGGCGATCGCTGCTGATGAACTCAGCGCTATGATCCAATATCAAGTGAGTGCATTGAGTGGAATGGCAAAGGCTTGCGGGGCCAACGTTAGCTATGTGAAACCTCATGGTGCGCTTTACAATGATATGATGAAAGATACAGCTGTCATGCGCACAGTAATGCAAAGCATAGCTGAAATAAATATGCAGTCGTTAGATTCGCCCCTTGCGCTAATGGTACAGGCTACGTCGCAAAATACAGCGCTTAAAGAAGCTGCGCAAGAGTGGGGGCTGCCGTTGTATTTTGAAGCGTTTTCAGACAGGCGTTATACCGATGAAGGTTTACTGCAATCTCGCTTGATCAAAGGTGCCGTGTTAAGCGAGAGCGACGCATTGCTTCAAGCTAAACAACTTATATCATCGGGAACAGTAACGACATCCTCGGGAGCAACACTTGCAATAGAAGCGGATTCTCTGTGTGTTCATGGTGATACTAAAGGGGCGGTGAATATTGCAAAGAAAATCAGAACATTTCTATAAACCTGCCTCATAAAAAACACATTTTACAAGAACAATACAAGAGGCTATTACCCATTGTTGTGCTGAGAGTTGTATATCTAAAACCAAGTACTCAGAACCAAGCAATGACAGCCGTTTAAATAACAAGGACAGTAGATGCAAGCTTTCGGTCGCATTAAGCGAATAGTTACAGCAAGTGCAGACGCCATTATTTTGTACTTTGATGGCGCAAACCTGGACGACGCGAATAATGCCTGTCATCACATGCTGGCAGCGATAGATAGCAAAAAGGGAAGCGATTCGTGGGCTTGGCTGCGTGAGTGTGTGCCTTCCTATGACAGCCTGTTGATTATTTTTGATATGGCATTAATTGATAGCCACGGTGTATACCGTGCCATAAGTAATCTAAGCGCTGAAGACATGAGCCTGCAATCATTCTCTTTGCAAGCAAAAGAGAATGAAAGTAGCGCCGTGATTGAAATTCCTGTTTGGTACGGTGCGCCTAATGCAAGTGATTTAAGTGTAGTGAGTAAGAAAACGTCACTGTCTATTGAAGAGATTATCGAATTGCACACTAGCACGACTTATAAAGTATACGCAGTGGGTTTTTCTCCGGGCTTTGCCTATATGGGTGATATTCCAGAAGCGCTCAAATGTGCGCGACTAGGCACACCGCGCAAACGCGTACCTAAAGGTGCGGTTGCAATCGCTGACAGGCAAACTGCTGTCTACCCCAGTGAATCACCTGGAGGATGGAATTTATTGGGGCTTACAGCATTCGACATGCTCATTCATAAAAATGAGCAAAGTGAAGCGCGGTTAAAAGCAGGTGATGTGGTTAGGTTTGTTTCAGTTACTGAACAGGAATATAGAGCAGGATTGCAGGTTGAGCGATGAGAATTGAAGTACTCAGTAAAGGATTGTTTAGCCTTATCATAGATAACGGACGGGTAGGGCGACAACGGGATGGATTTTGTGAATCAGGCCCTATGGATAGTAACGCCTATGATTGGGCCAATTTTCTAGCCTTCAATTTAGACGGTACGCCATGCTTCGAAGCGATTGGTGAAATGCGATTACGGGTTGATGAAGATTGTATTATTGCTGTGACTGGCAGGGAACCGTCACTCGACGTAGATGGAAACGTTAAAGCAACATACCAGAGCCAACATGTACCGGCAGGTGCAACTATTACGTTTGGCAGCGCTCTACTTGGTAGCAAAGCCTATTTGGCAATAGGTGGAAATTGGCATGTGCCAAAAGCGGTAGGGAGTGCATGTACGGTAGTACGCGAACAACTTGGTGGGTTGGATGGTAAGGGATGCGCGTTAAAAGATGGCGATTGCATCGACATTTCAGCTAACAGCAGAATTAAAAGCACCGCTAGAATGCGCACTCTCTCGCGGCAGCACATAGACAACTATGGTTTTTTAGAGTCTATTCGGGTTATTCCCGGGTATCAGTTTTCGAGTTTTAGCGCTGTTGCTTTACGCACGTTTGAAACAAGCAGCTATACGGTTTCATCGGCTATCGATCGCATGGGCTTTAGGTTGACCGGTGAATCAGTTACAGCCGATATAGAAAACATGCGCTCAGAGGCAATTCATTTAGGTGCAATTCAAGTTCCCGGCGACGGGCAGCCTATTGTAATGATGCGCGACAGACAAACATTAGGGGGTTATCCAAAACTTGGCTGTGTAAGCCCCTGTGATATAAGTCGCTTGGCCCAAGCCGTGCCAGGCGAAAAAGTGAATTTTGTTTTTCAACATGAAGAAGAAGCAAGGGCAGACTGGCTACTGATGACAAGTAGGCGTCGCCGACTACAAGGAGAAATATTGTGACGATTGCGTTTTTAAACGGTGAGTATATGCCTCTTTCTGAGGCTAAAATTTCTCCGATGGACAGAGGCTTCCTTTTTGGTGATGGTATTTATGAAGTCATTCCAACGTATTCTGGTAGCGCAGTAGGCTTCAAGGGGCACACTTCGCGTATGGCGCAAGGCCTTAAAGCTATTGAAATCGCTAACCCTTATTCAGCAGAAGAATGGCAAGACATTTTGACCAGCTTGGTCGAAAAAAACAAAGCATTTATAGAAAGCGGAAACATTGGTGTTTATTTCCACGTAAGCCGTGGCACCGATACAAAACGTTTTCATGCATACCCTAAGAATATAGCACCTACGGTGTTCGGGTTTGCTTTTGAAATAGCGCCACCACAGCCCACAGCAAAATCTGAAGCAAGGCCTTTCAAAGTTGCGCTTCAACAGGATAAAAGGTGGCAACGCTGCCATATCAAATCCACATCCTTGTTAGGCAATGTAATGCACTATCAAGCAGGTGTTGACGCAGGCGTTAACGAAACTATTTTGTACAACAGCGAAGGTATGATAACCGAGGCAAGTTCATGCAACGTGTTTATGGTGAAAGACGGATGTATATCTACGCCCCCCTTAAACCATGAACTTCTTCCCGGTATTACTCGCGCCATTGCAATTGAAGCATTTAAACAGGCAGGCCTGGTTGTTACAGAAACTTGGTTTAGCAAAGATGAGTTGCTGGAGGCAGATGAAGTATGGTTAACCTCTTCAAGCAAAGAAGTTGCCCCGGTAGTTGAAGTAGACGGAAAACCTATTGGCACAGGGGAAGTGGGTGACGTGTGGGAGAAAGCAATTAAGGCTTACCACGCATATAAGTTTAAAGCGTAACGAAAAAAGGCCCGCTTAAAGCGGGCCTTTTGCTAGAATAAAACTGTTACTTATTCAGGTAAGTTGTCGCAGTTACCGTCTGTACACTCACCGTATAAGTATAGGCTGTGATGCGTTAGCTTCATCTTGTGTTGCTTTGCGATCATCTCTTGGCGTTCTTCGATAATGTCATCTTCAAACTCAATGACCTTGCCACACTTCAGACACACAAGGTGGTCGTGGTGATCTTTGTGACTGATTTCAAATACAGATTTTCCACCTTCGAAATGGTGGCGATTGAGAATGCCTGCATCATCAAATTGGTTTAACACGCGGTACACGGTAGCAAGACCAATTTCTTCACCCTGTTCGATAAGGATTTTGTAAACGTCTTCAGCGCTGATGTGTTGGTTTTCTGGCTCTTGCAGAATTTGTAAAATTTTAAGGCGAGGCAGAGTGACTTTTAGCCCTGCTTTTTTCAATTCTTTATTTTGATCCATTACAACCTACTAAGAACGAGTGAATAAGTATTTGGTGGTTATTATAGGTAAGTTGAAACAATTTAAAAGCAAAACCGTGGAAACTTTGTTTTCTCGCTGAAAATTTATCCATTGCACTGGTGCGATAAAAATTGTTACTTCGATACAGCCCGCATGGTGTCTGGCCTGACCAGATTGTAAGTGCAAGATTTATCTAACAAATGTGCAAAATAAATAAAACTTTTGATGCATTGAATTAACATCCTGTTAAACTAAACTTAAAAAGGCGATACAACCCTTTTTATTTTTTGGCATGTTTTTTTGGTGGAAGTGCCCATGCAGTTAACAATTATAAATAAAATCACGTTAGGCTTTGGCTTATTCGGCTGCTTATTATTACTTACCAGTATTCTTTCCTATTTTGGTCTTAGCGGAATAAAAGATTCTGCACAAGACGTTGTAGAGCAAAAGATGCCAGTTCAGACCAGCATGGTAAAAGTAAAGACTGAGATCCTCTCTTTATCAGTGATTACTGCCAACGGATATCATGTCGAAAATAGAGAAGAGCTGGTCGCAAACAAAGAGACGTTTGATACTTTATCTTCCGCATTCTCTGACGACTTGTCTCGTTTAAACTCACTTATGCCAAATAACGCGGTAGCCAGTAACGCTGTCGACGTTAGTCTAGCCTACGTTAATAGTAGTAACGACATGTATACCGCTATCAACGAGCGAATGAATATCGAGAAGGCTCTTGCTGCACAGCTTGAAAAAGTCTTAATGACGGCCGATGAGGCTAGTGCGTTAATGCTAGATCTTTCCTATTTAGAGGGAAATAACCCCAGTATTGAAACGCTAATTGGTGCGGGTACTGCAATAGACAACAAATTGCTCACAATGAATGATTCATTCATTGAACTGGCTGAAACCGATAACGCTACGCAAAGTGCGAGTATTATTGAAGATTTAGAATACCAATTGAGTAATTTGCAGGTAGATAAAGACTATGTAAATCGTTTGGCCACAGGGGTAGATGATGGCGGTACGATAGCTTCTTTTAACGAACAGTATGATTTACTGATGGAAGCGGTAAACGGCACAAATGGATTAATTGCTTTGCAGCGACAAAAACTTTCTGAAGTAGACAAAGCGGCGAAAGCTCAGAAGGAAGCAAAAGAAGCGTTAGAAACCGCACTTGCCGACATTAATACTTTGTTTGACGCTGTCCAGAAGCAATCTCTTGATGGGCAGAACGCCATTCTTGAATCTGTTCAGGCCAACCTTGTGCGCAATATCATTGTCGCGGCACTGGGCTTGGTTGCTGCAATATTTTTAGCGGTTATTGTAACCCGTAGTATTTCCAAGCCCCTTGGCCGTATCAATAAAGGCTTAAGTCAGCTAAGTAAAGGGGATTTAAGCACCAAATTGCCTCAAGAGGGCAATGACGAGTTTTCTGCCCTTTCCGCAAAAGTGAACAGCCTAACCGATAGTTTACGAGAGCTAGTGGGCAATATATTAGAGCAAGAAAAACGCCTTATAGACATTACAAAAGAAAGCGTAGAGCTGGGTAATAAGAGCTTATCTGAGGTAGACAAGCAACGTGAGCAAGTAACGGTAACGTCTACGAATACAAAACATGTACAGGAAAAAAGCCGCAGCAACCTCGCCCAAATTAATGAAGCAATGGACGCCCTACGCGATATAACAAAGCAAAGTACAGATATTGGTCAATTGGTACAAAAAAGCAGTCAGCAGGTGGGTAATCAAGCCAAACAGGCGGAGTCTTCGGCGCAGATCATTAATCGTTTGGACGACAACTCTCGCAATATTGGCAGTATCTTAGACGTGATTAAAACGATTGCAGAGCAAACCAACTTGTTAGCATTGAATGCAGCCATTGAAGCTGCAAGAGCTGGTGAACAAGGTAGAGGCTTTGCGGTTGTTGCGGATGAAGTGCGAACGCTAGCTAACCGCACCCATGACTCTACGGAAGAAATTGAACAGATGATTGGGAACTTACAAAAAGATGCTGCGCAGGCAGTAAAAGCTATTAATGCAGGGCGCGAACAAGCGCAAGAAGGGGTGGAAATTACCCAGCAAGTATCTCAACAAGTAGAGAGTATTAGAGAAATCATTGAGCGGTTAAGCGATATTAATGAACACATTGTGGCTGATACCGAACAACAAGATGTTTTACTTGGTGATGTTGCGAAAAGTTTGAACCGCATAGTTGCTTTAGCCGACTCCAGTGCGCAAAGCACGCGCCAGTCGAACGAGTCGACAATGTTGTTGGATGCGCAAACTGAGAGCTTGAGAAAAGCAGTAGAGCGGTTTCACCTGTAATCGCTGAATTAGCGTAACTGACAGCAGGCGCAGCTAATTAATTATCAAAAAAAACCGCTCATTGAAGTGACCCCATTAAGTTGGACTCATTTCTAAGCGGCAACCAAGGTCTGATTTCGATATTGTATCGGACTCAGGC
>NZ_CAMZMZ010000021.1:0-75392 GCF_947311905.1 Alteromonas sp. CyTr2 | reverse complement strand
GGCTGTCGCTTGTCGAATACGATTTACTATGCGACAGTGGAAAGCTGCACTCAAATGGTACAGCTCCATAGTTGACGCAGCCTGGGCCGGAGGCATATGAAATTAAATTCGTGGGGATCCCTCAGGGTCAGAGTACATTAGTACGGTAATAGAGCTAGTGGTAAACAGCTAGAAAAGTACTTTGACCCCATTATTTTTATGCAGAGTTGTTGTTTGGTACTTATACTGAGTTATTAGTCATTTAATAATACTTAGAAACCCTAATGCCAAAGCAGTACTCTACAAAGCCTGAATCATTTGGCGAAGTTACATCGGCATTGCAAAAAGCTGGCTTCAAAATTCTGCTGGTTTTTTCTTTACTCATCTTAGCGGTAATCGTCATAGCACAACCCCAAAATGTGTATGTGGCAGTATTTTTCGGCCTGTCTTGGTGTGCAATTTCGATAGCGGGAATTATCTTTTCTAACTACAAAGAACCTTTGGCGAAATTGTGGGCAATACTCACCATTCCCGTCGCGCCTTACCTTGTAATAAGCAATGGGCTCATGCCCGCAACCTTAGTTCCAATTGCTACTATTTTTCCCATTTTACTGCTTTCTAATGGTTGGCGAATAAGTGCAATGGTAGTACTCGCATGCTGTACTTTTCTTGTGCCGTTTTACGAAGGGGATTATGGCAAGGGCCTTTGGCTAAGGCTTTGTGTGACCAACCTTGTTGTGTCCCTTCTTATCTATGCTCTAGCGAGCCAATTAGAGAAAGCCCTTGTTGAGAGTAAAAACAAAACTCTCGAGCTAAACAGGGCGCTTGCGAGCGAAAAGCAAGCGTCGGCTGCACAATCACGATTCCTCGCCACTATGTCACACGAGATTCGCACGCCATTAAACGGTATTTTGGGACTGACCGATGTAGTGCTTTCTCATGATATTTCGGAAAGTGCACGGCCTAACCTCGAGAAGATTCAGCGTTCAGGACTCTCGCTAAACCGTATTTTGAACGACATATTAGATCTCTCCAAACTAAATGCGGGAAAACTTGCGCTGGAGATCATTCCCTTTGACCTAAAAAGTACTGCCAAAGATTGCGTGGCGTTCTATGCACAATTGGCGCAGAACAAAGGTATCTCACTGAGAATAGAAGTAGATAAAACACTAAATACTTGTGTTGTAGGGGACGCAACGCGCCTTTCTCAAGTGTTAAACAACCTAGTGAGCAACGCGATAAAGTTTACGCATCAGGGCAGTGTCACTTTAGGGCTATCGAAAGGTGAAGCGTCAAAGACCCATCAATTTGTCAGATTTTCAGTTAAGGATACGGGGGACGGGATTGATGCTTCTGAACAAGAGCGCGTATTCGATGCATTTACACAAGCCAACAGCAGCATTAATCGAATGCACGGGGGAACGGGACTTGGTTTACAGATAGTAAAAAGCTTGGTTGAAGCTATGGGCGGCACGGTTTATCTAAAAAGCGCGGTAGGTCAGGGGAGTGAATTTTATTTCGAGCTACCGTTTGAAATTGCAGATAGTGTAATTGGCGCTAAAGAACAGGAAAGCACACCGTCGTTCCCAAACCTTACTGTTTTGGTTGCAGAAGATAACGACATTAACCAGGTCGTAGCAAAATCATTGTTAGAAGACACAGGATTGAGAGTTGCGCTTGCTAATAACGGTAACGAAGCAGTAGAGATTGCACTAAAGCAGCATTTCGACCTTATATTGATGGACTTACACATGCCTGAAATGAACGGCTCTGAAGCCGCTTTAGCGTTGCGAAAAGCTAACATCACTATTCCTATTATCGCGTTCACTGCTGCGGTGGTTGCCGAAGAAATAGATAAAGCGTTAGCATCCGGGATGAATGGATATCTCACAAAACCAGTCAATAAAACGGAACTACACGCTGTGCTAACTAAATACTTGGGCGGAGAAATGTCTACAGAAAGTTCCTGTATTGCTAAAGGGGAATATACAGAGTAATGTGGCTATGAAATTGTCATTAATCCGAATAAACCCCTGTTATACAATAGATAATAATAAAAGTTCGCTTGGCCCAATCAAGTAAATAGTATTACTGCGAAAAGCAAAGCGTCTTATAAAAGGATTTAAGTTTGAAGTCACAAATACATATTATAATTGCCCTGCTATTTCTTGCTTTCACGAGCCTTCCGGCTAACAGCGAAACAGGCAGCGACAGCCAGCGATACGAATTGAAAGTAGAGAAACTCCAGTCTAAAGTGCTAAACGAGCAACGAGAAGTGGTTGTTCAGCTTCCAAAAGGCTACGCCGAAAACCCCGACAAGAAATACCCCGTTATTTATCGTCTAGATGGTGCGGGAAATCTTACTATGATGAATGCAGTGCTAGAATCGCTGCAATCTCAGAATGCTGCTCCGGAAGTCATCATAGTCGCCATTGAAAATACCGACCGACTTCGCGATTTATATCCCACGGCAAATGAAGATCCAAACGGGCCTGTAGGCTATGGCGGTGGCGGTGCAAACTTTCTTTCCTTTATAACCACTGAGCTTATGCCGATGGTAGAGAAGAAATATCGCGTGCATGACTTTCGAGTGATAGAGGGTGCATCAGCCGGAGGCGTATTCGCGTTGTACGCACTTACCCAGAAGCCTGAGCTTTTTAACGCCGCGCTGACTTACAGTGCTGCGGTGTGGTGGAACTATGGCGCATCTGCAAAAAGTACGGTTGCATTCTTAAAATCTGCCAATCAATTAGACCACTTCATTTACACGTCTATCGGCAATGAAGGCGCGCCCATGCGCCCGTATTATAACGATATGATTTCTGGAATGCGGGCAAATCAACCTGCCGGATTAAGATGGGAGAACGAAGCCTACGAGGGAGTTACCCACAATTTGGTCTCAGCTGCGTCAACTTTCAGCGCTTACCATCATTTGTTCTTATCAGCTTATTTAAGGCCACAGCAGTTCAGTGGAGATATTAAAAGTATTAAAGACTATTACGCCCGTGTTTCAAAGCAGCGAGGCGAGAAACTCGACGCGCCGGAATGGGTTATTCGCGAGTTAGGTTATCACTATGTGGGTGAACAAAACTACGACAAAGCCATCGCCTTGTTTAAATACGATATTGCTGAGTATCCTCAAACGCCTGACGCATATAATGGCTTAGCTTATGGTTATGAGCAGATGGGCGAGTACAAAAAAGCGCTGGAAAGCGTGAACCAAGCTTTAGCACTTTCCACGTCTGAGCACGATGGCCATCAGGTTTATGTTAATAGACAAAAACGCTTGCAGTCTTTATTGAAGGATTAAGTTATCTTGAACCATAAAAGCACAGTTAAACACGTAAACTGGATCGCCACTGCGGTTTGTATGGTCGGAATCACCTTGGGAACGAGCGGGTGCAGTACCGTCACGACGGGACAAACCGATCGCTGTATTGAGCAAGCTAATAACGCAGGTGTTCATGGGGTTTACACCGCCGACGAGCAGCTAAATGCTTGCTTGGAAACTTACAAACTGCGACGTGATAAAGAAAGAACGGCAGGTGAAGCGTTTGCTGAAGACGTGCTGATCTCAGTAATTGATATTATTACCGACTAGATCAGCTTCGATTAAGCGAAAAAACCTTCCTACGTACAGTTATAAAAGCAAAGAAGGCAGAGTAATTTACTCTGCCTTCTTTGTTTTTGCTTCTTTATTAAAAGCATAAAAGCAAGCAAAGGTTAACACGTTATAGGAAGAGCCGATGCGAAATTTTTTGACTGCTGTATATGTACTTTCAATCACCGCCATAGCTAACGTTAATGCTAATCACATGCTCGATACTGTCGAAGGGCTGCAGCTTGCTAAGCAATACGATCAAAGTCGCACTGATATCAACGTAGCTGACTATTGGGTTAGTGAGAAGCTAGACGGTATTCGCGCAAGATGGAACGGTACTGAATTACTTACCCGCAATGGGAACAAGATATTCGCGCCAACATGGTTCACCGCTAACTGGCCAGAAACCACTATTGACGGCGAACTTTGGATAGGAAGAGGGGAGTTTGAACGTACAGCTTCTATTGTGCTTTCAACGCTGACAAACATCGAGCTGCATTCTGTCGCTAACGCTTCATCTAGCACAGTGTCTTCAGCAGACACTATAGCCGCAGCAAATTCTCTATCTGCAAAACGCTGGGCTAAAGTTAGATTTATGGCCTTTGACATACCTATGATGGGTGAGCCCTTTGGTCGGCGACTCAACAGGCTTAACAGACTAAGTAAATCTACACCTAATCCAACGTTTGCAGTTATTCCTCAATTTAAGCTTACGTCTATTGCTTCACTTGATGAAAAGCTGGAGCAAGTAACCCAGGAAGGCGGAGAAGGGTTAATGCTTCATCATGAACAAGCGCTGTACACATCCGGGCGAAGTGACAAGTTACTCAAAGTAAAACGCTTTGAAGATGCAGAAGGGAAAGTACTGGCATTGCTTCCGGGAAAAGGACGATTTAAGGGAATGATGGGCTCGCTTCTTGTAGAAACGCGAGAAGGCATTCAATTTAAATTAGGAACGGGCTTTTCAGAAAATGAGCGCCAATCTCCGCCCGCTATCGGCAGCTGGGTAACCTTTAAGTACTACGGTTTAACGAAAAATGGAAAGCCAAAGTTTGCAAGCTTTCTTCGCACCAGACCTCAGACAGACTTGCCCAATTAACAATTATTTACTGCCAGTATAGTCACAATGAACTGCCTCTCACTTACTGTTGTTAATCGTTTACGGTTTGCTTCAATTGAGGAAGCATTGTGTACAGCTAACACCTTGTCTTTAAGTCATAAAGCCCTATAACTTTACTGCATGTTAATTGCTAAAATGACTTTGCTTATTTCTTTTTAATCGCTTTTGTCGTTTAAAAGTAATGGTATGAATAGCGATTATAAGTGAATTAAAAGGGCGCTAAATTTAAAAAATGAGCCCGTGAAGTTATACTGTTGATGATTTATTAAACACACCTTGCGTCAAGTGCGTACAAGACCGTTTACTCCCATTGCGCAAGCTAACTTAGAGGAAGAGACTGTGTTACAAGACTATCGCAATCACGTTGAAGAACGTGCCGCTCAAAATATTCCACCTAAACCGCTTAACGCTGAACAGGTAGCTGGCCTGGTTGATTTATTAAAGAACCCGCCAGCAGGCGAAGGGGAGTTTCTTTTAGAATTGCTGTCAGAACGTGTACCGCCTGGGGTTGATGAGGCAGCTTACGTTAAAGCTGGGTTTTTAAGTGCAATCGCAAAAGGTGAAGACAGTTGTGAGCTTATCTCTAAAGAGAAAGCCGTTGAACTGCTAGGAAATATGCACGGTGGCTACAACATTGCCACTTTAGTGGAGCTACTTGATGATAAAGCGCTTGCGCCGTTGGCAGCGAAAGAGCTGAAACATACTCTTTTAATGTTTGACGCTTATCACGATGTGGAAGAAAAGCACAAAGCGGGTAACGAGCATGCCACTGACATCATTAAATCTTGGGCTGAAGGTGAGTGGTTTACGTCGCGTAAGTTAATGGACGATAAAATCACTTACACCGTGTTTAAAGTAACAGGTGAAACTAACACTGATGATTTGTCGCCAGCCCCTGACGCATGGTCTCGCCCAGATATTCCTCTGCACGCCCTGGCAGCTTACAAGATGCCCCGCGAAGGTTTAGAGCCAGAAGAGCCAGGTGTTAAAGGCCCAATGGCGCAAATAGAAGAAGTCAAAAGTAAGGGGTATCCCGTAGCGTTTGTCGGTGATGTAGTTGGAACCGGCTCGTCACGCAAGTCGGCAACTAACTCTGTATTGTGGTTCTTTGGTGAAGACTTACCGGGTGTGCCTAATAAGCGTGGCGGCGGTGTGTGCATTGGTTCAAAAGTTGCGCCTATCTTCTTTAACACAATGGAAGACGCCGGTGCGTTGGTGTTTGAAGCCGATGTGGAAAAAATGAACATGGGTGATGTGATAGACATCTATCCGTTTGAAGGCAAAATCACCAACCATGAAACCGGTGAACTTCTCGCTGAATACAGCTATAAGTCGAAAGTGATTCTGGATGAAGTGCGCGCAGGTGGACGTATCAATCTGATTATTGGTCGTGGCCTTACCGAGAAGGCGCGTGAGACACTAGGTTTAGGCCCAACGGACTTATTTCGTACGCCTGAACAGCCAAAAGACAGTGGAGCGGGTTTCTCGCTAGCGCAGAAAATGGTGGGTAAGGCGTGCGGTGTTGACGGTATTCGCCCAGGCACCTACTGCGAACCTAAAATGACTACCGTGGGTTCACAAGATACTACAGGCCCTATGACTCGCGATGAGCTCAAAGATCTAGCCTGTCTTGGCTTTACTGCCGATTTAACCATGCAGTCATTCTGTCACACCGCCGCTTACCCAAAGCCGGTGGATATAGAAACGCAGCACACGCTACCTGATTTTATAATGAACCGCGGTGGCGTATCGCTGCGTCCTGGTGACGGCATTATACACAGCTGGTTAAACCGCATGCTGCTGCCTGACACAGTAGGCACGGGTGGTGACTCGCATACTCGTTTCCCCTTAGGTATTTCATTCCCTGCAGGTTCAGGCTTGGTCGCGTTCGCTGCGGCTACCGGCGTTATGCCGCTAGATATGCCCGAGTCGGTATTGGTGCGATTTAAGGGTGAAATGCAGCCGGGCATTACGCTACGCGACCTAGTACACGCCATTCCGCTGTACGCCATTAAACAAGGCCTATTAACGGTCGAGAAAAAAGGCAAGATCAACGCCTTCTCTGGCCGTATTTTAGAAATCGAAGGGCTAGAGAACTTAACCGTAGAACAGGCGTTCGAGCTTTCTGACGCATCGGCGGAGCGTTCAGCAGCCGGTTGTACTATCAACTTATCTGAAGCGTCGATTGCTGAATACCTGCGTTCAAACATTACCATGCTACGCTGGATGATTAACGAAGGTTATGGCGATCCACGTACCTTAGAGCGTCGCGCGCAAAAAATGGAAGAATGGTTAGCTAACCCTGAATTGATGCGCGCCGATGCAGACGCTGAATACGCCGAGGTTATCGAAATCGATCTTAACGAAATTAAAGAGCCTATTGTGTGCTGCCCTAATGATCCTGACGATGCGAAAACCTTATCTGACGTTGCAGGTGATAAGGTAGACGAGGTCTTCATTGGTTCATGTATGACAAACATTGGTCACTTCCGCGCAGCGGGTAAGCTACTTGAGCAATACAACAAAACACTGCCCACCCGTTTATGGATGTCACCACCGACTAAGATGGACAAAGCTCAATTAATGGAAGAGGGCTATTACAACATTTATGGTCGTGTAGGTGTGCGTACGGAAATGCCGGGCTGCTCACTATGTATGGGTAACCAAGCAAGGGTGGATGCGGGCACAACCGTGCTTTCAACATCTACTCGAAACTTCCCTAACCGCTTGGGCGATGGGGCGAATGTTTATTTGACCTCAGCCGAGCTTGCTGCTGTGGGTGCCATTGTTGGGCGCATCCCAACTGCACAAGAGTACATGGAATACGCCAGCAAAATTAACGCAATGTCGGGTGAAGTATTCCGCTACTTGAACTTCGACAAAATGCCTAGCTTTAAAAAGGCTGAGGAAGAAGCAAAAGCGCGCATTATTCCAACATTGAATGTTGCTTAAAATAGTGTATAAACTACAAAGCCGGTGACCGTTAAGGTGACCGGCTTTTTTTATGGCGAAAAGGAATGTCTAATGGGGAAATCTTTCTTTATTGTTGCTGCACTTGTATTAACCTTAGGGTGTGCAAAAGCGCAGGTTGACCCTGTATCGTCGCTGAATTCAGTGGACTTTGAATCCATTACGCTGGAGATTGGCGGCAAGCACTATGAAGTTGAGTATGCCAAAACCTTTGAACAACGCGCACAGGGCCTTATGTTTCGCAAAGCCTTGTGTGAAGACTGCGGTATGTTTTTTAAGTTTTCTAGCCCAAAGTTTGCGGGCATGTGGATGAAAAATACCTTTGTTCCTCTAGACGTAGCATTTATCGACAGAAAAGGCGTAATAACGGATATAAAACCTCTCACTCCTCATAGTTTGGAGTCGGTCGGATCATCGAAAGAGGTACTTTACGCGTTGGAAATGAACCAAGGGTGGTTTGCCGAGAATAATATTAAAGTAGGCGACCAAATAACGATTGATTAACCGCGCAAAACGCGTGGTGGCTGCTAGCGAAATGCTAGTTTTATTCTGGAGTTAAATATAGTGACAAATGCCTTATCGATAGCTAAGTTCGGTGGAACTAGCGTTGCGAATTACGAAGTAATGCAAAACTGCGCCCGAATTGTTGCCGGTAATGACAAAACGCGCATTGTGGTAGTGAGCGCTGCGGCAGGTGTAACCAATCACCTGGTAAGCTTAGCGCACACACCTATGACGCAACAGCAAATTGAAGAGACCTGTCAGGCCATTATCAATATTGAGCTTGCCATTCTTAACAAGTTGAAAGATAAAGACGCGGTTGAGCCAAAACTCAACGACTTGTTAGATGAAATGCGAAGCTTAGCGTTTCATGAAGAAATCCTTCACCGTGATGATTTAAAAGATCAGCTGCTTTCAATGGGTGAGCGGATGTCATCGCTGATGTTCTCTTCAGTGCTTGCAGAGCTGGGCGTAAAAACCATGAACTTTGACGTACGTAAGGTGTTACGTACGGACAGTGAGTTTGGAGAAGGTGCGCCGCAAATCGAAGAAATCGAAAAGCTGTCTAAACAATTGCTGGCACCTGAAATTAAAGACGCGATAGTGGTTACTCAAGGCTTTGTTGGTGCTGATGAGGAAGGCCGTACTACAACGCTAGGTCGTGGTGGTTCTGATTTTACGGCGGCGCTACTTGCTGAAGCGCTTGATGCCGAATCGTGTGAGATTTGGACTGACGTAACAGGGGTGTACACAACTGACCCGCGCATCACGCCAGCTGCTCATCCGTTACCTGAACTCAGCTTTGAAGAAGCGGCGGAAATGGCCACCTTTGGTGCCAAGGTACTACATCCTGCCACTATGGAGCCTGCACTTCGCAAGGACATTAAGGTGTTTGTAGGCTCTAGTAAGGAGCCAGAAAAGGGCGGTACATGGATTGTGCGTGATTGTGAGCACGAACCACCGTACCGTGCTATTACTCGCCGTAAAGAGCAAGTAATGGTGACAGTGAAAACACCGAAGATGATGTACGCGCAAGGTTTCCTACAGCAGGTATTTGCCATCATCGCCAAGCACAAGCTAAGTGTTGATTTGGTTACCACGTCAGAAATCTCGGTATCTTTTACCCTTGATAACCCTGCAAACTCTGTGGCTCAGCGACTAAACAAAGAAACCATTGCTGAACTTGAAACTATCTGTGATGTGAAAGTAGAAAAAGGTTACGACCTTGTCACGGTTGTAGGTAACAACATGCAAACCGCTGTTGGTGTTTCTAGCAAGATTTTAGCTGCGGTTTCAGATTTCAACCTGCGTATGATTTGCTTTGGCGCCAACCCGCACAACCTATCGTTCTTGGTTAACGAGACCGACAGTGACGACGTGGTTCGCAAGCTTCACACGGCGTTATTTGAATAAGCACCTACTGTGCTGAATGACCCCAAAAAACGGTCGCCTTAAAAGCGGCCGTTTTTATTTCACATCAGTTTGTAGATGATTTCAAAATGTCGACCGGTACAATGATTTCGTGACGTTTATTCCACGGTAAGGTAAAAGGCGAGTCGTAGCCCATATAGCTAGGTTCACCATCAAGCTCAATATTATTGTCTCTAAGGGCTTTAAGCAGTTTATTCGTATACTGCTTCTTATCGCTGTCCTTGTTGAAACCTGAATAACGAATAGCGGCTACCGTTCTCGCTGGCACAGTAACCAGCGATACATCTTTGTGCGTTGGCATTGGAGCGCTTTTAATGTCATATTTGCTGGGCAAGAAAAACATCATTGTTTCTGAAGATGAGACTTCGACAGGAGAGGTCATTGCAATTTCTTGAGAGTGCTTTCCAACTTCTACGGGGGACGTCATTGACACATTGCTACTGGATGTATTCTCACCAGAGATATAATTAAAGAGTAGCTGAAATGCTCCGTTATCTTCATTCCCACTAGACATTACGCCTAACGCTTCATTGTAATGCCTCACTTCAATATCTTCATCAAGGGTCTCGATAATGGAATAGGGAAGGGTTTCTGTATCTTTATAATATGATGGCTCAGCCTGGATCATTGTTGACACCAATAAAGTAGTAATGAAAAGAGGCAAGCGAAAACGGGAAAATATCATTCTTTTTTTAGTGGTTTGTTACGAATAGTCTTTATACGAATTAAAGCCGATTAATGCTCAGTTAAACGGTTCTAAAGTAACTATCTATGCATTCCTAAAGTGTGCCAGATTAATTGTTAGACACAAAAAAGGGGCTAAAAGCCCCTTCTTAAAACAGGTTTGTAAAAAGCGTTACACTTTAAACTGTCTGATAGACTGTTGTAACTCTTCAGCAAGTCGAGCCACTTCATGGCTAGACTCAGACGTTTGCTGTGCTCCAGCTGTCGTCTCTTCAGCGATACCCACAATAGTTTCAAGCTTTTCGCTGATCTCTTGTGATACCGTATTCTGTTCACGGGCAGACTGCTCAATTTGAGAGCTCACGTCATGGGCTTTGTGAACGGCGTCAGAGATGATATCCAATGCCTGTGTAGCCTTTTCAGTTTGTGCCACACACGCCGCAGTTTGCTCTTTACCTTGATTCATCACCGATACCGCTTTTTCAGCACCCGCTTGAAGCACTTCAATCATTGCGTTGATTTCTTGTGTCGATTCTTGAGTTCGGCTGGCGAGGGTTCTTACTTCATCAGCAACAACCGCAAAGCCTCGACCTTGTTCACCAGCACGCGCTGCCTCAATAGCAGCATTCAAGGCAAGCAGGTTGGTTTGATCTGCAACACCACGGATAACGTCTAAGATGCCACCAATGCTTGCACTGTCTTGATGAAGCTTATTGATAACGTCTGCCGCTTCCTGAACGTCACGAGATAAGATCTCAATGGTGTCCTTATTCTCTAGTGAGATTTGGCGCACGTTCTCAGCCTCAGCATCCGCATGACGAATTTGACTTAGCGTATCTTCAGCGTTTTGCACAACCAGCTGCGACGTAGAGTGCATTTCTGTGGTTGCTGTTGCTACTTGGCCAATTTGTGATTTCTGATCCTGAATTGAATGCGTCGTTTGCGCCGTTACTGCAGACGTTTGTTCCGATGCGGCTGCCAGCTGTTCAGCACGAACGTTAATGGCCGTAATGAGCTCCTTCAGGTTTCCAATAAGCGTATTGCAGTTTCGGGCTAAAAGACCAAATTCGTCTTGCGCCGAATCGTCTAAGCGGTGAGTAAGGTCACCCGATGAAGCTACCGTCAGAAGTTCATTTACACGATAAAGCGGACGTGTGATTGCACGTACTGTCGCGAAACCGATAATTGCAGCAACGGCGATAGAAATTAGTACCACGACAATAACAACGGTATTACCCGTTGTAATCGCGCCATTAACCTGACTTTCTACATGTGTCGCTTTCTTATCTGCAAGGTTGAGCAGGTTTTCTAGAGCGACAACCGCTTGCGCGATATTTGAGTCTGAAGCGTTAAGCGCTTTTTCAGCATCATTTCTACGCTCTAGACGATCAACATGAAGTTGAACCACGCCATCGTTAGCTTTAATCGCATTGATTGCGTTGTTAACCAAGTCATTAATGTCATCAAGAGTACCAGAATCATCGCGGCCGCCCGCAGTTTGCATCATGTCGCTTAATTGCGTGACCACTTTCTCGACAACCAAATCAACTTCGTTGCCTAGTGTCTGCGAACGAACCAGTGTCTCTGTTTTAATGTATTCGTATGAAACCGTTAGCAAAGAAAGCAGCGACGTCTCAAGTTGGCCGCCGATTTCTGCCGCACGTCGTAGGTTAGAATCGCGCTGAACAGCGTCTAAGTCTGAGAAGTCTAGAAGGTAGGTGGATGCATCGTCTGCGTTGTCTTCGGCGTCACCCAGTCTGTCTTGAATTGTGTTGCGTATATCAAGGTACATTTGGTGATTGTTGTACATCGCTTCAACATTGGTGATATACGCTTCATATGATTCGCGTACAGTATTCAGCGTGCTCTTTAGTTCAGGCTCGTTATTAACGGCCTGCGCCAGTTTCTTATATTCACTCTCAAAGGTATCTTTGGCAGAGTTAAAAGACGCTCGCTTGTCTTTTAAGCCATTTAGATTTTCTTCGATGTAGCTTTCGAAGGTAAGTCGGCCCATATTGAGAAAGCTGGCTTTAAGTGCATTGCTGCCTGCTACGGTGGGTAATGCAACGTCATTTACTTCTTCCGTTGCTGAGCCTATTGAGTTGAGGTTATAAAGTGAAACAACACTGATGACGATCAGAAGTGCGCTAATCGCTACAAATCCCCCGATTACGCGTGTGGCTACCGTTATTTTCATCGGAACTCCTGGATGAGTGTTTTTTATTTTTATCCCTAACGATATTACCCGTCTCAGCAAACAAAATATAGCGATTAAGAAAGCTAGTTTGCTCAATTACTGAGTAGATAATGAGACATTATCGTTACTATCGTAATTAAGTGTATCGGCTACAATAACTTAATGTTTACTTTATTTAGTACTTACGTGTAGAAAGTTTAACTGGTAATACCAGTTGGTGCGTAAAATTATACACGTAAACAAGCGCGAATTGGATAATTGCGGAGCCAGTAAACTCTGGTTTTAGGCAGAAACACTCACAAGCGAAGCGGAGTTCAGGTTTAGCAAAGTCATGCTTTGCCCCCAAACATAGCCTGTATCTAAGCCGATAAATTGATGACTGTTCGTTTGGCCCGACAGAGCTGCCCAATGCCCAAATACCACTCGTTGATCGTCACCGAGCTTTTTATTCTCTACTTCAAACCATGGTTTTAACGTGCTACTGGTGCTGTGGGATACTGCGCTGGGATGAGATTTGTTATCAAAATCGAGTGTACCATCGGTATGAACAAAACGCATGCGCGTACACGCATTTACAATAAAACGCAGTCGCTCATCACCCTTAAGTTTATCTGACCAGTTGTTGGGTTTATTACCATACATTTCTGAAAGAAAAGCAGCGTAGTTGTCGGATTTTAGAATGTTGCTAACTTCGTCACTAAGTGAAACGCACTCATCGATAGACCATTTAGGATAGAGTCCAGCATGCACCATTACTGATTGCTCGTCTAACTTCATTGCCAACGGGAACTGACGCAACCAGTCAATAAGTTCGGTCAAGTCTGAAGCATTAAGTAGAGGCTCTAATTTGTCGGATTTTTTTGCTTTGCGGATGCCGTTTACAACGGCAAGTAAGTGAAGGTCGTGGTTTCCTAAAACACTGCTAAACTGGCTGCCGAGAGACTTTAAAAAGCGCAATGTGCTCAAAGAATCTTCTCCTCGAGCAACTAAATCACCTACTGCGAGTAGCGTATCGTTTTCTTCGTCGAATTTTACTTTATCTAACGCGCGACGAAGACCATCGTAACAGCCTTGTATATCACCAATGACGTACGTGTTACCTTGCGACATAGAAACCTTAATGAAGAATACTTGGAATGGCTAATCGGAAAACGTCGATAGGAACGCGAAAACGCTCGCCGCTCTCTAATTCCATTACATAGTAGCCTTCCATATTCCCAACCGGTGTGTCAATGACAGCGCCACTGGTATAGTCAAAATGCTCGCCCGCTTTCATGATAGGTTGCTTGCCTACAACCCCATCACCTTCAACTTCTGATGTCTTGCCATTTGCATCGGTAATTTTCCAGTAGCGACTGAGTAGTTGCACCGTATGGTCGCTATTGTTCTCAATCGTAATGTGGTACGCGAAGGCAAATTGCTTTGAATCTGACGGAAGGTGGTCGGGAAGGTGACGGGTTTTCACCCGCACCTTAATATCAAGTACATCCATAGAGAACTTACTGCTCTTGTTGGTGCTCTTTTGCCGACACAGCGTTTGCTATTGTGGCAAAATCGTTAAGTGATAATACTTCTGCGCGAGAGGTAGGATCGATACCTAGCTCACGGATCTCCTCTTCACTTAAACTGTCTTTCAGCGAGTTGCGAATGGTTTTTCGGCGCTGGTTGAACGCTTGTGCACAGACGCGCTCAAGCGTATTTACAGACTCAACGTCTACTGGCGGAGCCTGATGCGGCACTAGCTTCACTACTGCAGAATCAACCTTCGGGGGTGGCTTAAAGGCACCTGGCGGAACATTGAGTACCGGAATGACGTGGCAGTAATACTGCGCCATAACGGAAAGCCTGCCGTAATTCTTAGAACCTGGTCCTGCTGCCAAGCGGTTTACCACTTCTTTTTGAAGCATAAAATGCATATCTTCTATGCAGTGAGCATGATCAAAAAGGTGAAACATTAGTGGTGTCGAAATGTTGTAGGGCAAGTTACCAAATACGCGAAGCTTTTTGTCTTTGACTGGCATTTCTTTAGAAAGGGCGCCAAAGTCCATGGTCATTGCATCTTGTTCAATAACCGTTAGCTTATTGCCGTTAAATGGATGGTGTCTCAATCGCTTAGCAAGATCTCTGTCTAGCTCAATGACTGTGAGTGCATCTACTTCTTCACAAACAGGATCTGTTAATGCGCCTAAACCGGGTCCAATTTCTACCAGGTTTTGTTCATTTTTTGGCGCGATGGCCGCAACAATCTTACCTATCACGTAATCATCGTGAAGGAAGTTTTGTCCGAATCGCTTTCTGGCCGTATGGCCTAAGTGTGTTTTACTCATTGTTGATGATGTGCAAGCTCGATGGCTTTTTCCAATGCTTTTCTGAAACTACCGGCGTCGGCTTCACCTGTTCCTGCTAAGTCTAATGCAGTACCGTGATCTACCGATGTACGAACGAAAGGTAACCCTAGCGTGATATTCACTGAAGCCCCAAAACCCTTATATTTTAGCACGGGTAAGCCTTGGTCGTGATACATAGCCAGCACTACGTCAGCATTTTCCAGATATTTGGGTTGAAATATGGTGTCTGCAGGTAGAGGGCCTGTGATCTTTAAGCCTTCTTCTCTTAGTTCGTTAAGCGCCGGAATGATGGTATGAATTTCTTCAGTGCCAATGTGACCATCTTCACCCGCGTGAGGGTTCAAGCCACACACATAAATGTGAGGTTCTTTAACGCCAAACTTCAATTTAAGGTCGGTGTTGATGATATGAATGACCTTATGAAGACGCTCTCGGGTGATAGCTTTCGCTACATACTCAAGGGGAATATGCGTGGTGGCAAGCGCTACATTAAGACCTTCAGTTGCCAGAAGCATAACCACATCAATGGTATTGGACTGATACGCAAAAAACTCAGTATGACCGCTGAATGATACCCCTGCTTTGTTGATAATGCCTTTGTGTACGGGGCCGGTAACGACGGCGTCGAAGTCGCCATCCATATTTGCCTGACACGCCTGGCGCAGAGTTTCTACTACGTATAACCCGTTTTCGCTATCAAGCTCGCCTGGCGTAACGTCAACGGATTTATCTATTTGCTTTATAAACAACGAACCCGCATCTTGAATTTGCGGGTTAGTGGCATCGTAATCGATTAGCGTTAATGGCAGCCCCAAGGCGCTTGCTCGTGCTTTGAGCATTTCGCCATCGGCAAACACGACAAGCTGAGCTTGCCATGTTTCCTGGGCCAGTTTTATGATCAAATCTGGCCCGATACCTGCCGGTTCTCCCGGCGTTATTGCTATTTTAATTGGTGTACTCATGAATAACTTATTGTTACGAGTCGACAACTTCTACGTAAGCGGCATCACGCATCTCACGTAACCAGTTCTCGGTTTCCTCTGAAAATTTACGGTTGAAGATAAGCTGGTAAGCTTTATCTTCTTTGCGCTTATCGGTAGCGTCATCAATACGACGTTCAATAAGCTGAATTAAATGCCAGCCGTGCACGGTACGAACAGGTTCACTAAATTCTCCAGGCTCAAGCTGTGCAAGTGCGTCTTTAAACTCAGGCACGTAATTATTTGGATCCGACCAGCCAAGCTCGCCACCGCGAAGGGCTGAACCAGGATCTTCTGAATGCTCTTTAGCTAGCACTGCAAAATCAGCTTCACCATTTTTCACCTCTTCCTTGAAGCGGTTTAGCATGGCTTTAGCTTTGTCTTCGCTAAGAATGATTGACGGCTTAACAAGAATGTGGCGAGAGTTTACTTCTTCCACCGTGACTTTCTCAATACCGCGCGTATCTAATACTTTTAGGATATGAAAGCCTGCACCGCTTCGAATAGGACCAACAAGAGCATCTTTGTCTTTGTTTTGAATAGCTTCAGCAAAAAGCGTCGGCATGGCGTTAATGTTAAGCCAGCCCATGTCACCGCCTTCGAGCGCTTCGTTACCTGATGATGACGCAATGGCGATTTTAGCAAAATCAGATCCTGACTCTAATAGTGAAATGACTTTGTCTGCACGCTCACGTGCCGATTGAATATCTTCATCTGTAGGCTCTGGCGGGAAACCAATAAGAATGTGACCTAAGCGATATTCAGCTTGAGTAGCGCCTTGCTGTTCCATCAGGTCAATCAAGGTTTCAATTTCTTGAGGTGTAATATAAACACGGCGACGTACGTTAGCACGGCGAACTTCACCCATGATAACTTCTTCGCGAATGTCTTCGCGGTAATCATCGTATGCAATACCTTCTGCCGCTAATTGGGCACGAAGTTCTTCAATCGTTGCATTTTGATTCGCTGCAATGTTGCTAATGGTCTGCTCTAGCTGTGGGTCGCTAATGCGAATACCCATACGCTCTGCCATTTGAAGCTGGAGGCTCTTAGTGATTAAACGCTCAATTGCCTGTGTACGAAGCGCACGATCTGACGGTAGCTGTTGATTATTAGCTTCTGCGTTGCGTTTAACGTCTTGTATTAGCGCATCGATTTCACTTTCAAGTATTACGCCTTGGTCAACAATTACAGCCACGCGGTCAAGCATGACCTCTTGCGCAACACTGTTAAACGAGAGTAGGGCACCTAACATCAATGCACGGATAATGAACTTCATACACACTCTTTTATTATTGGTTGATTGCATTTAAGCGCTGTAAAGCGCTCAACTGCGGGTTAATTTAAACTATAAGGCTGACGATAGCCAAACATACCGTCTTGAAGCATGCTTCTTTGGGTACCAGATGACCCGATGCCTTTGAAAATAAATTGTAGCGATATTCCAGAATCAAAATCGTCTGTTGTCTGCTCGCCGCTAGCATTGTAACGGTTGTTCAGGCTGCGCTGTGCAACTAATCGCACCGCCCAACAGCATGATTCATACTGGATACCTGCATAGGTTTCTACACTTCTATTGCGTTCAAGATCTCGGTAAGTACGGCCAACCCACTGCCAATTTTCAGATATAGGCCAGCTTGCCGAAATACCAATTTGATCTATGGTTTCACCACTGAGATCGCGAACATAGCGATGACTTAATTGAATAAAGCGCGAATCATCTTTGCGGTATTCAATACCCACACTGCTTAAGTCAACTTTGTCTGTGTCAGTGGTCACTTGCACATCAGAATGGAAGAACCAGTTTTTATTAAAGCGCCAATCCACTTCAGCGGCAAGCGCTGAACGATCTTGATTCTTGGTTGCCGCAATGACTTTGTTATCTTCAAGGTAGAATATCTGACCCACACTAAGAACAAATTGTTCCCGATTGTTTTTATCCAACATGCGTGTAGTCGCGCCAAGGGTGATTTGGTTGTTATCGCTTATTCTATCAAGGCCAGTAAACTCCTGACCTCTAAACAACCCTTCAACGTCGGTTAACAGCGGCGTTGAGTCATAGAATCCAATCGCAGTTTGGTCTTCATACGATGTATAAAGATATTGAATCTTTGGCTCTAAAGTCATCGACATATCGTTGCTGAACCACGATGTATCTCTTTCAAAGTATAATGCGCCATAAAGGCGAGCTTGTCCTAATGTGCGTTCAACATCTTCTTTTAAGTCGGTTCCTTCAACATTGTCTTGTTGATAGACCGTTTGAAAAAGCGTAGTTTCTGCGACAAGTTCACCCCATGCTGCGCGAAGCGGCACCGCTAAAGTAGGTGCAACGTGAAAACGAGTAGCCGTTGGAGCGGTATCGAGAGTATTGTCAAAGTGTGCGACTTCTGAGTCTAGGTTGAACTCTAAATATTCACCTATCGCTTTGTTGTAGTTGACTTTTATCTCGGGTACGGCGCGATAACTATCTGCAGTATTACCCAGTACTTCAAAATCTTTTATCTGCATATTTACGGATAGATTCTGCGAGTAGTAACTTAATCCAACGCTACGATATAGGTGGGTGTCAGCGCGACCATAATAATCTGAACCAAGATCTACTAAATAGTTGTCGTCACTTAATCCGTTGAAATCAACGTTTAGTAGCCAGTTGTCAGCTATAAGCCCTTGATGTTCCAAGCGATAAAAATATCGGTCAGGGTTCCCACTAATATCTGAGTCGCTCGGCAAGTACTCCACGTATGCTTTGCCTTGGCTACGCTCCGTTAGATAACGGAACTCAGTATTCAGCTGAAGACCGCGAAGAGTCATCAATCGCGGTGAGATAGTCATGTCATAGTTGGGGGCAATATTCCAGTAAAAGGGCTGCGTATAGTCGACGCCCGTTCTGCTTGAACTGGTTAACTCTGGAAACAATAGGCCCGTTTGGCGCTCGTTGCTAACAGGGAACGCAAAATACGGTAAATAAAACACTGGAACATCGGCAATGTAGAAGCGTGTGTGTTTGGCTTGGCCCCATACGGTCCCTTTTTCCAAACTAATTTCACTGGCGCGTATTAACCAGTCTTCATCGCCTTCAGGACACGTAGTGAAGCTAACTTCTTTGAGCACAATTCCCGTATCTGTATCTAATACAATATCTTTTGCGGCTCCCTGACCCACAAAACCCGTCAACTGATAGCGGGTATTTTGCATTTCTAAGCGCTCTTCTTCAGAGCGAAGGGTCACAGCATCACTTTCTACTTTTAACTGCGAGTCTTGATACGTTACGTCGCCTTTCGCAATAAGGTCTCTGCCACTTCCGTTAATCTGTGCTTGAGATGCACTAATTACCGCAGTATCTGACGTGATATCAACATTACCAGAAAACAGCGCTACGGTATCTTGGATAATTTCAGTACGGTTAGCTTCAACTTTAACGTGGCCTTTGGGCATTAATGCCTGGCTACTGAAAGTAACAGGTTCGACTGAGCAGAATGCAAGAGGGGCTGCATCTGACGTTGGTTTAGAATTTGAAGCTGTCGTTTCCTGTGCAAACGCGACTGTAGGCAAAAGAGTCGCGGAAACAAGCATGGCGCAGGTGTTTTTCATGCGTTAATGGGCGGCCTGTTTTGTTGTATGTTGCTTTTAAACCCAAGTAAGACGACGTCCGTCTCGGTTAGTTCGACATAACGTTTAAAAAAACAGTGATAATGCACATTACTTCTTGGCAAAGAGTTAATGTAGCTTTCACTCGCTATTACTATTCATATAAGCGCTCAATTCTAAGCACTTCTGTCGTAATTACCAACCATTCAGACAAAAAAATGCACTTTTATATGCACAACACATCAAAGACGGAGGCAATTAGTGGCAGTAAGCTTGATTTCAAGCTGCACAAGCCCTAGTTAATTAACTTATGTATTTGATATGATGATTAATGGTATAACGCCTCTGCACGGCGTGATTTCACTACAGTAACATCAACTTTCTAAACAGTGCACCAACGGAGTATGACGCGATGTCAATTTGGGGAAAAATCCTCGGCGCCTTGTTCGGCTTTATGTTTCTTAAAATACCTGGGGCGATCTTAGGGCTGTTAGTCGGGCACTTTTTTGATAAAGCCTATCGCCAAGACTTCAATCAGCTAGGTGGCTTTGGGCGCTTTTTTACCGATCAGGACAATCTGAAGCAGCAAGCTATTTTCTTTCATAGTTTGTTTAGTGCGTTAGGCCATCTTGCTAAGTCTGACGGCAAAGTAACGGACAGAGAAATTCAAATCGCCACAGCATTAATGGACGAGATGCGTTTAACTGGGGATGCCCGTCGTGAAGCTCAGGATGCATTTAGAGAAGGCAAAGCGCGAGACTTTCCTTTAGTCGATACGTTGAAAGGTTTTTACGACGCCAGCCACGGTAGACGGGATATTCTTCAAGTATTCTTAGAGATTCTTATTCAAGCCGCTTTCGCCGACGGTCAGCTTTCACAGGAAGAATACAACGTACTTGAAAAAGTAGCGAAGCCACTAGGCTTTAGGCGTCGTGATTTAGATTATCTAATTTCAATGTATGAAGCTGAAATACGCTTTAGGCAGCGGTCTAACTCTGGCTCAGGACAACGCACTCATTCAGGTCAACGTCAGCACAGCCAATCAGCCTATTCAGAACAGCAAAGTTTAGATGATGCCTATCACATATTAGGTGTGGCGGCATCCGACGATGAAAAGACAATAAAGCGTGCCTACAGGAAGCGCATGTCTGAGCATCACCCCGATAAGCTGGTGTCTAAAGGGCTACCTGAACAGGCAATGGAAATTGCGAAAAAGAAAGCGCAAGATATTCAATCAGCCTACGAGCTGATTAAGCAAAAGCGTGGCTTTTAGATGGCAAAAACTCAACGTGAGTTAACTTATGTGCCTGCAGCGAGTCAGGCGCATATCGATGGTTTTATCGAGATGCTTTGGCTTGAGAAAGGACTGTCTGATCATACTCAGCAGAGCTATCGCACCGACCTTACTAAGCTTGCTATCTTCAGCAACAATCAAGGCGTAAAAGATATCGCTGTGCTGACCACTGAGCAGCTTCAGGATTATTTAGCCTATCGACACGACAAGGGGCTGTCCACACGCAGCACCCAACGTGCGCTTAGCGCTATCCGGGCGTTTTTCGTATTCCTAATTAGTAAGCAGGTACGTGTAGACAGCCCAGTTTCAGCGCTGTCTAATCCGAAAACACCCAAAGCTTTGCCTTCTTCACTCAGTGAGCAACAAGTTGAAGATTTGCTAAATGCCCCCCTTACCGACGACCCTATTGAATGTCGGGACAAGAGCATGCTTGAAGTGCTTTACGCGACCGGCCTTCGTGTAAGTGAGCTTATTGGGTTAACAATGGATCAAATAAGCCTTCAGCAAGGCGTAGTTAGGGTTGTGGGTAAAGGGAATAAAGAGCGCTTAGTGCCCCTTGGTGAAGATGCAATAGAATGGCTACTGACCTATATTAAAACAGCAAGACCGATACTCGCCAGTAAAGCTTCTGATATGGTTTTTCTAAGCAAGCGTGGACAGAAAATGACGCGCCAAACATTTTGGCATCGCATTAAATACTATGCGGTGAAAGCGGGAATTGAGCAGCACCTTTCTCCCCACACGTTGCGTCATGCCTTTGCGACACACCTTTTGAATCACGGTGCTGATTTGCGTGTTGTACAAATGCTGTTGGGGCACAGCGATTTGTCAACGACTCAAATATACACCCATGTAGCAACAGAGCGACTTCAAACTTTAATCCACAGTCATCACCCACGTGGCTAAATATTCAAATAAAGAATGCTATAAATTGGGGGCTGTATACGACGAGGCTCAGTGACGACGTATATAAAATAAAAAGGTCTATGGTAGGATACGAGCCATGCAAAACGTTTAGAACATACATTTTCCGTTAGTGCTGTAACGCGAGTGAGTTTAAATGTTGACGTTAAATGTACTGAGGTTAAAAGAAAATTAGCGTTTAACGTGCAATTTTTTGCTAAGTTTTACGGTCTGAACGTTATGAATGTAAAAATTTTTAGCAATTGCTTTAAATGGAAAGATACCGATTCAAGCAGTTGCATGTTAAGCCAGTAAGTACAAGCGAACTTAAATGGCAAAATGGAGAGTATTTAGTGAAAGCAGTAAAGAAAGTATTGTTAGCCAGTGTAGTTGCGGCGGGATCATTACTGGGTCTTAGCGCGCAGGCAGCTGACGAAGCCGCTATCCGCAACAAGTTATCGTCAATGTTAGGGTTGGATGTAGAAACCATTGCCGACTCTCCAGTATCTGGCTTGGTCCAAGTATCAACAAACCGCGGTTTGTTTTACGTAAGTGAAAACGGGCAGTATCTGCTTCAGGCCCGTGTTTTCAACATTGATGAAGAGATGCGTAACGAAACAGAACTGGCACTTTCTGGGCTGCGCAAAGAGGGCGTAAAAGAGATGGAATCATCGTCTATTACGTTTAAGGCCAAGAACGAAAAGCATGAAATAAGCGTATTTACTGATATTACGTGTGGCTATTGCCGTAAATTTCACAACGAGATTGATGAACTCAACGATGCGGGCATCACCGTACACTACCTTGCGTTTCCACGTTCTGGGTTAAACAGTGAAAACTACAACGATATGGTGTCGGTGTGGTGTGCGAAAGATCCGCAAAAAGCGTTAACTAAAGCTAAAGCGGGTAACGACGTAGCTAGCGCAAGCTGTAAAAATAAAGTGGCAGAGCAGTACATGTTAGGTCAAAAATTAGGCGTGAATGGCACGCCAAATATCGTACTGCCAGACGGTTCATTGATTCCTGGTTATCAGCCAGCTGCGTTGCTTGCTAAAGCATTGGAGGAAGCTGAATAGCGATTCAGTCCTTAACCTTAAATATGATAAAAACGCACGCTTTGTGCGTTTTTTTGTTTTCTGCGGTATTATTCGTCCTCATATTTTCTAGCGTTTTTTCGTACAGTTTTGCTTTGCAGCTCACACGGGCGTTTACTTGGAATCTGCACTAATTATCAAGTGTCCCGACTCCAGTCTTTTTAATTAAAGCCTATTTGAACTGGCATCGACAACTGCATTTACAGTTTTGGTTAGTGGTATTTCATGATTTTGCCTATTGTTCGCCGTGAGGTTACCGGCGCCTCGCTTAGTTCCGACTTACATCCTGTTATCGATAGAATTTATCGCGGTCGTAATATTGCGAATTTAGATGACTTGGAGAATGGTCTAAAAGGACTAACCCATTTCAATGTCTTGAAGGGCATGCCGCAGGCCGCGCAAATTCTCGCTGATGCTGTTGTACAAAATAAACGTATTATTATTGTGGGCGATTTTGATGCCGACGGAGCAACCAGTACATCGGTATGCATATTGGCGCTTCGAGCCATGGGCTATCACAACGTTGATTTTCTTGTACCTAACCGCTTTGACTTCGGTTACGGACTTAGCGTGCCTATTGTGGATGAAGCTGCCAAACAGGGGGCAGAGGTTATTGTCACAGTGGACAATGGCATTTCCTGTATTGACGGTGTAACCCATGCAAAGTCGTTGGGAATGCAGGTTGTTGTTACCGATCACCATTTGCCAGGCGATGTTCTACCTCCTGCTGATGCGATAGTAAATCCTAACCAACCTGGCTGTGAATTCCCTTCTAAAAATTTGGCTGGGGTTGGCGTTGCCTTTTACATCATGCTAGCACTTAAAGCCGAGTTACAGCAGCAAGGGCATTTTGAAAAAGCGGGAGTAGCGCCACCAAATCTAGCGTCGCTACTTGATATTGTTGCGGTTGGCACCGTGGCCGATGTAGTAGTGCTTGATAAAAACAACCGAATTTTAGTTCATCAAGGCCTTCAGCGGATTCGGGCAGGTAAGTGTCGACCTGGCATTAAAGCATTGGTCGAAGTAGCGAATCGCGATTGCGCTCACTTAACCTCAACTGACTTAGGCTTTGTGGTTGGGCCAAGGCTTAATGCCGCGGGTCGATTAGACGATATGTCCCAAGGCATTGCGTGCTTATTAGAAGATGAAACCATTCAAGCGCGAATGATCGCTGCGGAACTCGATGCGCTTAATAAAGAACGCCGTGAGATTGAGACCGGCATGAAAGCACAAGCGGAAACCGTACTAGAGCAAATGGCGCTGAATGAAGGCGATATGCCAAGCGCACTGGTGGTTTATCGCGAAGACTTTCACCAAGGGGTTATTGGTATTGTAGCAGGGCGTTTGAAAGAGAAGTACCTTAAGCCTGTTATCGCTTTTGCCCATCAAGACGACGAGATCATTAAAGGTTCTGCACGCTCAATTCCTGGCGTGCACATTCGCGATGTACTTGATGAAGTTAATACGCGCTACCCTGGCGTTATCGAAAAATTTGGCGGGCACGCCATGGCCGCTGGATTAAGCTTGCCCGTAGCTAAGCTTCAAGACTTCGAGCGTGCTTTTGTTAATATTGCGCGTGCGCATATGGCAAAGCTTGATGGTAATCATGCCTTATTTTCCGACGGTGACTTGTCGTCGGAAGAGCTGTGTTTACCCTTTGCGCATTTATTACGTCAAGCAGGTCCGTTTGGTCAGGGCTTTGAATCACCGCTATTCGATGGTGAATTTGCACTACTTGACCAGCGCTTAGTTGGCCAAAAGCACCTAAAAATGGTGTTAAAAAGTGACGGTGCTAACGAGGTCGATGCTATTGCGTTTAACGTTGATTTAAAATCATGGCCGAATGCCATGGTCAAACGCGTGCATATTGCCTATCGGCTCGATATCAACGTATTTCGCGGTCAGGAAACCGTGCAACTTATTGTAGAGCAAATAGAAGCGCGTTAGCAGGAGCGAGTTCACACGCAGACGGATGGCCAGTAAGCCTAACGAGCAATAAGCGTAAAGTTGTGGAAAGAAGGGGCAAAGGTGAAAAGCGAAAGACAAAAGCTGGTGGATAAGCATAGTCAGCTGAATCAAACCGACAATGCAAAAGTGATTTCCCACGTTCAGCGAGAAGAGAAAGACAGCGACTGGATTCGCCACACCATTATGCTAGAAGGTATTGATGTCCCTTTTATCTATCGGCGTAAACAGCAATACCAAAGCTTAAAAGGCGCGCGAGTGAACGTAACCTACTATCGCCACGTTGAAGATCTGGCTGGCATTGAGTTTGAAACCATGAAAGTGGTACGAATTAAGCGCAGCTGATATTAACGTTGCCACAGGCACAACTTCGACAACAATTAACACACAGTGAGCAACAATGAATAATGAATGGTTAAATGCCTATGTACTGCATAGACGCCCTTACAGGGAGACCAGCTATATTGTTGACTTTTTTACCCTAGAAGAAGGGCGTGTTAGTGCGGTAGCGAAAGGGGTGAAGAATAGTAAATCTGACAAAAAAAGCCTGCTTCAACCTTTTCAGCATCTTCGTTTACAGTTAAGCGGAAAGTCAGAGTTAAAAAACTTACGTCACGTTGAAAGCGTTTCGCCTTCCATCAACCTTGTGGGCACGGCGTTATTTTGCGCCATGTACGTTAACGAGCTAACTAATCGCGTTATGCCGGCAGGGCTTGCCAGCGATGGCGTTCACAATGCTTATGAAAATGCGCTGCTGTCCCTTCGTGATAATAGCGACATAGAAGTGACCTTACGTCAATTCGAATTTGCACTGCTTGACGAAATGGGGTTGTTGCCCGACTTCACCACCGACGTCGAGTACGAATTGCCCATAGAAGAAACCGGTAGTTATCATTTTCAGATAGACGCAGGGTTCGTGCGACTGCCTGACGATATGGCTGGTCCCCGCGGTATGCGAGGCTTTCCTGGACAAGCGCTGCTTAGTTTATCACAGGGGGAATTTACGCCGCTTAGTAAAAAAGTGGCTAAGGTGCTTTGCCGGGACTTGCTGAAGCCGCTAATTGGTGAAAAGCCACTTAAAAGCCGCGAGCTTTTTATGCCCAAACCGCGGTAATAGCATTAAATTATTTTCTCTTAACTCAAACGCTTAATAAGCACGTTCTACAAAAAAATTTGCTACAATTGCGACTTTCCTTAAAAGGGTATTTTTACCCTTAAAGCAACGTATTAAACAGGAAGAGCAGGCCTCTTCTATCGCTCTTAAAGGTTAGGTGGTGAAATGAGCACGATTTTATTAGGCGTTAACATCGACCATATTGCAACGCTGCGCAATGCGCGCGGTACGCATTACCCAGATCCAGTGCACGCAGCGGATATTGCCGAGCGTGCAGGTGCAGACGGCATTACTGTTCATTTACGTGAAGACCGCCGTCACATTAAAGACCGCGATGTACGCATTTTAGCGCAAACCATTAATACCCGACTTAATTTGGAAATGGCGGTAACCGATGAAATGCTGGCCATTGCCGAAGAAGTGAAGCCTGTTTTTTGTTGCTTAGTACCGGAAAAGCGCGAAGAGCTGACTACCGAAGGTGGTCTTGATGTGGCAGGGAATTTTGAAAACATCAAAGCGGCGTGCGAGCGACTCGCTAATGCGAACATTTTGGTGTCGTTGTTCATTGATGCCGACAAAGCGCAAATTGACGCGGCAGCAGCATGTAACGCTCCTTACATCGAAATTCATACAGGCCAATATGCAGAAGCCACCAGCGAAGAAGAGCAGCATAAAGAGCTAGCCCGTTTAGTTGAAGGTATCGAGTATGCCGATAGCTTAGGGCTTAAAGTGAACGCCGGTCATGGCTTGCACTATCACAATGTTAAGCCTATTGCGGCTATCCCTCAGTTAATCGAACTTAATATTGGCCACGCTATCATTGCTCGCGCCGCGTTTGATGGCCTTCATACGGCTGTAGCTGATATGCGTAAACTTATGCTAGAAGCACGAGCGGGCATTTAACCTTAGATTCAAAAGGGTGTAGATAACGTGGCGATTGTAGGGCTAGGTACTGACATTGTAGAGATAGCGCGACTTGGTAAAGGCGATGGCGCTAATGAACGCTTAGCCAAGCGAGTGCTTACGCCTGCCGAGTGGCAGCAGTTCAGCGAACACGGTACGCCAGTCCGCTTCTTAGCCAAACGTTTTGCCGCCAAGGAAGCGGCAGTGAAGGCCCTTGGTACAGGGATTGGAAACGGGATCAGCTGGCAGCATATAGAAGTGCGCAATAACGATTTAGGTGCGCCAGAGCTTCATTTTTCTGGCGAGTTTGCTGCAATGTGCAAAAACCGAGGTATCACGCGAAGCGTGGTCAGTATTTCAGATGAGCAGCATTATGCTGTCGCCACCGTTATACTAGAGTCTGAATAGAGCAACTGCCCCTAACCCACGCAGGCGACTTCTATTTGGTGAGCGCGCGCAAAAACCTCTACTAACATCAAACGACGTAAAGCAAGTAACCGGAGTCACACTTGGCAAACCTTTTTAAACAATCTCGTAGCAAGCAAAAAGGCAAAACGTCGCTTACTGAGCGTGGCGCTTCAAAAAAAGGGAATGCCAGAGCCAACGCGCAGGTCGCAGGACTTCGATTTGGGAAAAGGAAAAAAGCAGCGGATACCAGTGAAAGTCAAAAGCCTAACACGGTCACCATTGAAGATTTGGACTGGATGGGCAATGGCGTAGTGCGCGGCAATCCGATGGTATTTGTTGAAGGTGCCCTTGTAGGAGAAACCTGCGACATAGAGGTGCTATCTAGCAAAAAGAAAGTCATTAACGCCAGGGCGACAAACATTCATTCGCCAAGTGATGAAAGACAAGCGCCTTTTTGCCCTGTGTTTGATGCATGTGGTGGGTGTCAGCTACAGCACATAAAGCCTGACGCTGCCCTTGAGCAACGTGACCGTGCTCTTAAAGTGATGATGGAACGTCACCTTGCAATGAAGCCAAATGTTTGGCAAGCACCTTTAGCAGGGCCGCGCCCTCAATATCGCAGGAAAGCAAGACTGGCTATAGATGCCCGCAACCCCAATCAAATTAAGTTAGGCTTTCGTGAAGCAAATAGCAGTAACGTTATCAATGTAGAAACCTGCCCAATACTGGTCGACCCGCTATCTAAACTTATTGGCCCTTTACGAGAAGCGCTTACAGGGTTCGAGTCAGCGCGTCATATTGGACATATCAGCCTTATTGCAGGCGACAACACCTCGCATCTTGTTATTAAACACACCAAAGCCCTTGAAGCTGAGCTTATTGATGCAGTGAGCGAATTGGTGAACACGAGTTCATCAGTTGGTGTCTACGGTATTGAATTAAAGCTTGAAAATAAGCAGGGGCACATTCGCAGTGTGGGCCGTGGTACTGATATGGTGATGAACACGGTAAATGGCTGCTCAATTTCACCTAGTGCTAACGACTTTATTCAAATTAATAAAGTGGTTAACGAAAAAATGGTTAATCAGGCAATAGGTTGGCTAAACCCAAAGCCCAGCGAACGTATCGCTGATTGGTTTAGCGGGCTGGGCAATTTTACTTTACCTATTGCTAAGTTAGGTGCAAAGGTTCAGGCGGTAGAAGGTGTGGCAGAGATGGTGCGCCGCGCCAAAGACAATGCACAGCAACAGGGCATTGAAAATGTAGAGTGGCTGCATTTAGATTTGGCTGATAAGACCAACGTCGAGGCTTCATTACAGCTGGGCTTTGATAAGGTATTACTAGACCCTTCAAGAGAAGGGGCGTTGACCGTTTGTCATGCGCTTGTAAAAGCACTACCAAAAACGATAGTGTATGTTTCTTGCAACCCAAGTACGTTTTCTAGAGACGCAAAGGTGTTGATAGACGGAGGTTATGAAATGGAAAAAGCGGGCGTAGCAGAAATGTTCCCCTTCACCCATCACATGGAAATGATGGCCTTGTTTACGCGAAAGCAGCAGTAACGAGTAAAGGATATGGTATCGACAAGAAAGGTCCACCAAGCAGACCGACCACCCTTTGAAGCGTGGTTAGATAGCCTTGAGTTAAGTGCAGAAACAAAAGAAAAACTAAGTGCAGTGTCATCTATTCCCGAGCGACTGTTGGTTGGTCAGGAAATGGTTGAGATTTTGTGTCAGCTCAATATGGATGACGCAACGCTTCAGGCGGCCCTGGTTTTTCCCTATTGCGAACAGCACGCCTTAAGTGAAGACGATATTTATGAAGAATTCGGCGGGGAAATACGCGACCTGATCGTTGGCGTGCGCCGAATGGATGCCATCAAGTCGTTACATGCTCGCAAAGTTAAAGGTTCTGGCTTTGCCGAAAAGTCGGACGAACAGCACATAGACAGTATTCGCCGCATGCTGCTGGCGATGGTAGAAGACGTGCGTGCCGTTGTGATCAAAATGGCAGAACGCATTTGTGCATTGCAACAGGTTAAAAAAGCCGACGAAGAAACCCGCGTTATGGTGGCCCGCGAATGCGCCAGCATCTATGCGCCACTGGCAAACCGTTTGGGCATTGGTCAGTTAAAGTGGGAGCTTGAAGACCTTGCGTTTCGCTACCTACACCCCATCACCTACAAGCAAATAGCTCATCAGCTTGACGGCAAGCGCCGAGAGCGTGCCGAGTACATAGAAACCATAGTAGGCGACTTGCAAGGCTTGCTTGATAGCGAAGAAATTCGCGCAGAGGTTTACGGCCGTCCTAAGCACATATTCAGCATTTGGAAAAAAATGCAGAAAAAGCGCCTTACGTTTGAGCAGCTTTTTGATATTCGTGCGGTGCGTATTATTGCCGAGCGACTTCAAGACTGTTACGCCGCGCTTGGTACGGTTCACGCCAGCTATAAGCACCTACCGAACGAATTCGACGACTACATTGCAACCCCAAAACCTAACGGTTACCAGTCTATTCACACGGTTATCGTGGGGCCTGAAGGGAAGTCGGTAGAGATTCAAATTCGCACGCAGAAAATGCATCAGGATGCAGAGCTGGGTGTGGCTGCTCACTGGAAATATAAAGAGGGCAGTACGGGCAAGCAGTCAGGCTATGACGAGCGTATAAACTGGCTTCGTCGCATATTAGCGTGGCAAGAGGAAGTGGCTGAGTCTGGCGATTTGGTTGAAGAACTTCGCAGCCAGGTGTTTGACGATAGGGTGTATGTGTTCACACCAAAAGGCGATGTTATTGACCTTCCCCAAGGCGCTACGCCTCTTGATTTTGCTTACTATATTCACAGTAATGTGGGACATCGCTGTATTGGCGCAAAAGTGAATGGGCGAATAGTGCCTTTCACTTATTTACTGCAAAGTGGCGATCAGATAGAAGTACTTACCGGAAAAGAGCCAAACCCAAGTCGCGACTGGATGCACCCAGGTCTTGGCTATGTGCATTCGTCACGAGCGCGTGCCACTATCCATTCCTTCTTTAAAAAGCAGGACAGAGACAAAAACCTTGCTGCCGGTAAAGAGCTGCTAGAACGCGAACTTCAGCGTGCTCACTTACCTGCCAAAGTACCTAATGAAGCATTTGAGAAGTTTAACTTACAAACCCTCGATGACTTGTACACTGCGGTAGGTGCCGGTGATGTACGCGTTATGCAGGTGATTAACTTTATTCATCACTTGCAGGAGCCCCCAGCCCCAGAACCCGAAATTAGTCCTAAGGTTAAAACGCGCAAAACTGCGGCCGGGACGGGCAAAAAAGATGCAGTGGTGGTGCAGGGCGTGGGTCACTTAATGAGCCAGCTGGCGAACTGCTGTAAGCCGGTTCCCGGCGAAGCGATTTTAGGCTATATCACACAAGGCCGTGGTGTAAGCGTTCATAAAGAAAGCTGCGACCAGCTGCAACACTTGTTGTCACAGCACCCTGAGCGTCAGATAGAAGTGAATTGGTCACAAGAGCTTAAAGTAGGTTTTGAGACGGGTATTGATATATTTTGTCACGATAGAACTGGCCTGTTGCGCGATATTACTACGGTATTGGCGAATGAAAACGTGCCTCTTCTAGGCGTGAACAGCCTAAGTGATAAAAATAGACAGACGGCGCTTATCACTATTTCGATAGAGGTGCACGATCTCGATACGGTGTCTAAAGTGTTAACCCGATTGCGACAGCTTAAAGGCGTGACCGATGCAAAACGCAAACAAAGCTAAGCTTAGCGAAATGCAGCGACTGCTTAAAATTATGGCGCAGCTGCGCGACCCGCAATCTGGGTGCCCGTGGGATGTAAAACAAACCATGGAAAGCCTAACTCGCTACACCATAGAAGAAGCCTACGAAGTGGCTGATGCCATTGCCACTGGTGATATGCACGACATTAAAGATGAGTTGGGTGATTTGCTATTTCAAGTGGTGTTCTACGCGCAGATAGCCAGCGAATCGCGTGCATTTTCTTTTGACGATGTGGCGAAAAGCATTAGTGATAAGCTCGTGCGTCGCCACCCTCATGTGTTTGCGAACGCGCTTGCATCTGAAGGTGTCAGCGATACAAATGAAAACGTCACGGTCGAACGTACCCTATTGAGTGACAGTGCTTTAAACGCGCAGTGGGATGCTATCAAAGCCCAGGAAAAGCAGCTTAAAAAGCAGCGTTTAAAGCAAGACAGCGAAGCAACAGAAAACAGTATTCTAGATAATGTGCCTAAAGGTATGCCAGCACTTATGTACGCGCAAAAGCTGCAGAAAGCCTGTGCAAAGGTAGGATTTGATTGGTCTGATGCCGCACCTGTCATAGATAAAGTACGTGAGGAAGTGGAAGAGATTCAGCAAGAGCTGGATTTCAAACAGCGAGCACAAGGGGCACTGAAGACTGGTGTTGTACCTTTAAACAGTGGCGTGCCCGACAACCAACAAGCCATTGAAGAAGAAATTGGTGATGCACTTTTTGCCATGGTTAACTTGGCAAGACATTGCAAGGTAGATGCTGATACCGCACTTAGAAACGCCAGTAACAAGTTTGCTAACCGTTTTAAAGGCGTAGAGCGCTTAGCGGCTGAACAGGGCGACAAGCTCGACGCATTGACGCTTGATGAAATGGAAGCGCTGTGGCAGCAGGTCAAGCAGTCGTCTTCTTCCAACATTGAATAAATGGTGTACGCTGCGACCTTAAAACGTTCCCAATTATTAATCTTACCGTCAACTTTGTGAGCTGAAGGTGCGCGGCTAATTTTTGAGTTGCGTTAAGCTTGGCCCGTAAAATTAGACCAATGTAGATGGAAACTTCATTATTTGGGCGTATGGTTATAGAGTAGGTTTGATTTACGACAAGGCAATGTAGATCCACTTTATCTAATATCTGAGTATAAATTTGGCATATTGGAAGGGTGTGTCGCTGGTGTTAAGTCATGACACTTACCAAGGAGTTGGACTGAATTGGGCGTTGGTATTTCATGAAAAAAGTACTGTATTTATCACTCGGGTTGTTTTTTACCCTTCTAGGTATTATTGGCGCATTCTTGCCGGTAATGCCAACAACTGTTTTTTTGATAGGTGCGCTTTTTTGTTTTACTCAATCTTCACCGCGCCTTGAAAGCTGGTTACTTCAACACCCTAAATATGGCCCCAGTCTTGTTGCGTGGCGAAAACATGGTGCAATTTCGAAAAAAGTGAAATGCATAGCGTGTTGCAGTATGTTGGTGAGCTTTATTCTTGTTTGCCTGTTCGCATCAATGCCTATTCCAGCGTACATAGGTATAGCTCTATTTATGGGAATAGGCGCGTACTTTGTTGTTACGCGCCCTAGCATGACTGCTGTATAATTTCTCTATACAGAATTTACTTACCTTCTTCAGTAGCGCACAGTTTATTCAAACTGCATTGCTAAGCGTTAGGTGGCAGGTTTAAAAAACTTTAACGGTTTCTACCCAGTCGCTCGTGACTGCTTACCCATTCGTCTGCGACGACTGCAGAACCCAGCGACAGATCGCCACACAATACGGTCGCAGCGACAATTTCCGCAAACTTATTTACGCTGCCCCTTTCTGTGCAGCCAAGTACGCTTAAACACTCGTTTTGTGTAGCTAAACCGGTTCCACCACCGTATGTAGCAACGATTAACGATGGAATAGTCACAGAGAAGTAGTAGTCTCCATTTGGCGTAATTTCAGCGTAGGTAAACCCCGCCGACGACTCAGCCACATTAGCAACATCTTGCCCGCAAGCGATAAACATGGCGGCGATGCCGTTAGCGAAGTGGGCACCGTTATTAACACTACCTGCCATTAGTGCGCCCATATTTGAATACTGGCGCTGTTTGAATAATGCTTCTGGCGGGCAATGCATAATGTCCGTCATAAGTTGTTTTGGCAGGGTTATTTCTGCTACAACGCGCTTTCCGCGGGTATGCAGAGAGTTTAAGTGAGAGTGCTTTTTATCGGTATCAAGATTAGCGGCTAGTACAAAGTGCTCGATAGGACGTGGGTAGTTCGCTTGTATCCACTCACAACCCGCTTTAGTGGCTTTACTTACCATGTTCTGACCAGCCGCATCGCCGCAGGTGAAATTGAATCTTAGCCAGCGAAGCTTAGACGCAGCGTACTGCTCGATATCCCTTAGTTTGCCCACGCTGGTGGTGTTATCACTGGCGCGTTTGATGGCTTCAAAGTTTTGCTCAACCCATTTGCCAAATTCGAGGGCTTCTCTTGCGTTAGAAAACGCGAACATAGGCGCTCGCTGCATGGCATCGTCAATGACTGTGGTAGTTATGCCGCCTGCTTCTCTTGTTAGACGCATGCCTCTGCTGTAGCTGGCTGTTAGTGTACCCTCTGTTGTGGCCATTGGAACGTAGAACTCACCTTTGGCGTGCTCTCCATTCACTAGCATTGGCCCTGCGAAGCCAATAGGTACCTGTGCAACACCGGCGAAGTTTTCTATGTTTCCCGACAATGTTTCAGGCGGGATAGAATAGTGTCCTAAGTGATTTAGCTGGGTGCCGGTTTCGCGCGCAATAAACTCGCGGCGTGTTCGGCTCATCTCTTGGGTATAGTCGTTGTCTGAGGAACGTGGGATTTTAGGCATTGGGCCACTCCTTTTTTCTTTCATAATAGGAGTGCTGATACCGAATGAGAACTGTTTACAATTTATACATGAGGATAAGTGCCACCTATGTATGCGCTTTTTATGTAGAAAGGCGTTAAATTCACCTTTCTACACGCAAAAAGCGGGGGGGTTGCTTATTTCGAACTCATAAGCGACGCGCAATAGCCCCGCATAAAGCAAATGATACTATGCTTTTTTATCCAATTTTGCCTGAAGTATAGCAATCTCTTCTCTACGTTTTTTATCGGCTAGAGGGCGGTTGGCTTTTTCAGGCGCGTTTTGAGCACGGATTAAGAACCCTTGGGCTTCTTCGTATTCACCATCGTCGAAAAGAAACTCAGCATAAAAGAAGTTTTGGTCCATACCTTCTGGGTTAATTTCTAATGCACGCTTAAATAATTGTTTTGCCTTCTTATCGCTTCCAAAGCTAACTGGCCAGCTTGGTACTTTATGATAAAGTGCCGCTAATACAGTGAGTGCCGTCCCCTCTAATACCGCTTCCTCTTTTTCAATGGCACGTTCTAAATTTTCCTTCGCACTTTCAGCAAAGTCCAGGGCACCTAAACCGCCTTTCGCACTTGCAGTACTTGATTGAGAGATAGCTAGCCAGGTCAGTGCTTCAGCGCTATTTTCTGATTGCTCGACTAACACTTTCGCCTGCGCAATCAGTGCAGAAAATGCCTCTAATTGGGCTTCACCTTCAAGCTCATAGTTCGTTTTTGCCCACGCGTGTTGTAACGGTAGTAAATCAGGGGTGTTTGCATGAACCGTAGATATCGACAACGTAGTAATAAGGATGAATAGAAAAGGAGAGAAGAAATTCTTTTTCTGCATGAAAAGTCGCCTTTATAAGATAGAGGTAGTTAGGAATAAACGAGATAACTCGACGAAATTGTTAGTAATTTCATGAATTATCGTTGAATCGGCGGCTAATCTAACGGTATTTGCAGCGAAAATCTAATACTTGTTGAAAATGGAAAGGCAATAAGAGCATTGCCTTTCCCTGTATACCTTTAGGGTGACTAACTTTTTCTCGCTATTTTCGCTTCCAATAAAGCGATCTCTCTTTTGCGACCTGAATCTGCAATAGGACGATCTGCGCGCGCTGGGGCGTCGAGCGCTTTCTTGGCAAACTTGAGTGCTTGCTCGTAATTTCCATTATCGAACAAGTAC
This sequence comes from Alteromonas sp. CyTr2, assembly GCF_947311905.1. Classification (NCBI taxonomy): domain Bacteria; kingdom Pseudomonadati; phylum Pseudomonadota; class Gammaproteobacteria; order Alteromonadales; family Alteromonadaceae; genus Alteromonas; species Alteromonas sp. CyTr2. Next base: position 40,497 of record NZ_CAMZMZ010000021.1, on the reverse strand, counting down.
TCGGCGTAGAAATAGTTGGGGTCTATCCCGTCAGGGTTTATTTCAAGTGCATGCTTCAGCAATTTCTCAGCTTTTTTGTCGTTACCAAAGCTAATAGGCCAACCCGGAAGCTTATGGTACAGCACGCCTAGACTGGTCATCGCTGAGCCCGAGAGTGCATTTTCATCTAATCGCATTGCATGTTCGAAACTCTTACGAGCATCCTTTGCGTAGTCCAGAGCACCAAGTCCCCCCTTGGCACCAGCTGTACTGGATTGAATTATGCCTTGCCAAATCAATAACTCAGGGTTATTGGGTTCTGCCTTTACGAAAGATTTAGCGGTATCAATAAGGGCGACGAATGCTTTTTCCTTTTCTGCATCATCAAGTTCATAGTTAATATGTGCCCATTGATGCTGAAGTGTCTTTAAAGGGCTGGTAGCTGTTTCGCTTAAGGCTGATGTCGGCGTTGTACTTTCTGTGACTTCGTTAGCTTGAGCCATAGCAGTGTGACTTAATGCCAGACTGAGTCCCAGAATTACCGTGGTGCTAAGCATGGTTAATTTTTTCATAATAATGTCCTCGTGTTAAACCAGCTTGTTACCCAGGCGGGTATCGTTTTGAGCGCTGGTCGGTTTGTCTTGTGATTGCGTTTTTTGAAAGGCATAGCGTTTAATTGTTGAAAGTTTCTTTGCCAGCGCATTGTCAACAACACTGGGAACTAGCGCGTTAAGCTTGGCAAAAAAGCGTTCAGCACGTCCGAGCGCGACCCTTGGCAAATTGTTTTCTAACTGTTTAATGAATGCTTGTGCTACTGCATCAGGCTCGTCTGTCTGGTTGCCCAATGCCTCATTTAGCGCATTAGCGCGTTCGTCATTTATGTCGGTACGCGTTGCGCGTGGCGCTAGATAGTGAAATTTAATTTTGCTATCGCTGAATTCTCTGTGCATCGCTTCCGTCCAGCCTTTCAAAGCGAATTTAGTTGCGCAGTAGGTTCCGTGCGCAGCAAAACCTATGCTTCCAAAAGCTGAGCCTACATTCACGACATGCGCAGACGGTCTACGTTCGAGTAACGGCAGTAGGCGTTGGGTTAGTAGCATCGGAGCCAGCATATTTGTCGACACAATTGACTCGATTGGGGTGCCCTCAAACTCGCCCACATAGGTAATGCCAGCATTGTTAACCAGAATACTTAAAGGAAGTCGTTGGCAGGCACTTACTACTCTATCTCTGCCTTCATCTGACGTAATGTCAGCCACAATAGCAGTATGATGAAGGGTTAAATTTTGTTGCAGCTGTTCGAGCTTCGCCTTACTTCTGCCAGTTAGGATAATGTGCGCGCCTTTTTCATCAAGCGCCTTGGCTATTGCTTGACCAATACCACCAGTTGCACCTGTAAGAAGTACCACTTGATTACGCCACTGAATATTCATTGTATTTACCTTAACGTGTTAGCAATTTACCTCGGGGGATAAGCACCAGAGGTAAACCCTTGAATTCAAGCAACCTGTTCCAAGCCGTGTTCAGGTGTTAATTCGCGAAAGATATCTCCGTATAAGCGATAAAACATGTTCGCGCTGTGAATGATCATTTGCTGCTCTTTGGGGTCAGTAATTTTGTTCATAAGCCCTTCAAAGAAAACAATGTGCTCTTGGTCTAGCGCACCGTGAGAGGTAAGGTATTTAAACGCTGATTTAGGCAGAGATAACTTGTCTTTGATTTGTTTTGCAGCCGCGTCGGCAAGCGCAATACTTGTGCCCTCTAAAACGAATACCATGCCGAAGAAATACAGTGGGCTTTTGCGTGCTATTGCATCAAAAGCATAGGCAACCATTAATTCAGTGGCGGGTGCAGGCTGACTTTTCCTCGCCTGTTCTTTATCAACGCCACAGGCTGCAAGGTCGTTAAGGATCCACTCTTGGTGACCCATTTCTTCTTCAATGTATTCACCAATTGCTTCTCTTAGCCATTCCTTATCTTCGTTGAGTTTGGCACCTGTAGCCATAAGCAGGGGAACAGTAAACTTAACGTGATGATAAGCCTGTTGAAGAAAGGCAATATAGTCGTTTAGGTTAAAATCACCGTTAAAGCAGCGTTGTATAATCGGCGCCTGTAAGAATGACTGTCTGGCATGTTCGGTGTTGCTTTGAAGTTGCTGATAAAAATTCATAAATTATTCCTTGATAACAAATTGAGAAGAAAATGCTGTTGTACTTTGAACGCTATACTGGTGTTGGTCTTGGCCCTGGTAGAGCGTGTCTAAGTCAGTCGCGTAGCGGGCAATTATTGCGTCACGTTTCAGTTTTCCCGTTGGGGTAAGCAGTTGGTTTTCTGGCGTACAAAGACCGATGGTGGCGAAATTAACAACTTGCGCATAGTCAGGTAACTGCTTATTGATAAGCGCAAGGGCGCTTTGAATCTGTGTATTAGAAAGAGTATTGGAAGCGGGTACGAGGAGCGCGACACAGTAGGGTTTAGCTTCGCAATACACCAAAGCCTGCCTAAACAGTCCCGTTCCCAGCAATAAAGATTCAATCCACTCTGGCGATACATTTCTGCCAAAGCTGTTCACCATTATGTTTTTTATACGCCCATTCAGCGTAAGTGTGTTGTCAGAAAAAAAGCCTAAATCGCCGGTTCTGACCTGGGTCGGATAAAATGAGGAAGGTTGATTCAGATAGCCCAGAAAGTGGTTGCCTGTAACTACGATTTCACCCTCTTCGATGTGCAGTTGATTATGACCAAGCGTTTTTCCGGCACTGCCCATTGTATTGCAATTGGGCGTGTTCAATGTTGATACTGATACCGCTTCAGATAAGCCATAACCTTCAAATACTGGTAGTCCCTTCGCTTGAGCTTGCGCCAGCAAAGTGGGCGCTACATGTGCACCGCCAACAGCAATGAACATTAGTGATGAAGGTGGTGTCCAGCCCTTATTACATGCCTGTACTAGCACCATTAGCAAGTCGGGCACCAAAATCACAGACGATGGTTGAACGCGGTCTATCAGTGACAGCAGTGCGTTTGGATTGACGAGTTTGCTTCCTTGAAATCCGCGCTCAGATGCTGTGGCTAAATAAACCGTGCCGCCGTGGTACAGAGGGGCGTAAACACCTGCAATATTTTCAAGTAGGGTAGACAATGGCAGTAAACACAGGTGGTTCACTATTTCTGGTTGAACAGCGCGCTCAATAGAATGGGCAACTTTCCATTGAGATTCAGTTGACAGGCACACGCCTTTCGGTGAGCCCGTAGAGCCAGAAGTAAAGGTTATTTTGTTAGTACCTACAGGTGTGTATACACGAGAGTCATGTTTGAGTGGATGAGCGACAATGTCGTTTTCGCTATCAATAACAGTCGGTGACTCACTCCATTCACTTAGTTCACCACCGCGATTGGTCAATAAAAAGTGACACTGGCTCTCATTTAATACATGTTCTTGTTGGGAAGCGGTAAAAAATAGCGGAACGGGGACGCAGCAAGCGTTAGCCTGTTGGCAGGCTAAATCAGCAATCACCCATGCAAAGCTATTGTCAAAGGCAATGCCGACCCTCTCGGCATTATGGTTTGTTATCCAGCTTGCGAGGTTCTCGACGGCGCTCAAAAGGGCGCGGTAAGTCATTGAACCGTCTTTGCATTTAAGCGCAACGTCATCGTCATGCCCGTTTATATACTGATTAAGCAACATACGCTGTTTCCTTTTTTGTGCAGATATTTTGCGTTAACGCATCCACATTTGCGGAAATAAGCTCAATTGCACGTTGGTAATGAGCATTAAGTTCAGGGCAGCCAATTATGTGTTGGGTTACGTGATGTAGCGACAGGGCAGTAACCTGAGGAGCGGTGTCATAATAGGTGCCCCAATCATCGCTATTCCCTTTAAGTTTTGATACATCGGCTTTAACAAGGGGGAGGAGTTGAATACCCGCGCCCATGAGTAAAGAGGTGAGCTGTGAGGTCGCACTGAAAACCAGATATTTGCTACCACATCGTTTTAAAACGAAGAACAAGGCAAATAACAAGGGGAGGGTATAGCGCGATGCACTGCTAAAAAGGTTACCAACTTCAGCAATATGCGCTCTGTTTACGGTTATCCCTTGTAAGGTGAGGGCAGTTTCTACCGAAGTGTTAAGGTATTGCTCTATAAAAAGAGAATTATACTGACCATCATAGGTGGCAAATCTTGCGCCTGCGGCGGCTTTAACTCCCTTAGCGTCAAGAGCAAACAGCATAGGCATAAAGGAAGTCACTCGTGCGTTGTAGCGAGCTTTAAAACCACTCGCTATAAACGCTTCAATACGGCGGCGGGCATTATGTCCATGTTTTGCCGCGATAAAGGTTATAGCGGGCTTTTCCTTTGAGACAATCGCAGATTGCTGACTAGCAACCTGGGTTGGAACAGAAGCTAAAACGTGACTCATAAACATGCTCATTGGTTTTGCGATGTTATGAGTATTTACGCGAGACCTTAAGAGAACCTTAAGTGGGAAAAACTTTTACAAATGTCAGTCCAAAATGTTAAGAACGCCCAAGCTAATTAATCGCTTGAGCCGTCATAGCTATTAAAAACTGGGCCGTTAGCCGGTAAATCACAGGTAGCGTTCGCAGCAGTGGCAGGAAGCAACAACCATTCGTCACGGTGGGCTACACCCAGTGAAGTGGCTTGTGATAAGTCTACACATTGAAATTTATAGTCACTTGGAACTAACAAAAAGCGTTGACGTATTGGAGGTCTAACCCGCTGGCCTGAAATCTTTGTCTGCTCGCGGGAAGGCTCGGAAGTATCGGTCAACCAAGCCCACGCTGTACCGTTTTCTACTTCTTTAGGGGTATGGTAACCAAAATGAGCCATTTCAAAGGGTGAATAAAGCAAATACTGTTCTTTAAAGCTGACTATCCCTACCTCGAAGGCAGTTGAATCCTTCGTCAACATATTACTTATTTGGCTTTCTGCATTTTGAAGGACTATACGGGGAGTACGGTAGTCGTTTAGCAGCCATGCACCGAATGTGGAAGGAATTACAGTTAAAATGAAAAGCCATGCCAGTAACTGGCGGGCGAGTAATTCTCCATCCCCTGCGTTGCGCTTTTTATTGCAAACATAGTAGACAATATGAGTACAAAGCCCAGCGAATCCGAGTACAAGTAATACTATACTTAAACGAACAAGGGTTTCGCTGTCGCTGTTAAAGCGCGTCATCAGCTTAATAGCGGTGGGCTCGTGAAAAAGCAGTGCTAAGCCAGCAATCAATAAAACGGCAGAGATTAACGAAGTAACTGCGCGCGCAAAAAGCACCAACCCTCTTGATACAGTCGAATTCGCAAGTACCAGACCTGCAACCATACTCAACGCAGGCAGTGCCGGTAGCACATAAACACCACGTTTACCTGGGCTGATACTAAAGAAAATGACAACCAACATTACCCATATAAACAGCGATGAGTAAACGGGGTTGTGAGTAAGTACATCTTTTAACGACTTAGCTTTTGATACAAGTATGGCAATTGGAGTTATCCAAAATACAGGAATAACTTCAACAATATAGTAATACCAGGGCTCTATGTGGTGCCAGGCATTGGCATATCGCTCAGCCGTTTGTTTAAACAAAATGTTCGACAAGTATTGTTGTATTTGAGGCTCTTGTTTTATCAAACCAAGATAAAGCAGAGGTGCAAGCCACATCGCCACAACTGATAGCATGATTAAGGGGCCAAACAACATGCGCAATGACCACTTGCCGCGATGTGAGCCGCTGGTAAATGCGAAAAATGCAATGGGGATAAATAAAAGAACAGGTAAAAAGCCAACGCCTTTGGTTATGATCCCAAGCCCCATAAAGAACCATGCTGCAAAGTACCACCGCCAATTAACATGCACATAAAAGTGCTGAATGAGTCCGTAGACGCCAACCCAAATAAAGCAGGCGACAAGGGCATCTATTTGAGCGAATTTGGCTTGAATAAGAAACTGAGGGCTCAGTAGAAGTACGAGCATACTCAACATTGCCGCTTTTTCATTGGCAAGTCTTAGCGATAGCTTGTAGGTTAACCCCAAAGTGACAAGGCTTGCGATAGCGTTAGGCAGGAGCATAGCCACCTTTAGGCTACCCGTAATAAGGTAAAAGAAGGCAATACACCACATAAACACAGGGGGCTTGTCTGGATAAATTTCGCCACCGCGCATGGGCACAAGCCACTGTCCGCTGTTCACCATCTCTTTTGCGACTAAGGCAAATCGAGGCTCATCGGGGGGCCAAGCATCTCTGAAACCCAGACCAACAAATATCAGAGCACAGGCAAAAAAGAACAGGGTAGATACATGGCTATTCGAATTAAGCACAAGCCTCACGACGGCTCACTCCTACGAGCAATACCTGATAAGGATAGAAGTAGAAGAAGGCTAATGATTAAGCCACCAATTTGTAAAGGCTGTTCGAGGGAGCTGACAAATCGTGAACCGCTTCCAAGCAAGGTAAATAAAAAAGTTTGAGGCGCAAAGCCGATTGCACTTGCAGCAATAAACGGGACAAACGGAACGCTTAGCACACCTGCGACGGCGTTTGTGATTAGGTTGGAGCCAACAGGGAATAAACGAACAATTAGCACATTGCGAAAACTTCGCTTGGCCAGTTTGTTTTCAACAGGCTTTAATTTTGTACCTAAAAGACGGACGGCAAGTGAGCGCAGAGGGCCATTTGCTAATGCATAGGCGATACATGCAGACAATACCGTTAGCAACAAAGCAATTAACCCTCCCTGCAATGCGCCAAAGCCCACTCCGCAAAAAAAACTGACAGCCTGACGGGGAAAGCCCATGGTTAAAAGTACAACACAACCACTCAGTATCATGCACAGCGATTGCCAATTTAAATTTGAAATATAGGCATTCAACCAATCTGTATCATCACCGTGCTTCCATACTTCACCAGTGACTTCAAGCGACACATAGCAGATAAGCGCGATGCTTGCTGCCCCGATGAAAAACTGTATGAAGCTCTTGAGGCGGCGAAGATTAGTCTTCATGACCCATTCCGCTGGCAATTTGATTAAGCTTATTTCTGTACATTAGCCATCTGACGCCAAGCATATCGATGATCCCTGCCCAGCCACGATTCCACGCTGTGTAATTTGATTTACCTTCTAAGCGCGCGCGATGATTGACCGATACACATACCACTTCTCCCCCAAGCCTTTTAGTTAAAGCGGGGATATATCGGTGCATATGGTCGAAGTAGGGCAAAAGTAAAAAGGTACTTCTTGGGAGGAGTTTCAAGCCACAGCCCGTGTCTGGTGTGTCGTCTTGTAGGATCCACTGGCGAACACGATTGGCAACTTTAGACTGAAATCGCTTCCACGGGGTATCTTTTCGCTTTTTACGATGTCCGATAACGCAGAAGTGCACTGTATTAGTGTCTTTAGCTGCGCGAATAAGTCGCGGTATATCAGCAGGATCGTTTTGCCCATCAGCATCAAGGGTGATGATCCACTTTCCTTTTGCCTGTAAAACGCCGTGAAAAACCGAAGTGCTTTGACCGCAGCTCATAGGGTGGACGATGACACGACAACTTACCGGCAAGGTGCTTGAAAGGTTATGCAGCAAGGCTAGGGAGTCGTCGCTGCTACCGTCATCAACAACAATAATTTCTGTCGTTGTACTTGGAACCACTTCTGCAATTTCTCGTAACAAAGCAGAAAGGTTTTTGGCTTCATTTTTAGCAGGTAAAACAACACTGACGTCAAACTGGTGCATAAGAATATTTGGTAAATCATCGAATGACGTGCACTTTAAATGTTGAACCTTAAGGAAAGCTTAAGTTAGGCGCTAAAGTGCAAACTTGCATTAAAATTCGTATTCCAACGACATGCGAAGTGTGTGATCTTTACTGTCACCATTTAGTCCGGCAATAAAGCCCAGTTCCCATTTTAACTGTTTCTGTCGGTCAAAGCGTTTTATACCCATGAATGCTGGACCAACCCCGATAAAGTCCTCTGCTACATACACTTCCAATCCAGGTTGTACTTCAGGGATCCAGCGATACCTAAACTTGGCTTTAAATTCGCTTTCCCATTCATTCTTAACAGTTTGACCCCACTCGTACACCAAGCTAACGTTAGTTGTTAAACTGAATTGGCCAAATTCTTTTTCTGTTAATATCCCCGCTTTAACTTCCCAGTCATCGGTATTGTGCTGCTTTTCCAGCTCAAACAGCGTTGCCCAGTCAGCCCAGTATCGCCCTTGTTCAGTCATCATCCAGCGTAACTCTACTTCGTAGCTTTCTAAGCCAAAATCTTCATTTTCATCCCGCGCACCGACAAGGTATGTCTCGAGGATCATAAACTCTGAAAGTGCATGGCCGAATGAGAAGCGTTGCATTAAAACATTGCCATCGTCATTTTGTCTTGAGGTAAGTCGCCACTCAAACTCACGTTCAAAGGGTAATACATAAGGGTGATAAACCTTATCTACGGTAAAATTATCTGCATAACCGTTACTTGAAAACACGGCGCATAATGCGATAGCAGTAAGGAGAAAACCTCTCACTGTGCGACCTCCTGAATTTCATCAGAGAATCTCTTTTTTGAAGAAAAGAAAGCAATTAAATTAGGCACGATAAGTGCGAAGAAAAACACCAATAAATAGCTCATCGAGGGCGTAGCCTCATAGCCAACGAGAGAATTCAGAAGATGACCATATTCGCTATTGTCACTAATTATTGTGCTGCTATCCCATAGCTGCCTTGGCGATGGGAAGGTGTCAGTTTGTTCCAATAGTAATGCGATATTAGCGGTTTGAGCTGCCACAAATGTGGTTGCAAAAAAGTATGTTGCTCGCTTGCTAACAAAATGAGTGAGCAAAATATTAAGTAGAATCGCGATGCTAATACTTATACCCAGACCAATGATAGTGCCCAAGAGCAATAACGTACTATCACTATTACGTGATAACTCGGAAACAAAATAAACTAAAAAGTGCAGCGAATTGGGTAAGCCAATACCTATTACTAGCAGGGTGAGGCCTAGACTGAACCTATTTGAGATACGTGACGGCAAAAGTACAACAAGGCACATACCTAACCACGCAATAAAAAACAGTATTGATTTGAGATACTCAAATCCGGCACCTTCTGATAGCTGCGATACCAGTCCTAGCTGGGGGTAGGTAAATACAGCGAGCAATACCAGCAGCAACACCCGCCACGCAACGGCAAGCGTAGACACACGCGGCAGCGCCAGCAATACACTAATGAGCAGGAATATGGGCAAGGTGTCACGCAAGAAGAGAACGACAGTATTAATTAGCATCCAGCGTGTCCTCTTTGCTTTTAACTACTACCTTTCCTACTGCGCTATTAGGATGAAACTCGCCAAAAAAAGGATACTCACCGGCTTTTAATGGGCCAATAAAGATGGTCCCTCGGCTTTTCGCAAATATCACTTTTTCTCTGTTCAAAGAAAAGCTATCTATTTCTTCGGGAGTATCATCGAAATTGACAAAGGTTAGCTTTACTTTTTGCCCTGCAGGCACAATCACTTGCTGAGGAAAGAATAAGTGCTCTTTAATTTCCACCACCACTTCAGGTAAAGCGAACGCAAGGGGCGTATAAAAAGCACAAAGGGCTGAAAAGCAGAATAAAGAAATCTTAGAGTATGTAGTCATTGGAAAATGCCACCCTAACTTCTAATCCCCCGAGCGAACTCTCATCTAAAGAGAGCTCAGCACCGTGCAATACAACGATTTGTTCTACAATGGCTAGCCCCAAGCCGCTTCCCGAATGAGGCGAGCTGTTAGATGCTCTTTTGAACCGGTTTAGCACGACAGCGCGCTGGTCAGCAGGGATGCCTGGCCCAGAATCGCAGACGCTTAAAATAAGCTCGTCTTTCCGTCGTTCAATCCTAATTATTATTTGTGCACCGCTAGGAGAGTATTTACTCGCATTGCTCACTAAGTTCTGAAGCAAGGTGTAAAGGACAAATTGAGAACTTAGCAACCAAGCTTCTTCTCCTTCCAGTGCTATCTCTTGGTTTTTATTTTCAATAGCGCCGTATAGGTCACTAATCACCTCTTGCGCGACCACGTGCACATTTACAGGTTCTCGCTGTTCTGCAAACGTTTCTGGGCTGGTGCGAGTAAGCAAAAGGAATTGATTTACCGCGTGGATCATTCTATCAGTGTCTGCTTTGAGCGGAGCCAACACGTGACCTTTTTCACCTAACTCGTTCGCTATATTGTGAATGTTTATTTTCATCACGCTGAGCGGAGTTCTAAGCTCATGCGCCGCGTTTGATGCGAATTGCTGCTCTCGTTCGAATGCTGAATTCAGTCGCGTGAACATGGTGTTTAACGTAGTAACAACAGGGCTAAGTTCACTGGGCTCACGGGATAACGCAATGGTAGAAAAATCATTACCCTGGCGGCTGGCAAGGAGTTTTGATAGGTGTTTTAACGGCGATAGTCCCCAAGTAATGCCAAAAAAGAGAATGAGTGCAAGAATAGGCACACTAATTATAAAAGGGGTGATGGCGGCTACAGTTAGCGAGTCAGTTAAAGTAAAGCGACTACTTACGGGTTGAGCCACCATATACCAGCTATCATTATTCGGGTTAAACCGGGTATGTACCCGCCAGCGTGTACCCAGTGCGTTTACTTCAGAAAAGCCCTCGGAGAAGCTAGTTAATGGCGTGCTTAACGCATCAGTAGATGAGCTGGCCAGCTTACCTTGTTTCCATACCTGGAAGAAAAGTGTCTGTTGCTGTGTGCGGGTGCCGCTATCTACGTATGAGATTGCCCGGGATAGCTCAACTAACTCGTTATCTAACAAGGTATTCGATATACCCAGTGTTGCGCGGTAGCCTTTAAGTGCTGCACTAAATATCACTAAAACAAGCGCGCTGATCAGTGTAAGAATTAGAAAGCGGCGAATTGAAGACAATTCACTCCCCCGATTTTGAAATACAATAACCGACGCCTCGAATAGTCTTAATAAACTCAGGAGGCATTTTCTTACGCAAATTACTCACGTGTACTTCTATTGTGTTGCTTGCCACTTCCTCTCCCCACTCATAAAGTTTATTTTCCAGTTGATCTTTACTCAGTATGCGCCCTGCGTTTTCAATAAGCGCTTTTAGTAGCATGAGTTCACGTCGAGGTAAGTGAACGTTTTGATTGTCGATAGTAAGCGTATGATGGGCAGTATCAAGGCTGACATTCTTAACACTAACAATGGTGTGAGATGCTGTGCTCAGACGACGCTCAAGTACTCTAATCCTAGCTAACAGTTCTTCTATTTCAAACGGTTTAGGTAAATAGTCGTCGGCGCCTGCATCTAAGCCAGAGATTTTGTCTAGCGTTTTATCCCGTGCAGTTAATATCAACACAGGAAGCGTTGCGTTTTTCTTTCGAATTGATTTTAGTACGTCGAGGCCATCAGTGTCGGGTAAACCCAAGTCAAGAATGACAATGTCACTTTGGCCCGCTCGAAGCGTTGCAAGGGCATCTGCGCCTGAATAAACACAGTCTACCGTGAAGTTGGCATTCTTTAGTGAAAGGGCGAGGGCGTCAGACAACGGCCTATCGTCCTCTACGAGCAGTACACGCATAAAAAACTCATTGATAAAAAACAAATCAAAACACTAAACGAGAGACCTTAAGAAAACCTTAAGTGCTTAGTGTTTTACTCTGACATCTCTTTTTCGAGCGCGCGTATTGCTAAATCTTTGTATTTATCCCACCGCGCGTAATCTAGTTTATAAGGTATTGTTGGGTTGCCGAGCTCGTGAATTTTTCTACTTTCTGCATCGGCAAGCATTTCTGCTTTTCTGTGCCCTTCGAAGCTATCGAAGATACGTTCGAGTTCTCCACCGTCTAGAATTCTGATAAGACCTAATCTCAATCTATTCGCGAGGGCAGGGTTATCTGGACTAACAAAAAAGTACTCATAGTTGGGGTATTTTAATAGATGGAACTGCTCTAAAGAGACATGCTTATCTTTGTGGCGTTCTAAATCGCGGTGTACTTCGATAATATTGCGGGGAAAGGCGTCGACAAGATTGCGAGAGACCATTGAATACATTGAGCCAAACCACGAGCTCCAGTCTTCTCCTTCAACTTTGTACCCATTTGCCGTTAAGATGTCCTTATCTGGCCAATCAGTGCCTTGAACCATTGTAAGGTTTTTCAAAGTTCGGCTATCGGCATCTCCGGTGAGTTCGCTTTGCCGGAATGGGTTAATAACAAGCACTCTGAATCCAGCAAAACCTTTGAGTAAAGGAAGTTTAATAGGAATGAGCTTTTGTTCTCGAGTCTGGTTCGTTACGCTCCACATTACGTCAGCATCTCCCTTTAATAGGGATAGCATCTGACGACTTTGCGTCATGGGCTGAGGATGAGGGGCAAGGGTTATATCGCCATATTCCTTTGTTGCCTTAAACACGGCATTGAGCACAGCTACATGATAATTGCCATAATCATCATCGGCAAACGCACGTGTGTATACCAATTCCTTAGCATTTACACCGGCGGCAAGTAGCGTGTGTAGCATCATCAATGAGGCTACGATACGAGACATTTTCATTTGTTTTTATATTGGTTCCGAACACAACAGTTTGACGTTACCTTAAATCTGTTTCTATGTCATCGGCAGATGATGGAATTTTATCCATATTTTTTGTGCTTAGGGGTTCGCATTTCTCTCAATTCCTGTATAATTCGCGCCCTGCCCAGTTACGCCCACCTTTGGGAAGGTGGAAGAATCAGCCGGCTCGAAGGGGTCATTGTGTTGATTTTAAGGTGATTTCTGGTGTTCAGAAATCAGTAACGACGATATTATTCGGGTGAATTTGAAAATGAAAACTTTTGTTGCTAAGCCAGAAACGGTACAACGTGACTGGTATGTGGTAGACGCCACAGACAAAACTCTAGGCCGTTTGGCTTCTGAAATCGCACTACGCCTTCGTGGTAAGCACAAGCCAGAGTACACACCTCACGTGGACACTGGTGATTACATCGTAGTAATCAATGCTGAGAAAGTTGCGGTAACAGGCCGTAAAGCGCAAGACAAAATGTACTATGCGCACTCTGGTTACCCAGGTGGTCTTAAAGAGACAAACTTTGAAAAACTAATTGCTCACAAGCCAGAAATGGTTATTGAAAAAGCAGTTAAAGGCATGTTGCCAAAAGGCCCTCTAGGTCGCGCAATGTTCCGTAAAATGAAAGTTTACGCAGGTGCAGAGCACAAGCACACCGCACAGCAACCACAAGTTTTGGACATTTAAGGAGCTATTAACATGGCAGATACTCAATACTACGGCACAGGCCGCCGCAAAAGTTCTACTGCTCGTGTGTTCCTACGTCCAGGCACAGGTAGCATTAAAGTAAACCAACGCGCTCTTGACGAGTACTTTGGTCGTGAAACAGAGTGCATGGTTGTTCGTCAGCCACTTGAACTTGTTGAAATGACTGAAAAGTTTGACGTATACATCACTGTTAAAGGTGGTGGTTCTAACGGTCAAGCGGGTGCAATCCGTCACGGCCTTACTCGTGCTCTTATGGAGTATGATGAAGCACTACGTCCAGCACTTCGTAAAGCTGGCTTCGTTACTCGTGACGCACGTCGCGTTGAACGTAAGAAAGTTGGTCTACACAAAGCGCGTAAGCGTCCTCAATTCTCAAAGCGTTAATTTTTACGTTTTTTGTATTGCAAAAACCCGGCTTATGCCGGGTTTTTTATTGCCTGTGTTTTACTGAGAGCCTTTGTGCCTTGGTACAAAGCAAAGCTTGCGTGGTTCTATTTTTCATAACAAAGGTTTAATTTGTAGCCGCTATCTTACCTAATATTGTCCAAAACCTTGATTTTAGGCCTCTCCCTCACTAAACCTAAACACACCTTTTGAATTAAATTGTCGCTTAAATATCAGTAAAACCTTGTGTTTATAAGGGCTTTTCTTTTATCATTTGCGGTCGAAAATTTTGAAAACTTTCGTGACTTCGTAAATCAGTAAATTTTTGCTGTTACGTCGCTGTCATGACAAGCCATATGATGCATGACGCAAGCGTGATAAAACCAGTATAAGCTTGGGTTACACATCATAATTATCCAAACTTGGAGAAATGTGGATGAGCAATGTATCTGTAGATGCAACAGAGTCTGCACACAATGAAAACCAGCCAGAAAACAACAATCGTCGTCGGTTCTTGACCGTTGCCACGTCGGTAGTTGGTGGTGTAGGTGTCGTTGGTGCTGCTGTGCCTTTTATTGCGTCCTGGAATCCGAGCGCCAAAGCGAAAGCCGCCGGTGCTGACGTTGAAGTAGATATCAGCGGGATTGAGCCTGGACAGTTAGTACGTGTGATGTGGCGAAGCAAGCCTGTGTGGATTGTACGTCGTACGCCTGAAATTCTTGAAGAACTAGGCGCGCACGAAGATAAGCTGAAAGATCCTAACTCTGAAGCTGAGCAGCAGCCTGCCTTTGCTCAAAACCGTTTCCGTTCAATGAAGGAAGAGTACCTTATCCTTGTTGGTATCTGTACTCACCTGGGTTGTTCTCCACAGCATCTTAAAGACGGTGCATTTGAAGAAGTGGTTGAAGGCGTTCCAGATGGATTCTTCTGCCCGTGCCACGGTTCGAAATTCGACATGGCTGGACGTGTATTCCAAAACGTTCCTGCACCGTTGAACCTGGTTGTACCGCCATATCAATTCGTTGATGACAATAACATCATCATCGGTTCAGAAGCGGAGGCCGTGTAATATGAATGCTTTCCTAGGTTGGATTGAAGAGCGCATCCCAATGATGCGCGTTGCGAATATGCACGCTCTTCAATATCCTGCTCCAAAGAACATGAACTTCTGGTATGTGTTCGGTTTTCTAGCAACTATTGTTTTGGTGAACCAGATTGTTACTGGTATTTGGTTGACCATGAACTTCGTTCCATCTTCAGAAGGCGCATTTGCTTCTGTTGAATACATCATGCGTGAGATCGACTACGGTTGGATTATCCGTTACATGCACAGTACTGGCGCATCAGCGTTCTTTATTGTGGTATATCTACACATGTTCCGTGGCATGATTTACGGCTCTTATCAGAAGCCTCGTGAGCTTCTATGGGTGTTTGGTATGTTTATTTACCTAGCGCTTATGGCAGAAGCTTTCATGGGTTACGTACTACCTTGGGGACAAATGTCTTACTGGGGTGCACAGGTAATCGTATCGCTATTTGGTGCTATTCCTGTTGTTGGTCCTGACCTTGTTATCTGGCTACAGGGTGACTACGTTATCTCTGGCGCAACACTAAACCGCTTCTTCGCATTACACGTTATTGCGTTGCCTTTAGTTATCGTTATTCTTGTGTTCCTTCACATTATCGCGCTACACGAAGTGGGTTCTAACAACCCTGATGGTATCGCTATCAAGCACAAGAAAGGTTCACTGCCTGAGTCTGAAAAGACGAAATATGAAATCCATGAATACTACACAAGCAAGTACGACATTGCCGATGATGTATTGCCATTCTTCCCGCACATCGTACTTAAAGACCTTGTGGCGTTCTGTGTATTCTTAGCATTGTTCACTTACGTGCTGTTCTTTGCCCCTGAAATGGGCGGTAAATTCCTAGAGCACCCTAACTTTGAAATTGCAAACCCACTGAAGACGCCTGCGCATATCTTCCCTGTTTGGTACTTCACACCGTTCTACGCGATATTAAAAGCGGTACCTGATAAGCTATTCGGTGTATTAGCAATGTTCGGTGCAATTGCTGCGCTATTTGCCCTGCCTTGGTTAGACCGTGGTCGCGTTAAGTCGTGGCGCTATCGTTGTGGCCTACACAAAGTAAACCTTATCGTGTTTGCAATTGTGTTTATCTTCCTAGGTTACCTAGGTGGTACGCCACAAGAAAACTGGAAAATCATTGCGTCGCAAGTTGCAACGGTAATGTACTTCGGTTTCTTCGTAGCGCTGTTCTTGTACAGCAAAAACGAAAACACTAAACCTGTGCCAGAGAGGATTTCTAAATGAAAAAAATGATGTGCTTTTTAGCCTTCTTCCTACCTGGCGTAGCGCTTGCGGCAGGCGGGAACGTACACCTAGATAAAGCCCCTATCGATTTAACCGATAAGGCGTCTTTACAACGCGGTGCACAATTATTCATGAACTACTGCTTAGGCTGTCACTCAATGAAGTATCAGCGCTATCAGCGTTCATTCCAAGACTTGGGTATTCCTGACGAACTAGGTCAAGAATACCTGCAGTTCACGGGTGAAAAAGTGTCTGACTACATCACTCGTGCAATGCCAGAAGAAGCCGCTGCTGGCTGGTTTGGTGCTGCTCCACCAGACCTAACGCTAGTGGCTCGTGTTCGTGGCGAAGACTGGATTTACACTTACCTGCGCTCTTTCTATGTTGACGAAAGCCGCCCATTTGGTGTGAACAACACAGTATTCCCAGAAGTAGGTATGCCACACGTACTTCAACCACTTCAAGGTACGCCAACACGTACTTATGAAGAGCAAATGGTTGATGGAGAGATGGTTAAGCGTTATGTAGGCATTAAGTCAGATGGTACTGGTGCAATGTCTCCTGATGAGTACGACCAAGCTGTTGCCGATATCGTGAACTTCCTTGAGTACACGGGTGAGCCTGCTAAGCTTGAATCTCACAAAATCGGTAAGTGGGTACTTATCTTTATCGCAGTATTGTTCGTATTTGTTTACTTACTGAAGAAAGAATACTGGCGAGAAGTGCACTAATCGCACAGATTTATGTATAATATGAAAAGGGGGCTTCTCGCCCCCTTTTTTGGTATTTACTCGTGCTACCTGAAAACCCTAGTAAATAGGGTCTTCAGGTAGCACGAGTTAACGTAATAAGCTTACCGTTTGTAAGCGTAAACTTGTTTCTCGACGGAGGAAATTGAATGGCCGTAGCCGCGAATAAACGTTCTATTATGACGTTGTTCTCTGACACAATTGATATTTATAGCCACCAGGTGCGTATTGTGTTGGCAGAAAAAGGTGTGGGTGTTGAAATCAGCTACACAGATCCTAGCAACTTGTCTGAAGATCTGTTGGAGCTTAACCCTTACGGTACTGTTCCAACTCTAGTTGATCGCGAGCTTGTACTTTACAAGTCGCACATCATCATGGAATACCTTGATGAGCGTTTCCCTCATCCACCACTTATGCCGGTTTATCCAGTATCACGTGGTCAGAGCCGCCTTATGATGCACCGTATCGAGCAAGACTGGTACTCGCTTGCTGCCCGTATTTTCCGTGGCGAAGGTGATGTAGAAGCAGCACGTAATGAGCTGCGTGAAGCTTTGCTATCTCTTGCGCCTGTATTTGGAGAAATGCCTTACTTTATGAGCGAAGAGTTCAGCTTAGTGGATTGCTACCTTGCTCCGCTATTATGGCGTTTACCTGCACTAGGTATTGAACTAAACGGTGCTGGCAGCAAAGAAATTAACGCTTACATGAACCGTATTTTCTCTCGTAGTTCATTTAAAGCGTCTTTGACTGACCAAGAGCGTGAGATCCACAACCCGCTATGACATCTATGACGTCAAACCAGCCCTATTTGCTTAGGGCTTTTTATGAGTGGATTGTTGACAACGACTTAACGCCGTACATTGTGGTAGATGCAACCAACGAGTTGGTTGAAGTGCCGCAGGAATTCGTTAAAGACGGTCAGATCGTTTTAAACGTATCACCTAGTGCGTGTGTTAACTTTTCTCTTGATTTAGATGGCTTATCGTTTCAAGCGCGCTTCTCCGGGCAACCTAGAAGATTAAGTATGCCTTGTGAAGCGGTAATGGCTATTTACGCAAGAGAAAATGGTGCAGGTACAGTATTCGCCACTGAAGAAGATGTGGCCCGTGCTCAACAAGAGCGTACAGATACGTCTGAAGATACGCCTCAACCTAGCGGCCCAACGTCGCTGGAAGATGCTGATGCAAGCGACGTTAAAGACGCGCCTGTTCCACCTAAAAAGGGTAAGCCTACCCTCAAAGTTATTAAATAGCTTATTAAGTAGCTTATCAAATAACGTATTAGCCTGGTTTTGTGAAGTTTATCTACTCAGCAAAGCCAGCGCTTATCTTTCTTATTCCCGTTAGTTTTATCTCCAGTTCCTCTTCGCACAAAAGTAAAAACACCCCATTACCTGAGTAATAGGGCGCTTTCAGGTGGTACTGCGTTTGACCATTTAACGGGTTCGGGTTATCACCACGCGGCTGGTTGGAAAGTCGAAGCGATGAGCTTCGGTTAACACTGACGTAGACAGTCCTTCACGGCTTGGATCGTCAGCGTTTGCACTAGTGACTACACCTTGGTGAAGTCTTACTGCGTCGGCGAGGTCATCTCTTACCACATCGTAACCCGCTGCTTCTCCACCGCCACCGGCTGCACTAGCGGCAGGGCCTGGCATAGTAGCAGCTGTTTCAGTGTTTGCTTCTGTTCCCGCATCCCAGGTTACAGTCATGAAGGTTTTGCTATCACCTATTGCCATGTTACTTACATTTGCCGCATTCAAACCGGTAAACCCATCGTTAGTGTTGACCAACATGGTGGTTACGGTAAGACGCAAAGCATCAGCGTCGAGTTCAGGCACCACAAGGGTTAGTTCTCTGCTCATTGAACGCGGACCCAGTATTCCACCTGAGTTTTGCGCATCCAAAAAGTCTGTTGAGTCCATGGCTTCGGTGATAACCATTGACGGGTCGCCGCCCTCAGCCATAATTTCTATGCCCATGCTGGCAGGTTCGCCCTCTTCGAAAGCATTGAAGCCAGGTTCATGTAGTATTACGGCGGCAGGTGCAAAAGGCTGAGAGTAGGTTAAGTTCGTAATTTGAACGGTATAAACCGCTGAATTACCGTTGATACCATCTTGGCCGTCTGCACCGTCTTGTCCATCAGCACCCGCTTCCCCTTGGGGGCCAGCCGGACCTTGCGGGCCGGTATCGCCATCGTCTCCACAGGCAGTAAGCAGTGCTGAAAATAACAATAATGTACTGAGTTTTATTATTGAATTATTCATTATCTTGGCTCCTTATGGGGCAGGAACAGTAATAACAACGCGGGCAACTGGGTTTAACCAACGGTGTACAGTAGAGTCTAAATCACTCGCCCCAGCAGCGTTGTCAGTATCGCCTAGTGTATTACGGTGGATGTGAACGGGGCCATCTTCGCCATCTTCAATTTCGCCGTTAACGATTTGTGCGCCAACGCCAGTGCCACCAGTACCCAAGTCGACAATGCGAGTTGGCGCGCCGCCGCCTGCAACACCAGGTACGCCATATCCACCTAATGCATTTCCAGTTTCGGCTTCAACAACGTCTGTACGGGCGCTGTTTAGCTCATCATTAAGCTCGGTACCCGCGTCATATGCATTAAGATAGTAGGTATAGGTACCTGGCTCGGTTGGAATTTCAATACTGTCCATGCCAACAAAAGCATCATTAGTAGGTATTAACATGGACAGTAGCGAAAGATAAGGTTTGCCCATAGTATCAAACGGATAGCTTAAGGTTGACTTTGGCGCCAGTAGACCGTCAAATCGATGCCACGTGTTAGCACCATTGTCAGTATCAACTGGGCCAAGTAACGCTTCAAAGTTCATTCCGCTTGAATCCGCGTTTTGCGCGTCATCAATCACACCTGCTTCAGCTAACCACGCTAGTGCTGTTGATGCGGGTTGCCCTACTTCAAAGGCATCGACCGTGTCGTCGTGGGCAATAACTAAGCGCGGTGTAAAACTTTGCGCCTGAGTTAAGTTGGTAATTTCAATATCTAAGGTAACAGCATGGCTTAATGATGTTGTCGCAAGTGTTAGTAACGCCGCACTGGCAAGTTTGTTGAGTTTCATTTCATAGTCCTTGTTTATGGCTTAAAACGCATAAAAATTTAGGCCAGTAAAAAGTCCAATTCATCACGGAACTATTACAAAAAACACACAGATCTGTCTCAAGAAATCACAGAACTGTTAGAACTGCTTTATTGAAGATCATGTAAAAAAATTATTATTAGTGTGGAATAAAAACACGAACGCTCCGGTCTTGGTTGTTATCGGCGAACTAGGAGCGAGATATGATCCTTCTCATCTACAGTGGAAATAAGTTTCAACAGAACATATCCCAATGCTTAGGTAAGCATTGCTTTCTACACGATGCAGTCTCTAACTTTCACTCAGCAGAATCTCTGCTTAGAGCACAGCATTATTCGCTCGTTATTGTGGAATCACACAGAAATGTTATGTGTCATCAGCGTATTAAAAACTTGGTAGAAACTGCACCAGAAAGCTGGGTAATGGCGGTGGAGAGTGATGAAACGTTAATACAGGAAGCTGACCATGCTGTAGATGAGGCTAATTACTACGAAGCAGGGGTAGATGACTATCTATCAGGTCCTTTTAATGAACGTATGTTCTCTGCCCGTATTCGGTCTCATATGCGCAGAAGTATTCCTCACCAGGAACAGTTTAGAGCTTCTCAAGATTTCGAGGGAAGCATTGAAGTAGGACCGCTTAAGGTAGATCAGCGTTATCATAGCGTAACGATAAACGGCCAAGTGCTGTCGTTAACAGCGAGAGAATTTACGTTACTGGATTACTTTTGTCGTCATCCAAATCAAGTGTTTTCACGCAATCAGTTGCTCAGTGAGGTGTGGGGGTACAATCATGAGGGGTATGAGCATACGGTAAACACCCATATTAATCGGCTGCGCAGTAAGCTCGACAAAATAAACAGTATTGAAAACGGTGGTCAGCTAGTAGAAACCGTATGGGGCGTGGGTTACAAACTAAATATTAATGGCTATATAGCTAGAGCATTGAGTGCCTGAGTTCAACCTTTAAACCCATCCAGACTTTATTTATTACACCCTCAGTGTAGGTTTAAATTAAAAACAGCGTTGCAGTACCTAAGAAGGCAAAAATACCTACTACATCGGTTATTGTGGTTAAAATAACGCTGCCAGCAAGTGCAGGGTCTATTTTAAGCCGCTTCATGATCATGGGTAAGGTTGCACCGGCAAGGCCTGCAGCAATCATATTGACCAACATAGCGAAGGCAATAATAACGCCAAGCGTATAGTCTTGTTTCCATAGTGCAATGACAGAGGCGATAAGCACTGCCCATATTGCACCGTTTAGAAAACCGATTGATAGCTCTTTTGTGATAAGCCATCGACTGTTACTGGCGTTAACATGGCCTAGTGCCATACCGCGTATAACAAGGGTTAACGTTTGGTTACCGGCTACACCACCCATGCTGGGAACAATGGTATTTAAAATAGCCAATACAGCCAGCTGGCTGAGCGTTGCTTCAAATAGGTCACTCACCATGGCAGCCATGAGCGCTGTCACTAAGTTAACTGCCAGCCATACAGAGCGTCGTTTGGTACTTTGCATAACGGGGGCAAAGGTATCTTCGTCATCATCAAGACCGGCCATACTCATCATAGAGTGCTCGGCGTCTTCACGAATAATGTCAACCACGTCATCGATAGTAATTCGACCTACTAAGCGGTGATTTTCATCAACGACCGGTGCAGAAAGCCAATTATAACGTTCGAAAAGACTCGCCACTTCATCGTCTGGCATATTGACGGGGATGGCTTCCGATTCTTCGTCCATAACGTCAGAGACTTTCTCATCGGTATCGGCAGTAAGTAAACGGGTAACTGGCACAATACCAACGAGGTTGTCAGTTCTATTAACAACGTAAAACGTATCGGTATTTTCTGGCAGCTCGCCTTTCAAGCGAATGTAACGCAAAACCACGTCTATGGTGACATCAGGACGCAAAGTGATGGTGTCTGTGTTCATGATGAAACCAGCGGTTTCTTCACCATAAGACAGTGCCTGTTCTGCGCGAACACGGTCCTGTGCATCCATTGAATCTAGAATGTCTGCCAATACCGGCTCGGGAAGGCTGCTTAGCGTTTCCGCCAAGTCATCGGTATCCATTTCTTCAAGTGCATCAACTACATTGGCAGGAAGCATCTTGGCAATGATACCGTTTCGAACATCGTCAGAGAGTTCTTCTAAAATATCGCCGTGGAAGTCGCCATCAATAAGCTCCCACAGCTCGTCACGAGTTCGGCTGGGGCTAGATTCAAGGATATGGGCAACGTCAGAAGGAGGTAACTCAAGCAGAAGCTTACGTACAGATACAAATTGCCCGTTGGTCAACGCGGCGTTAATTGCGCGTAACTGGGTTTGTACGTATTTAGAAACAAGCGCTTCTGCCATAAGGCGTTATTCCTACAAGCTAAAAGATGAACAATGCAGGCCATTGAGCCTAAGTGGGCGTAGAATATCGCAATTATGATGAGTCTGTCATGATAATTGCGTAGGTTTTGCGCAGGATTTT
This sequence comes from Alteromonas sp. CyTr2, assembly GCF_947311905.1. Taxonomy (NCBI): domain Bacteria; kingdom Pseudomonadati; phylum Pseudomonadota; class Gammaproteobacteria; order Alteromonadales; family Alteromonadaceae; genus Alteromonas; species Alteromonas sp. CyTr2. The sequence goes on along the minus strand of NZ_CAMZMZ010000021.1, from coordinate 18,156 downwards.
AAGATAACTGCGCTAAGTGTTGATTAATTCGTCAACGAATAGGGCGGGGATGACTATTCGTCTTCGTTGAACCTACCCTCAATAAGCTCTTCAATGGCAGCAAGGGCATCAACGGCATCATTCCCATCCACTATCACATCAACCTGTTCACCTTGATGGCTTTCAAGCATCATTAATCCCAATACACTGCTTGCGTCTGCTTCTTTATCGCCTTTTTTCAAAATGATCTTTGCGTCGAACTGATTAGCAAGTTTAACTAGTTGGGTCGCCGCTCTTGCATGCAACCCTAACTTATTGACGATAGTTAGCGTTTTTTGAATAGTCATTACTGATTCAGCTCTCTATGGCGAATTTGTACATCAGGGTGTATTTCACTGAAGGTTTTCGACAGGGTCTGTGCGATATAAACCGAACGGTGTTGGCCACCAGTACAGCCAATTGCTACGGTTACGTAACTTCTGTTATTGCGCTCTAAATGAGGCAGCCATGTCGTTATTAAATTCTGAATTTGCCAAATGAACTTGGTCACTACAGGCTGCGACCCCAAAAATACTTCTACTGGTGCGTCTAATCCGGTCAGATGTTTAAGGTCGGGCTCCCAATGGGGGTTAGGTAAAAAGCGCGCGTCAAAAACGTAATCCGCATCTTTAGGGATACCGTGCTTAAAGCCGAAAGATTCAAAAACAAGCACAAGGCGTGAGCTCTTCTTACCCAGAATGCGCTCTCGAATCAATTCAGCCAATTGGTGAATGGTCAGCTTATCGGTATCTAAGTATAAATCTGCTCGTTCTGCGATAGGTGCAAGTAGGGCAGATTCAGCTTTAATCGCCTCAGATAAGGATTTATTGAGCTTAGCAAGGGGATGAAGGCGTCGGGTTTCGCTAAAGCGCTTAACCAATACGTCATCGCTTGCATCAATGTAAACGATGGTCATCGACCACGAAGAAGGCAGGTAGTCTAGTATTTCTACCAAATCGTCAGGATTCTTAGGCAAGTTTCGAACATCAATACTTACCGCTACCTGATCATACTCATCAACAACAGTATGAGTTAGTGTGGGAAGCAAGTTTACCGGGATATTATCAACACAGTAATAACCTAAATCTTCCAATGCGCGAAGTGCGACAGATTTACCAGAACCCGAACGACCACTGATTATGATCAGCTTCACCTAATTTCTCCCTAATACTCTGGTTTTATCGCATACACGTTGTCGAATTACGCGCCTAACTATCAATACTTAGGCGCACAATGATTAATTTAATGCAGAAAGAATTTCGTCGCTTGTCGTTGCGCGACGTATTGCTTTAATCGTTTCTTTGTCGCTTAGTTTGCCAGCCACGGTGGCTAGCGTTTGTAGGTGTCCTTCGGTTTGCTCCTCGGGAACGAGTAGCGCAAAAAAGATGTCTACGGGCTTTTCATCAAGGGCGTCAAAGTCGATAGCTGGCGTGCTGGTTACAACAATTGCTATCACTTTCTCAAGACCCGCTAAACGGCCGTGGGGCAGGGCGATACCATTGCCTATGCCTGTACTACCCATGCGTTCTCGAGCCATTAAACTGTTGAGTACTGTCGCCTGATCGATGTTCTCGTTTTGCTTGGCGGCAATATCAGCGATGATCTCAAGAATTCGCTTTTTACTATTACACTGAACCGCACACTCGGTGCGGTCCAGACTTACGATGGCTTGTATATCCATGCTTTATTAACTACTAATGTTTTTTCAGTTTTTCCTTATGCTTGATTACCTGCCGGTCGAGTTTATCAACCATGCTGTCAATCGCCGCATACATGTCGGTATTTTCTGAGGATGCGAATACTTCAGCGCCACTTAAATGAACGGTCGCTTCGGCTTTTTGATTTAATTTTTCAACGTTCAGGATGACATGCACATTAGAAATGTGATCAAAGTGACGTTCAAGTTTGCTGAACTTCGTATCGACATAATTACGCAAAGAGTCGGTGATTTCGACATGATGACCAGTAAGGTTGATTTGCATATTTCGTCTTCCTTATATTATTAAGCCCGTTTAAATAAGGCTCTTGCGTTGGTTCGACGGCGGGATCGACAACGATTCCCGGTACTTTGCTATTGTTCGCCGGGCAACTTTAATGCCTTGTTCGGCCAACAATGAAGCAATCTTGCTATCACTTAGCGGCTTGCTAGGCTTTTCAGCAGCCACTAATTTCTTGATCAATGCACGAATCGCTGTAGATGAACATTCACCACCAGACTCAGTTGCAACGTGGCTAGAGAAGAAATACTTCAATTCGAAAATTCCACGTGGCGTATGCATATACTTTTGCGTTGTCACACGCGAAATAGTCGATTCGTGCATATCTACCATTTCTGCGACATCATTTAGCACCATTGGTTTCATCATTTCCGGGCCGTGCTCAAAAAAGCCCATTTGTTGCTGCACAATGCAGTTTGCAACCTTCATCAAGGTTTCGTTACGAGATTCAAGGCTCTTAATGAACCACTTGGCCTCTTGCATATGTGAGCGGATGAATTGTGAGTCGCTACTATTCTTGGCACGGCGACTCATTGCAGCGTACTGTTGGTTTACGCTTAATTTAGGCAGACTGTCGGGGTTCAGCTCAACCACCCAACGGCCATTTTTCTTGGTTACTGAGACATCAGGAATAACATACTCAGGCTCTTTAGTAACTAAAGCACTACCTGGGCGAGGATTCAAGGTTTGAAGTAAACGCATTGCTTCGCGTAGCTGATCTTCTTTTAATCGGCTTTTACGCATTAGGGTGCGATAGTCTTTGCTGCTCAGTAAGTCAGAGTACTCTTCAATCAGTTGTTTCGCTTCAGCAAGCCACGGCGTGTCTTCTGAAAACTGACGCAATTGCACCATAAGGCACTCTTGCGGAGAGCGAGAACCTGAACCAATGGGATCAAACATTTGAATGCGTTTAAGAACACATTCAACTTCGTCCATTTCTATCGGCTCTTCCATTTCATCGTCGTTAACTGCTTCTAAAATATCGTCTAGCGTAACGGTTAAATAACCTGACTCGTCAATAGAGTCGATGATTGCTGTAGCGATTGCGCGATCGGTATCCGAGAAATGGGTAAGGCGCATTTGCCAAAGAAGGTGCTCTTGAATATCTTCAGTAGTCTCACCTTGGAAGATTTGCTCGTCGTCATTGGATGGACCCGGAGCAGGCGAAGATGAAGCAGAGTAGTATTCGTCCCATGTGCTGTCGATTGGCAGCTCATCGGGAAGATCGTTTTTCTCAAGTGCATCGCCGGCTTCTAGTGTGTCACTAGATGCAGAAGCAGTGGCCTCAGAGCCGCTGTCATCGTTGTCGATATTGTTCTTTTCTAGTTGCGGCTCGTCGTTACCTTCTTCAACTTCTAATAGCGGATTAGAATCGAGCGCTTCTTGGATCTCTTGTTGAAGATCAAGTGTAGAAAGCTGCAGCAGTTTAATGGCCTGCTGAAGCTGAGGTGTCATGGTAAGTTGTTGGCTAAATTTTAGCTGTAAAGATGGTTTCATCTACGTCTTATTTAAATGCTCTAAATTGAATATACCAGAGCGAAACTGAAAAATGACAATTCGGTTACATTAACTATAGCCTGAATTGTTCGCCTAGGTATACATCCCTTACTTTTTGATTACTTAAAACCTGTTCCGCCGTTCCTTGCGCAATAAGCTCGCCATGACTCACAATGTACGCCTTTTCACAAACATCCAATGTCTCTCGTACGTTATGGTCCGTGATAAGGATTCCAATCCCCCTATCGCGAAGATGTTGTATTATCTTCTTTATATCATTAACTGATATTGGATCAACACCAGCAAATGGTTCGTCTAACAAAATAAATTGCGGTTTTGCTGCCAGAGCGCGGGCAATCTCAACGCGACGGCGTTCGCCCCCTGACAAACTCATCCCAGTACTATTACGTATATGGTTAATATTAAATTCATCAAGTAGCGCATCAGCTTCTTCTTCTTGCTGTTGTGAATTTAAATCTTTACGGGTTTGCAAAATGGCCATGATATTTTCATGCACTGTGAGCTTTCTGAAAATAGATGCTTCCTGCGGTAGGTAGCCAATTCCGCGGCGTGCGCGCTCGTGCATGGGCTGATGAGTTAGCTCATTGTCGTCGATTTCAATCTTGCCTTTATCCAGATTCACTAAACCAACAATCATGTAAAATGTGGTGGTCTTACCAGCGCCATTTGGGCCAAGAAGACCGACAATTTGACCCGTTGAGACAGACAGGCTTACATCTCGTACAACCTGTCTTGACTTGTAAGCCTTAGCAAGATTTTTAGCGCTCAAAGTTGCCATTGCTATTCATTGCCCTCGTTGTCTTTTTTGTCTTTCTTAGACGAAGTTTTGCGAATGGTCTCAGGTGTGAATACTGTGGTCACTCGACCCTCACCATCCTTACCTGCGCCGCCAGTCGCTAGCAATTGCTCGGTAATCATATCGAACGTGATGTTGTCACCCTGTACTTTACTGGTGTCTTGTTTCAACTCTGCGTTTCCAGCAAGAGAAATCGTTCGGTTCACCACTTCATAGCGTATTTCATTAGCTTTTGCCGAAACTGGCGTGCCGTCTTCCAATTGCTGGGAATAGCTTGCAGGCTTTCCTCTAGCAATAAATATTTCACGACCACCACCGTCAGTGGCAATTACTTCCACTTCGTCAGCTTCAATAACCAAAGAGCCTTGAGTTATGAGTACGTCGTCTTTGTACAACGCGGTTTTATTTTTACCGTCGATAAACTGGGTGTTCGAGCCTATTTTTATGGGCTGCGAAAAATCATCTTCACTGGCGTGTACCGCACCGCTAGCGATGGCAAGCAATAAACTAGTTGCTAGGGGAATAAGTGGTTTGTACATGATCTAAAAGCTCGTATTCTTGTGTGCGTAAATTCGCGTTAAACCCATTACTTAAAATGACATATTGGGTGCCCAGTATTTCAACGGGTTGGTCAGATGTCATTTGCTTGGTTTCTAAATTAATTTGAATGTACTCGGTCGATATACTTCTGACAAAGTCATCGCCAGTTTGGTTCTCAATATTAACTTGGTTTTCCAGCTGGATTAGCTCGTTATTGTATAGTGTACCTTCATCAGCGGTTACCACCCATGGTGATGACGCGTTTTCTGTATAAAGGGTGTATTTAGGTTGCTGAAACAATACAAAGCCAAGCTGGTCGTAATGCTCCATCGACTCTGCAAATACTTTGTGATTTAACTCACCGTCTTGATTGTACAGCGTAGTGGTTAGATTTTTTGCTTTGTAGGCGGGCTTTAGCGCATCGTTTTCACGATTCCCCTGCGTTTCAGGCTGCTCTTCCATCCACGTAGGGATGTACATCAGCATCGCCAGAATAAATAGCGCCGATATACTTAATCCTAAGCGATTAAAGCCAAACAGGCTCATACACTAGCTCCAAAAATCTCATTTGTTACCCCTTTGGCCTGCAAAATGGTATCCGATATTTCTCGGACCGCGCCAAACCCACCGGGAAGGGTCGTAATCCAGTTTGCTTGTTTTGCTACGTAAGGATGGGCATCGGCAACCGCAATTTTAACCGCAACGTGCTTGTACATACCCGTATCTGGCATGTCATCACCTACCGCAGCCACTTCGTCAGTGTTTAACTCAAGGCGTTTCATCAGGTCACTAAGCGCGTCTGCTTTATTCTCTTCGCCTTGAATTATATGTGCAACATTCAGTGCCTTCATTCTATTTTCAACAATGGCAGAGCGACGTCCAGTAATAACCGCGACATTCACTCCATTGCTCACTAGCGCTTTTACACCATATCCATCACGGGTATGGAATGCTTTAAGTTCTTCACCGTCGTTACCTAAGTAAATTCGGCCATCTGAGAACACACCATCAACGTCACATACCAGCAACTTTATCTTGGCTAGTTTTGCGAAAAGCGAGTCATTTATTTCCGTGTACAAGGTGGTTGTCATTTAAAGCACTCCTGCTTTTAGTAGCATATGCATGTTAAAAGCCCCAACAGGTTTGCGCTTATCGTCAGTAACCATTAACGCACTAATTTTATGGGTTTCCATCAAATTCAGGGCTTCTACAGCCAGCTGACCTGCGGTGGTAGTCTTGCCGCCTTTAGTCATTACTTCTTCTACTGTCGCACTGTGTACGTCTACGCGGGCATCGAGAATTCGTCGTAGGTCGCCATCCGTAAAGACGCCTGTCAGCGTACCGTCTGCCGCTATCACGCCTGTCATACCCAATCCCTTTTTAGATATTTCCAGCAGTGCGTCAGCGACAGAAGCACTGGCATGGACAAGGGGGATATCACTGCCGCTTAGCATGATATCGCTAACTTTAAGCAGAAGTTTTCTGCCTAAACTACCGCCTGGGTGCGAAAGCGCAAAGTCATCTGAGGTGAAACCTTTTTGGTCGAGCAGTGCTACCGCAAGCGCATCACCCATAACCAGTGTGGCGGTTGTGCTTGACGTAGGAGCAAGACCTAGCGAACACGCTTCTTTTTCAACGCTGATATCAAGTACGACATCTGCGTGTTGCCCCAATGAACTGGAAGCACTGTTGGTCATGGCGACCACCTGTATGCCTAAGCGCTTAACTACGGGCAATAAGTTAACTAGCTCGTTAGTCTCGCCAGAATTAGAGATGGCGAGTAAGACATCGCCTTTGCTTAGCATGCCCAAGTCGCCATGGTTGGCTTCACCAGGGTGCATGAAAAATGCAGGAGTACCTGTACTGGCAAGCGTAGCGGCAATTTTATTTCCGATATGCCCAGACTTTCCCATACCACTCACGACAACTTTACCCTTGCAGGCAAAGAGAATATTACAGGCAGCGATAAATTCATTGTTTAAGCGCTCTGCCAGATTAGCAATAGCCTGTGTTTCAATTTCAATAACGCGCTTCGCTGAGTCGATATAGTTCATCTGAGTTTGTGTATTCATGATTATCCGAATAGCCAGAATTGATAGCCGATAAAGCAAGCCAGAAGTATGAATCCATTTGTTCTTGATATTGTACGTTTGCCGATTAAATCGAAGCTGAACAAGAACAATAATAATGTTAAACCAAGCATTACGTACATATCTCGGTTGTAAACGTCAGGGTCCAGGATACCAGGCGCGATTAAGCCGGGCATGCCAAGTACTGCAAGCAGGTTGAAGATATTTGAGCCGATGATATTACCCAGTGCTAAATCGTCTTCACCTTTAAGTACACCCGCAACACTTGCTGCTAGCTCAGGTAGACTTGTACCAAACGCAATAATCGTTAGTCCGATAACCAAATCCGAAATGCCCATGTATCTGGCAATTTCTACTGCTGAGTTCACCAAAAAGTGAGCACTTAATGGCAGTATTACAAGGCCTACACCAATCCAAATGAGGGCTGACGTATTTGAAACGCCTTTGGGGATTTCATCTGCGGTTTCCGCAACCAGAGGGTCTTCTTTATCTACCTGTAGCGACAACCACGCCATCATTGCCAGTACGAAAATGAACAGGCCTAGTAGGATAATGCCTTCATAAGACTTAAGTTCACCGTCAAACATAAAGCCAATAGCAATCAATGAGATGATAAGGAGTGCTGGAAGCTCGCGCTTTAATGTTGTTGATGAAACAAGCAATGGTTTCACTAGCGCGGTTATACCTAAAACTAGCGCGATGTTCGTGATGTTAGAACCTAGCGCGTTACCCACGGCGGTGTTCATATTGCCATTTGCGGAGGCTATGGCGGAAACCACAATTTCAGGTGCCGAAGATCCCATAGCGACAATCGTTAGTCCGATCATCATTGGAGAAATGCCGATGTTTTTTGCTAATGCTGAGGCGCCATATACAAACCGGTCAGCGCTCCAACTCAGTACAATCAGCCCAACAAGAAAAATGACAATGTTTAAAAGCACAACAACCTGTAATAGAAAGTATTTCGCTAGATTGTCGCAAAAAGAGTGCCATTTGCCTATGCTCGCAGCGTTTTATTTTCGCCAAATACTGTCAATTGACGTAAATTTCCGCTGAATACGCAAATTAGGTCGCACTTACACACACAAGACGTCATATTCAGTTTCAGTTAAGAAACAACAAAATAGGATGGAGTCAATGTTAAGCGTAAAGATTGCTAGGGAAGGTTAGGCACTTAAACGTGAGATACCCAACGTCTTAATCGAACATAACTTGTAACTTTTTGACTTTGGCGAGGGGCTTGAAAAAGCGTACAATGTCCTTAAATTACACCGCCCAGACAAGGTGTTCTATACCGTGTCTGGCGATAGAAATTCAAAAAAGTACACTGGAGAGTAAACTTTTTTGATTTTATGCGCTCATAAAGTAAACTGTGCAGTAAACCTTAAGAGTGGATCAAGTGAAGGCACAGAAATTGAATACTCACTTACTCTTATAATTTTAAAATTTTCTAAGTGGATTGAACGCGTTATTTTATAAGGTCTCAATCCAACGTCAGGGGTCGACATTTAAGTAACTATGGATCATTTAGTTGAAGTAGATAACCTTACCTTTAAGCGCGCTGATCGCATCATTTATGATGGGATATCGCTAAAGGTACCCAAAGGCAAAATTACTGCGGTAATGGGGCCAAGTGGTATAGGTAAAACCACGCTGCTGCGCCTTATTGGCGGGCAGTTAACGCCAGATGAAGGTGACGTTAGATTCGACGGCGATTCGATTGTTTCTATGTCGAGAAAAACGCTATATGAGACACGTCGTAGAATGAGCATGCTTTTTCAAAGTGGTGCGCTTTTTACCGATATGAGTGTGTTCGATAACGTGGCGTTTCCACTTCGCGAACATACAAAACTTTCTGAAGACGTTATTGCGACAATTGTCGCTTTAAAGCTACAGGCAGTAGGATTGCGCGGTGCAGCTCAGTTAATGCCTAGTGAATTATCTGGTGGTATGGCGCGCAGGGCTGCTTTGGCTAGGGCGATTGCACTAGATCCAGATTTAATCATGTACGACGAACCCTTTGCAGGACAAGATCCTATATCAATGGGTGTGCTGGTTAAGCTTATTCGTGAATTAAACGACGCACTTAATCTAACCAGTATTGTGGTGACTCACGATGTCACTGAAGTACTGACCATTGCCGATTATATTTATATCTTAGCTGACAAGCGGGTTATCGGTGAAGGAACGGCGCAGCAAATCAAAGAAAGTGACTCTGAATTAGTCCAACAGTTCTTGAAAGGAAAAGCAGATGGTCCGGTACCATTTCATTATCCTGCACCTGATTTGAAAGCAAGCTTCTTGGGGGCAGATAAATGAAGTTCTTCCAATCAATAGGCGCTAAAACGATAGGGAAGGTCACTGCGGTTGGTCGAGCAGCTCTTATGTTATTCGGTGCGTTAATCGCTGTTCCTCGGCTTAAAAATGTACCGCTGGTGATTAAGCAATTGTATGTAGTGGGCGTTCAGTCGCTACTCATTATTATGGTGTCGGGGTTATTCATCGGCATGGTAATGGCGCTACAAGGCTACACCATTTTGGTTGATTATGGCGCAGAAGGTAGCTTAGGCCCCATGGTCGCACTTTCATTGTTAAGGGAGCTTGGTCCGGTTGTGACCGCATTGCTTTTTGCTGGGCGAGCTGGCTCAGCCTTAACAGCTGAAATAGGCTTAATGAAAGCCACGGAGCAGCTGAGTAGTTTAGAGATGATGGCGGTAGACCCGCTACGACGTATCGTCGCTCCGCGTTTTTGGGCGGGAATGTTAGCGATGCCTATGCTTGCCATTATTTTCAGTGCCATTGGTATTTTAGGCGGCCACTTAGTGGGTGTTGATTGGTTAGGCGTTGATGCAGGCAGCTACTGGTCAATTATGCAATCGACAGTAGATTGGAACCAGGATGTCATAAACGGCGTAATAAAAAGCCTCGTGTTTGCCTTGGTTGTGACGTGGATTGCCATATTTAAAGGTTACGATTCTATTCCAACATCGGAAGGGATCAGCAAAGCGACTACCGAAACGGTGGTCTATTCATCATTAGCAGTATTAGGGCTGGACTTCGTGCTAACCGCCCTTATGTTTGGTATCGAGTAGGGGATTGGAATGAGTAAGTATAAAACGGAAGTAATGGTTGGTGTGTTTGTCATGCTTACAATCGGTGCGTTGTTGTTATTGGCACTGAAAGTAGCAAACCAAACGGTAGCCACCGAAGGCGATACCTACACGTTATACGCAAAATTCGACAATATTGGCGGCTTAAAGCCGAGATCGGCAGTAAAGGTTGGTGGGGTAACGGTTGGCCGTGTGTCATCGATTACGCTAGACCAAGAAGATTTTACGCCAGTGGTTGAGCTGTCAATTTTAAATGAATACAACGGCTTTCCAGAAACCAGCTCTGTGTCTATTTTGACCTCGGGTTTGCTAGGCGAACAGTATGTTGGCTTCCAACCTGGCTTTTCTTTCGACGGTGTCGCTAATTTACAGAATGGCGATTACCTTCAGGATACTAAGTCAGCTTTGGTTCTTGAAGATCTCATTGGTCAGTTCTTATTTAATCGCGGAAGCGACGAAGACTAATCGCAGTATTACGGCCAGACGTATATTACCAGGTCGTTAAATTATTCCAGCGGCGTGATGAAACTTATTGGATTGCCATCAGGTCTGCTAAATAGAGTTTTAAGTTAGGAGAGTAATTTTGAAAAAGTTTATGGTAGCACTTGGCATCTTCATGATGTCCGTAGCGGGCATAGCGAATGCACAAGAAGTTAATGAACAAAACCCGTATGAATTGGTTCAAGACGTAGCAAACCGCACGTTTGAACGCATCAAAGCGAACCAAGCAGCGATTAAAGCTGATCCTGAAATGCTACGCACTATTATGGAAGAAGAATTAGTACCTCATATCGACTACAAATTCGCTGCTTTTATGGTACTAGGTAAACACTTTAAGTCAGTACCTCAAGAGAAGATGGGCGAGTACATCAGCGTATTTCGTCAATATTTGGTAACAACCTACGCTGTGGCAATGGGTTACTACGACAACCAAGAAGTCATCTTTGAGCCTGAATCATCTTTTGATGATAAAAAATCAGTAACAGTGCGTGCAGTGGTTCAAGATCCAAACCGCCCTGAAATCAAAATTGCTTTTAAAGTTCGTAAAGATAGTAAAACGAACGAGTGGAAAGCCTACGATATGGTTGCTGAAGGCATCAGCATGCTAAACAGCAAGCGTAGCGAATTTGAATCAATCCTTCGTCAAGACGGTATCGATGCAGTTATCGCACTAATGCGCGACAAAATTGGTAAGCCAGTTGAGCTTAAGCAAGGCGAGCCAATCGAAATCGAAGGAGAGACTGAGTGAGCCTATTCGAGGTAAACGACAAAGGCAATGTAGTGGTTCACGGTAATCTTGACCGTGAAACGCTGTCGAAGAATTTCTGGGATAGTTTGAACGGAAATGAGCGTAGTACCTTGATTAACAATAAAAGATGTCTTGTTGATTTAAGTGATGTTGAGCGCGCAGACAGTGCAGGTTTGGCTTGGCTTATTAATGCCGTTAGGGATGCAAAGCAAAATGGTGTTAGCATGAGCCTATATAAAATGCCTGAGAAGCTACGTAAGCTTGCTAAAATAAGCGACGCAGATAGCTTTTTACCCGTAGAATAAACACCCGTTAGCGAATTAAGAAGTAAGTTATGGAATTGTCTGAAATTGAAAAAATCTTGAAAGATGCGTTAGACCTTCACGAAGTCCATGTAAAGGGCGAAGGTTCGCATTTTAATATTATTGCGGTAAGCGATGCTTTTAACGAAATGAGCCGTGTGAAGCGCCAGCAAGCGGTATATGCGCCTTTGGCTGATAAAATTGCAGACGGCAGCATGCATGCAATTACCATCAAGACGTTTTCAGTAAAAGACTGGGAGCGTGAGCGCCAGTTTAATATTCCTCAATAATAGGCGTAGCACGTGGATAAACTCGTAATTAAAAAGGGCCCTGCGCTCAACGGTACCGTGCGCATCTCTGGCGCTAAAAACGCGGCCTTGCCATTGTTGATGACAAGCTTGCTGACCGACTCTCCTTGTCGTTACACCAACGTTCCTCGTCTTCGTGACATCAATACAACGACGGCACTTTTGCGTGAATTAGGGGTTGAAGTCGCACTACCCGCACCTAACGATATCGTTATCGATGCGAGTACGCTACAAAGCGTTACAGCGTCCTATGAGTTAGTACGTACTATGCGTGCGTCTATCTTGGTACTTGGCCCACTGTTAGCTAAGCAAGGTAAAGCGAATGTCTCTTTGCCCGGGGGCTGTGCTATAGGTGCGCGCCCGGTAAATCTTCATTTAACTGGCCTTGAAAAGATGGGCGCGAAGATTGAAGTAGACGAAGGCTACATTCGAGCCGAAGTCGATGGTCGTCTGAAAGGTGCGCGTATTTTCATGGATATGGTAAGCGTGGGTGCCACTGAAAACCTACTGATGGCAGCGGCGCTGGCTGACGGAACAACCATTCTTGAAAACGCGGCACGCGAGCCCGAAATCGTTGATCTAGCAAACTGTCTTATTCAGATGGGCGCGAAAATTAGCGGTGCAGGAAGCGATAAAATAACCATTGAGGGCGTGGAAACCTTAAACGGTTGTGATTATGCAGTGCTGCCTGACCGTATAGAAACCGGTACTTTCTTGGTAGCGGCCGCTGTGACAGGTGGGAAAATACGCTGTACTCATGCGGCGCCAGATACATTAGATGCAGTGCTAGATAAGCTAGAGCAAGCCGGAGCTAAAATCACCACTGGTGATGACTGGATAGAGCTAGACATGGAAGGGCGCAAACCACAGGCTGTGCGAGTTAAAACCGCACCACACCCAGCATTCCCTACGGATATGCAGGCGCAGTTTGTTACCCTTAACTGTGTTGCCGAAGGCACGGGCGTAATTACAGAAACCATTTTTGAAAACCGCTTCATGCACGTGCCAGAGTTACAACGTATGGGCGCAGAAATCGCGTTAGAAGCGAACTCAGCAGTGTCTAAAGGCAGCTCAAGCCTTAAAGGAGCTCCGGTAATGGCTACTGACCTGCGCGCGTCGGCAAGCTTGGTGATAGCTGGGCTCATCGCAGAAGGTGAGACTCACGTGAATCGCATTTATCACTTAGACCGTGGTTATGAAGCAATTGAAGAGAAGCTGGGTGGCTTGGGTGCCATCATTGAAAGAGTGAAAGAATAACTCAAGGTTTCGCACTTCTACGAAAAAGCGCCAGATAGCATATCTATCTGGCGCTTTTTTTGTGTCTATTATCTATGCGGGCTGGTATTAAATCTTCACGTTCTAAACTTGGGAAGCCGAACTAATCTGCCAGCTCCAACAATACTTATTGACCAGCGCGAAGCTCTGCAACCGTTGCCGTAAGAGTAATTGAACGCCCGTCGCGGCTGAGCTCAATTTCAAGTTCTGTACCGGGCTCGGTTTCGGCAATCATATCCAACGTTTTTGATGCGCTTTCTAAACGTACGCCGTCTATGGCTACTATGATGTCGCCAGGGCGGATACCCGCGATGTCGGCAGGGCTGCCTTTAGCTACTGCTGAAACGTCTATGCCTGGTCGGTTGCGGTTTTCACCGCCAACAAAACCAAGCTGCCCGCGAACAACACGTCCATTGCTGATAATTTCATCCATGACTCGCTTAGCTAATTCGTAAGGCACGGCAAAGTTAATGCCGTCTACATTGCGAGCGCGATTATTTGAATCTAGCACCTGGAAGTTGGCGTTAGTGATACCCAGCAAAATACCATTGCTATCTACCAGCGCACCACCAGAATTACCTTGGTTCAAAACTGCGTCGGTTTGAATGAAATCAACATAATTAGATAGACCATTTCGTCCGGCTCTGCTTACTATGCCTTGAGTAATGGTTTGTCCCAAATCGAAAGGATTACCAATCGCCATCACCACATCACCCACATGGGTGTCAGGTTCCGATACCTGAGGAATAATATGCAGGTTATCAGCGGTGACTTTTAACACGGCAAGGTCGGTCAGTGGGTCGGTGCCCACAATTTGCGCTTCCAAAATACGTCCATCTTGAACCGCTACGTAAATGCTATCGGCATCTGCAACTACGTGGTGACAGGTAAGCAAATAGCCATTTTCTGTCATGATAACGCCAGAACCCAAATTGGTGCGCCCACGAGATTGATTTCTGAATAGGCCTGAACCGTTCTCAATACTGACGCTGTAGATATTGACTACTGCAGGCGCAGAGCGGCTCAGGGCAGTAAAATAGCTTTCGCGACTAGCGCTTACTGATGGAGAGTTAAAGAATCCTTGAGCAAGGCCTTTGCCTTGACGTAGATCGGGTAGGAAAACTAAGAGTAGTGCAGCAACAGCTACGCCAAGAAATACAGATTTTAGTAAGAAGTTAAAAATTGAGCGGCCAGTCACAAATCACACTTTTTGTTATCTGTCGCACTTAATTAATACGTGCCGTTAACTTAGCACTACTTCACAATCTTAAAGCGCAACATTCTTAAATTATCATCTTACGGCAAAGGATATCACTTTATTTAATAAACTACCGTAATGAAACGCAAATTTTGTGCAACTCAATTTGCACTAGCATGTACTTCAAAACCTTTCATGCTGTTCATACAGCGTTATTTACGTGGACATAGGTGTAGCTCGAGAATGCGGCTTATCAGAGGAGCCCGTAAAGAAGCCCCTTTAGGAAGCTAGGAGCACATTGTTTTCAACGGTTATCATTTGAAAACAAAAACGGCGCTTATAAAGCGCCGTTTTTATGCTAACCCTCAGCTTGGACACCAACGCGTCTGAGCTGAGGATGTAATTGAAGTGCTAAATTGCTACTGTCTGATTACCAAATAAAGCGTAGAGTTTCCACGTTTTACATTGAGTGCGATAACGCCTTTGGCTTCGTCTAGTGCATTTCTGAACTCTGCAACCGTAGACGTACGTACTCGGTTAACGCCGATTATCACATCATCAGATTGAAGACCAATTCGCGCCGCAGGCGCACCACGCTCGATATCAGAAACCACTACACCAGCATTCCCAGCATCGTCAGTGCCGTTAGACAGGGTTGCTCCTTCTAGGGCTGGGTGAATTTGAGCAGCAGTCACTGTCGTATCTGTAGCGTCATCTAATACAACGTCTACATTCATTTTCTTACCTTTGCGCATTACCGTGAGCTCAACTTCAGCGCCCGCGCCCATACTCGCAATTTTTGCGCGCAGTTCTTGGAAGCTATGAAGTTTACGACCATTAATGGCAGTAATAATATCACCGGCTTGCAGACCACCTTTTTCAGCGGCAGAGTCTGGCTGCACTTCGCTCACGAACGCACCAATGTTCACTTCCGCATTCATGGCTTCTGCAAGGCCCGCGTCAATATCGCTACCTAAAATGCCTAGAAGGCCACGGCGAACTTCACCAAATTCTGCAATTTGATCAATTAGGCTTTTCATCATATTGGCAGGAATAGCAAAACCAATACCGACGTTACCGCCGTTAGGACCAAAAATAGCGGTGTTGATACCAACCAGTTCACCGTGAAGGTTAACTAACGCACCGCCTGAGTTACCGCGGTTAATTGCTGCGTCGGTTTGAATAAAGTCTTCATAACCACCAATGTTCAAGCCAGAGCGGCCCAGAGCACTTACAATACCAGAGGTAACCGTTTGAGAAAGACCAAACGGATTACCAATAGCTACTACAAAGTCGCCTACGCGCAGCGCGTCAGAATCGGCAAGCGGTAACGCTTTTAAATCATCAGGTTCTATTTTAAGTAGCGCGATATCGCTTTGCTCGTCAGAGCCTAGCTTTTTCGCCTTAAACTCGCGACCGTCAGTTAACTTAACAGTGATTTCATCTGCATTATCAACAACGTGGTTGTTGGTAACGACATAACCTTTATCGGCATCAATGATGACACCAGAACCAAGACCTCGGAAAGGGCGTTCTTGAACCTGCTCTTGCGGGGCGCCGAAGAAGTAGCGAAACATCTCGGGTACACGCTGCGTAGAGGTTTGTGTTCCTTCTACCGCAATGCTCACTACCGCTGGGGTAGCTTCTTCTAGCATAGGGGCTAAAGAGGGAACTTCATCTTTCTTATCAGAAAAGAACGGTAACGCCGCCTGTGTGCTAGCAGTAAAGCCCAATGAACTTACAACAACGGCAGACGCCAATAGACAATGGCGGAAAGACATTTTCATGTTCGCTTACACTCCTTCATGTTATATGCGACATAGCATGGTTTCACTAAAAGAGTCCGAGGTCGTGATAAAGTTCCCGATGTTACTGTTTTTCTGCGGTATTCTTATCAGATCCGCCGACGAACAGCCCAGAACCCGAGTTAGCGAAGTCTCTTGGCTGTGTGTCAGATACACGCTGAACTCTCGATTTGTCAGACCCTTTTAGGTTGTTACGTAAATACGTAGTTGCTTGTTCCCCATAAAAAGGAACTTTGCTGTCATCATCGCTGCCTTGCTCAAGCAGCAATTCATACTCTTCAATTTGTTGCTTTAAGGTTTCGCACTGGCTTTCAATGCTCTCTAAGCTTTGACGAGTTTGATGAATGTGGTGTTGCGCCTGCTGTGCGAGGATCTCTTTAACTTGCTTCTCAGTCTGTGCAGTATTGCCTGCGCCCTGCTTTTGTTGAAAAAAGCGACCTGCGAAAAAGCCAATAATTAACCCAACTACTAACAAAGCAAGAGATACTAACAATTCCATTATATTCTCCGAATCAATCTACATCTTGCAGCCGACCTTTACTTCTACGATCTAAAAGCTGCTTTCGACCATACGCTGAATATAGCAAGGTCGAACCCGAAAAGCGCATACATCGTGACATTTATTCGGTGTATGTCGAATTTCAATGTGAGATTCTACCGTGATTTCCATTAAAATTAAGGTCATAATTGAGAAATTCAAGCAGGTCGGTGCAGCAAGCGCCGCTATTGACTTTTGTACGGAGTGGTTTCGGCGATGACGCCATGGGAAAAATATCAGCTAGATCTTCAGTCGTCTGACTTTCATTACGACGCGGCGCAAGAAAATGCAGTAAAAGAACTTCAACGTTTGTTTGATGAACTTACCCAACCTGAAAAGAAAACGACGTGGCGGGTAAAGTTAAAAGCAGCGTTTGGGAAAGGCCATGCGAAGCCTGGTATCCAGGGCATTTACTTTTACGGTGGGGTAGGGCGAGGCAAAACCTATTTAGTAGATACATTCTACGACTGTTTGCCTTTCGAAAAGAAAATGCGCGTGCATTTTCACCGCTTTATGTACCGTGTACACGATGAACTAAAGCAGCTTAAAAACGCACAAGACCCGCTAAAGCTGGTAGCGGCTAAGTTAGCAAAAGAAGCGCGGGTAATATGCTTTGACGAGTTTTTCGTGTCTGATATAACCGATGCCATGATTTTAGGCACGTTAATGGAAGAGCTGTTTGGTCACGGTATTGTGCTGGTGGCGACGTCGAACATAGTCCCTGACGATTTGTATAAAAACGGATTACAGCGTGCGCGGTTCTTACCTGCTATCGATCTACTCAATCAGAATACCCGCGTGGTAAATGTTGATAGCGGTATTGATTATCGTCTTAGAACGTTAGAGCAAGCCGAAATTTATCACTACCCACTTGATGGCGAAGCCACTGAAAACTTGCATAGCTACTTTTCTCAGTTAGCACCGGAAGAAGGCTCTAAAGGCGAAGATATTGAGGTGAACAACCGAAAAATACCGACGCTTAGAAACGCTGACGGGGTATTGATGATAGATTTTAAAGCCCTGTGTGGCGGACCCCGCAGCCAGAGCGACTACATTGAGCTAAGCCGTTGTTATCACTCAGTGCTTTTAGCGAATGTTAAGGAAATGGGCCAGCACAATGACGATGTGGCGCGCCGTTTTATTGCAATGGTGGACGAGTTTTACGAGCGAAATGTAAAGCTGATCATATCTGCAGAAGTCGCGCTGGAAAGCTTGTACACCGAGGGGCTACTTAACTTTGAGTTCAGACGCTGTCTTAGCCGCTTAAAGGAAATGCAGTCACACGACTACCTGGCAACCGAGCATTTGCCGTAAACATAAATATGGGGTCAGAGTCTGAGGTATCCCCACAAATAATATTGCGATATCAATAAGATAAAAAAGATAGGAACATTCATGACGTTTGGTGATCA
>NZ_CAMZMZ010000020.1:0-77784 GCF_947311905.1 Alteromonas sp. CyTr2 | reverse complement strand
TGTGCGCTTAGGCCTTTGATTACTTGAAGTTGTCATAAAGAAATCCTCTTTATGTCAACGTATTTTAGGACGGGACAGTTAGCATCAAAGAAGCCCTCTTGTAAGAGGGCTTTTTAATATTGAGTTAATGCGTTTCGCTACGCGGGCTTTTTAAACGCTAGCGTTTCCCACAGTGGTACCGTAGACAAACTATGTTTGTAACTACCAGACGTCTCTTTGGTACTGTAAGACAAATAAATCAGCGTTTTTGAGTCGGCATCGTAAATTCTTCGAAGCTTCATGTTTTTGAAAAACACGCTCTTAGATTTTTTAAAAATTACTTCACCTGAATCTGACTTATCAATGGCGTTTAACATCTCAGCCGTAATAGGGCCGGTTTGTCTGCACGCGATTGAACTGTCTGATGGATCCGACAAATCAAGGTTCGCTTCAATACTTGAAATATGGCAGGTTACACCTGTCACTATGGGGTCTTGAAGCGCATCAATTTTAATGTCTTTTGTGGTAAAAAGACCAAGAGACACATCGCCCACTTCGCTGTCGCTACAGCCTGCCAACGTAAACACCGACGCGGCGAGCAAACCCAACACAGTGCTTTTCACAAAAGAGCCGC
The DNA here is from genome assembly GCF_947311905.1 of Alteromonas sp. CyTr2. Lineage (NCBI taxonomy): Bacteria > Pseudomonadati > Pseudomonadota > Gammaproteobacteria > Alteromonadales > Alteromonadaceae > Alteromonas > Alteromonas sp. CyTr2. Next base: position 77,171 of record NZ_CAMZMZ010000020.1, on the reverse strand, counting down.
TCTTAAAAGTGCCTTTCATAGAAGTACGAGCCTCGTATGAACTTAACCAACGTCCATTTGTTTTCATATCATTCCCACCTCTGCTCTATTCATGATCTTTATTTGTTTACTCGAAATACCGAGCCTATGATCATTTTAGCCTAATAGGTTTAACTGTGTCTTATCCATAAGGTCGTGCTGCTTAATAAGTTGCTTTGCCTTTTCAATGTCTGGCGCAAAATAACGGTCTTTGTCGTAAAACGGCACTTGGTCTCTTAGTAGCTGCATCAACACTTGGAGCTTTTCGCTGGTTTTAAACGGCTTCCTAAAATCTAACCCTTGGCAGGCCGCTAACCACTCAATGGCCAATATACCTGCCACGTTATCGAAAATATCTCGTAAACGCCTCGCGGCGAAGGTAGCCATAGACACGTGGTCTTCTTGGTTCGCAGACGTAGGCAACGAATCGATAGATGCGGGGTGCGCCAGGGTTTTGTTTTCACTAGCAAGCGCCGCACAGGTAACCTGCGCAATCATGAAGCCCGAGTTTACCCCACCATTTTCAACCAGGAACGGTGGCAAACCACTCAAATGCGTATCAATCATTAACGACATTCTGCGCTCCGACAGTGCGCCAATTTCAGATAGTGCAATAGCCAGCATATCTGCCGCCATTGCCACAGTTTCCGCATGAAAGTTTCCGCCAGATAGAATATCGCCAGTTGGCGTATCAGCGTCATCATTGTTTTCAACAAAAACCAACGGGTTGTCGCTTACCCCATTGGCTTCAACCACCAAAATGTCTTGGGCGTAGCGCATTTGCTGTAAACACGCTCCCATCACCTGTGGCTGGCAACGCAGAGAGTACGGGTCTTGTACTTTTTCACACCTTTGATGTGAATGACCAATCTCTGAGGTGTCTAGCAATGTTCTAAACGCAGCCGCCACATCGCTCTGGCTTTTGTGGCCACGCACTTCGTGGATCCGCGCATCGAACGGCACGCGAGAACCTAACGCGGCCTCAACAGTAAGCGCACCAATACCAATAGCGCTATGAAGCGCGTTTTCAGTATAAAACAGCCCCTGAAGTGCAAAAGCAGTTGATGCTTGCGTGCCGTTTAACAGCGCTAAGCCTTCTTTGGGTGCCAGCGCAATGGGCTGCATACCGGCTATTTCAAGGGCTTGGGCCGCACTAATTCTCTCTCCTTTATAAAACGCTTCCCCTTCCCCTAACAGCACCACACTCATGTGTGCTAAAGGCGCTAAGTCGCCGCTGGCGCCTACCGAGCCTTTTTCAGGAATGGCGGGATAAACCTGTGCATTAAACAAGGTAATGAGCGCTTCTATTACGCAGAGGCGAATGCCAGAATAACCACGGGCCAAGGAGTTAATTTTTAACAGCATGAGCAGGCGCACAGTATCTTCTTGCATAAAGTCGCCCGTACCGGCGGCGTGCGATAACACAATACTGCGCTGTAATAGCTCTAACTCATCAACATTAATACGGGTATTAGCCAACAAACCAAAGCCGGTATTGATGCCATAGACAGTCCGGTTTTCTTTAATGACGTTCAGTACTACTTGCTCGGCGGCGTTTATAGCGGGTACTGCGCTTTCATCTAACGATAAATGAACGTGGCTTCGATGTACTTCCCGTAACTGATCTAACGTCAATGTACCTGGCACAAGATTAAGTTGCTTAACACCACCGTTTTCAGTAATAAAAGACGAATGCGACATGACTATTTCTCCCCGCCAAAGCTTTTGTTCGAGCTTGAATGAGTGCCTGTTCTATCGGGGATTTGGTTATTAGCCACGCTATTGACCATGGGAAGATCCAAGTTGTGCTTGGCAGCACAGTTTTTTGCAATGTCGTAGCCTGCATCTGCATGACGCATTACGCCCGTGGCAGGGTCGTTATGAAGAACCCGAGCAATACGCTCAGCCGCTTCGTCCGTACCGTCACAAACAATCACTACACCCGAGTGTTGGCTAAACCCCATTCCTACACCGCCACCATGATGAAGGCTTACCCAGGTTGCACCACCCGCTGTATTTAATAGGGCGTTCAGCAGCGGCCAGTCCGAAACGGCATCTGAACCATCGAGCATGGCCTCTGTTTCTCTATTGGGTGAAGCTACCGAACCAGAGTCGAGATGATCCCGCCCAATCACAACTGGCGCGCTTAGCTCGCCACTGCGAACCATTTCATTAAAGGCAAGCCCCAGCTTTTGTCTTTCACCCAGCCCCACCCAGCAAATACGCGCGGGCAGGCCTTGGAATTGAATGCGTTCTTTGGCCATATCTAGCCAGTTATGTAGATGGGGGTTGTCGGGTATAAGCTCTTTAACTTTAGCGTCCGTTTTATAGATATCTTCCGGATCGCCTGACAGCGCAGCCCATCTGAAAGGCCCTATGCCCTGACAAAAAAGCGGTCGTATATAGGCAGGAACGAAACCTGGGAAATCGAACGCATGCTCAATACCCTCTTCTAGCGCCATTTGTCTAATGTTGTTGCCATAATCAAGAGTAGCAGCGCCAGCTTGTTGGAAACCAAGCATTGCTTTAACTTGCAGCGCCATCGACTGTTTAGCACTTTTCACAACACCCGCTTCGTCTTTTTTACGCTGCGCCTCAGCTTGATCTAGCGTCCACCCCACTGGTAGATAGCCATTCAACGGATCGTGCGCACTGGTTTGGTCGGTCACAACGTCGGGAATAATCCCTTTCGCTAGCATATCGGGAAAGGCTTCAGCAGCATTGCCTAATAGGCCAATTGATACAGGCTTCCCAGCTTTTTTGGCTTCTTCTAGGAGTTGCATGGCTTCTTCTAACGATTGCGCTTTTTTGTCCAAATAGCCCGTGCGAATTCTGAAATCTATGCGAGTTTCATCTACCTCCACAGCTACCATTGAAAAGCCAGCCATGGTTGCAGCTAAAGGCTGTGCTCCGCCCATACCGCCCAAGCCACCAGTCAAAATCCAGCGTCCTTCAGCGCTTCCTTCAAAATGCGTTTTGGCTACGCTCACAAATGTTTCATAAGTCCCCTGGACAATGCCTTGCGAGCCTATGTATATCCATGACCCTGCGGTCATTTGCCCGTACATCATCAAACCTTCTTTATCCAGAGCGTTAAAGTGCTCCCAGTTTGCCCAATGCGGTACAAGGTTAGAGTTAGCAATTAACACACGAGGTGCATTTTCGTGAGTGGGAAATACCCCAACAGGTTTGCCTGATTGAACCAGCAACGTCTCATCAGTATTTAAACGCTTGAGTACTTCTACAATTTTGTCGTAAGACGCCCAGTCACGGGCCGCACGCCCAATACCGCCGTAAACCACCAGATTTTGCGGATGCTCCGCAACGTCTGGATCCAGGTTATTCATTAACATGCGAAGCGGCGCTTCCGTTTGCCAGCTCTTCGCATTTAGCGTACTGCCTCTTGGGGCACGTATTTCTCTTGTAGGGTCGAGGCGTTTCATAAACTTCTCCTAGGCATATTCTTACGTTTGCCGATTTGTTTTTTATTAGGAAGTGTCATCTTTTTAGAAAGCAATGAGTTGCTAGCGCCTTTGGCGCAATGACACTTAGAACTCCAAATGTCCTCCCAAGCGGTATCGACTGCCTGGGTGATACAGCACCGCGTGGCTAACCACTGCGCTTGAACTCGCTTTTGGACTATTATCTAAGGATGTATCTGACGTAGCCTTTAAACCGTTCTTTAACTTGGCATTCGCCGTCGAGGGCTCGCCAATATTGCTCTCATCACTCGTTATTGCGCTTGGCACTCGAGAGAATGTTCGTCGAGTAATTTTCAGGCACGGCTCTTTAGGCTTAATCAAAAGTGCTTGTGCAATATCTTTTTCAACAACCACAGCTTCTACGCTGTGATCGGCTTGTGAAAGGGGCGCGACCTGATTCAAATAAAAGTTTGCAGTTTGAGCTTTAAAATCTTTATCTAAATAGTCGTTAATCCACGCTGGGTTAACCCACCTATCTTCATACTGCACGGGTAGATTGTTCTCGCAGTGTACGATAATGCTATGAAATACTGGCTCTCCCACATCGATACCCAGTCGTTGAGCAATAGCATCACTGGCTGGCGAGGTTTCCAACACTAATATCTCGTTAGTGTATCTATGCCCCCGCTGCTCTATTTCATCGCGAATACTTTTGATTTCAAGCATTGAGCTCATAGGGCGACTATCTGACACAAACGTGCCTATCCCCTGGCTGCGCATTAAAATGCCCTCGTCCACCATTTCACTTAACGCTCTTCTAGCAGTCATTCGGCTTACACCGTGCTGCTGGGCAAGTTGGTTTTCTGAAGGCACTTGGCTACCCGGCTTCATCTCACCACTTTCGATGGCATCCAAAATTGCTGTCTTGATTATTCTGTACCGAGGTTGCATATCATGGCCATTCACAACTAAATTGTTAATAATATGCTAACAGCATACTTGTATATACAAGTATGCACAAGTACACTGAACTGAAAATTTACACTGCGTTTCAGTAAAGATTCTGGTCAAAGCCAGACAAAGAACAAGACGACCAATTAAACGAAAACCAGACAAGAGGTGGCTTAGAGTGGAGCACGTTATGGGTAATCAGTACGACACGCTTATTTACAATGTTCGCATTGCGTCTATGCAAGACAACGAGTTGCCTTATGGCGAATTACCGCCACACGCCATTGCCATAAAAGACGGCAAAATTGCTGCGTTACTTCCTTGCGATGACTCACTAGACGACGTGTTTAAGCAGGCCAAAAGCGTAATAGATGCCACTACCCTAATTCCGCAAATTGAAGGTTCAACGCCCAAACACCCGTGGCTATTGCCTGGTTTCATCGATTGTCATACGCATCTAGTGTATGGCGGCAATCGCGCCGAAGAATTCGAAATGCGATTGCAAGGCGCAAGTTATGTAGACATTGCGCAGCGCGGCGGTGGTATTAAAGGGACGGTTGAAAAAACTCGACGGGCTGACGAAAACACCCTGCTTCACACTGCGATAAAACGCGCAAAGCGACTGTGCGAAGAAGGTGTTACCACCATTGAAGTCAAATCAGGTTACGGGCTGGATTTAGACACTGAAGTGCGCATGTTACGCGTGGCTAAATCCCTTGAGCAGCATCTTCCTGTGAGTATTAAAACTACCTATTTAGGCGCTCACGCCCTGCCCAATGAATTTGCTGACGACTCAGACGGATATATCGATTTCATTTGCAACGAGGCACTTCCTCATATTGCTTCGCAAAACTTAGCTGACGCCGTTGATGTATTTTGTGAAACTATCGGTTTTTCAACTTCACAAACAGAAAGAGTGTTTAGCTGTGCACATCAGCACGGTTTACCCATTAAAGCTCATGTAGAGCAGCTTAGCGACAGCAAAGGCGCAGTGCTAGCAGCTAAGTACGGCGCACTATCAGTAGATCACATTGAATATTTAGCTGACAGCGATATTCCCTTACTTGCCCAAAGTGGCACCGTTGCCGTGCTTTTACCAGGCGCTTTTTATTACCTAAGTGAAGTTCAAAAGCCGCCGGTAGACGCTCTAAGGGCGCACAATGTGCCCATGGCATTAGCGACTGACTTTAATCCAGGTAGTTCGCCGTTAGCCTCAATCCTTACCGCGATAAATATGGGTTGTGTGCTGTTTCAACTGACACCAGAAGAAGCGCTACGCGGCGCTACTGCACACGCGGCTAGTGCACTAGGGCTGCACGACCGAGGTGTTATTGAAGCAGGCAGGCTTGCTGACTTAACGCTGTGGGATATCGAAACGCCGGCAGAGCTCGCCTATTGTATTAATGGCCACCGCCCCATTGCGGTGTTTAAGGAAGGTAAACATGTTTAAGTGGCAAGGCAGAATAGACAGTGAAGACGGCATTGAGGGCCTACGTTGGCATCAAAAAGTTAACGAACTTGAAGTGGGCGAAGATAATTCATTAGCCAACGCCGTTACCCTTGTTGGTTTTGAGAGTGATTTGGGTGTGGGATTTAACAAAGGTCGTGTAGGTGCCTCTGATGGTCCAAATGCGATTCGCCAGGCACTTGCAAACTTGCCCTGGCACTGGCCAAACGCATCATTAGCTGATTTAGGGAATGTTACTGCTAAAGAGAACTTAGCCCAGGCACAAACCCAATATGCCGACGCCATTTGTTATGCGCTCAAGCAAAATGATGGATTGGTCATTGGGCTGGGAGGGGGACATGAAATTGCATGGGGGAGCTATCAAGGGGTTTTCAATGCTAAGCCCGAAAGCGCCCGCATTGGAATTATTAATTTCGACGCCCATTTTGATTTAAGAAAGCCTTCACCAAACACCAGTTCAGGTACGCCGTTCAGGCAAGTGTATGATCACTGCCAGCTACACGATACACCGTTTCATTACGCTTGTTTGGGCGTATCGAAAGCAGCCAATACACCAGCGCTGTTTAACTTTGCCAATACGTCCAACACGCGCTATCTAACCGATGTGGCGTTAAATGATGAATCACTGTGTATGCAGCGAATAGATGAGCTACTATCTCCGATGCTAAAAGACATCGATGAGCTTTACGTCACTGTATGTTTAGATGCATTTCCAGCAGCACAAGCACCTGGCGTTAGCGCGCCCAGTGCATTGGGAATTTCTCCCACACTTGTTATCAACACGCTGCACTTTTTAGCACAGCACCAAAGTACTTATGGGTATCAATGGAAACTGTGTGACGTTGCGGAAATGAACCCCAATTATGATATTGATAGCCGCACAGCAAAGCTGGCTGCACGGCTAATTTTTGAAGCAGTAGATGCAATAAGCTCGCACACTTAACGAGTTAACGCTTTAACGTTTGACTCTTTTATGTTTACTGGCCGCCTGCCCTTTCACACGCAGCGGCGGTAAACAAGACATCGGTGGAGCTATTTAATGCTGTTTCAGCAGAGTCTTGCAGTACGCCAACAATAAAGCCCACCGCAACCACCTGCATAGCCACTTCATTGGGTATATTAAACAGGCTACAGGCAAGCGGAATAAGCAGTAGCGAACCACCTGCAACACCTGAACTTCCACATGCTGATACCGCAGCGATAACGCTTAACAATACAGCAGTAGGGAAATCTACAGCAATTCCCAAGGTATTAACCGCAGCTAGTGTCAACACGGTTATTGTGATTGCAGCCCCAGCCATATTAATCGTGGCGCCTAACGGAATAGATACCGAATAGGTGTCTTCATCAAGCTTTAAGCGTTTACACAGCGCCATATTTACCGGAATATTCGCCGCCGAACTACGGGTGAAAAATGCCGTAATACCGCTTTCTTTCAGGCATTTGAACACCAAAGGATAAGGGTTCTTTTTGGTTGCCAGAAATACTAACAAGGGGTTGGTCACTAGTGCGATAAATAGCATCGCGCCAATCAGTACCGTTAATAAATGAGAGTAGCCAAGCAAGGCTTCAAAGCCCGTTGTAGCAATGGTATTAGCTACCAAGCCGAAAATACCGAAGGGCGCGAGTTTAATAACAAAACCCACCACGGTTGTTACGCTATCTGCCATATTTTGCAGTAGCGCTTTCGTTGCCTCGCTAGCATGACGTAGACCTAAACCTAGACCTACAGCCCAAGTGAGAATACCAATGTAATTTCCATTTACTAATGCATTTACCGGATTATCTACCATGTTATAAAGCAAAGTAGTAAGGACTTCCGATACACCTTTCGGCGCAGCTTGGCTAACTTCTGAAGTCACTAAGCTTAAGCTTGTAGGAAAAGCAAAGCTTGCCAACACGGCGGTGAGCGCGGCCAGTAGTGTGCCCAACAAATAAAGCACAAGCACGGGTTTGATAAAGGTTTGCTCGTTTTGCTTATGGTTGGCAATGGATGCCATGACCAAAACAAAAACCAATAAAGGAGCTATTGCTTTTAAGGCTTTTACAAATAAGTTACCCAATAGCCCTGCTGATTGAGCAGCTGAAGGTGAAAAACTCGCTATCGCAATACCGCATACGATACCAATGATAATTTGCAGTACCAAACTGCCATTCATGTAGCGCTGAAACAGGCTGGGGCGTGACGTTGAATCCATAAATGTTGGTCCATTATTATTTTGACGACGCACCATAATGTAAAACCCCAGACAAATGAACCTGTTTGGTCTTAGTTACTCGCAAATAACCGTATGCTTGCCGTTTATAAGGGTTTACATGCCTTCAAGTATCTTTTGCGTATAAGACGTCCACTGGTAAAGCGAAAGTTCTCCATCAATATAATAGTCTGGCTGAATGCCTACCCCATCAATGGCCATGTGGGGAATGCGTAAACTTTTAGTCAGGCTGTAATACAAAGTAAAAGTACCGCTCGGCGAATCAGTTTGATACATGTTAGAAATATCGAGTACACCTGCGGTAGTTTGCCCAAACAGCTTTACTTTTTTGCTTTGTTTAGCCGCCAGTAAGAACTGCTCAGCGGTGCTGCCATTACTTGAATCAACAAGTACGCCAATACTCTTCGGCAAGGGTTCAATTTTGTCGAATGTCTCCACCGTTACGTCTTCATCAATATTGATGTAGCTGCCGATGTGTTGATTAAGAATGTCGTACCCGTCTTTTGCCCATTGCTTTTCTTCTTCACTAAAATGAGGGTTTTGCAAAAAGCCAAGCATTCTAGAATTGTTAAGCTCGGTAGATAAGTATTCCATGCCTACAGTGCGAATAGGGTTAGTGTATAAAATAGGGAGTAAAGACGCATAGCTTACGTCACTACCACCACCGTTTCCTCGGATGTCGATAATGAGGTTTTCAGTTTTCAAAATCGTATCCAGGTGCTTAGCGATAACCGCGTCGATGTCTTTTTTGAAGGCATGATCGAAAGCCGGTATGCGAACTAACACAGTGTTCTCTGAAACTTTCTCGAATAGCGGAGCCTTTGTACTTAGTAGGCGAACATAGCGTGTTATTTCAGGCGACGATTCTTGTCGCGGTTCCTCTCGCGACATAACGATAAAGCTATTGCCCAACACCACTTCATTGTTACCCAAGAGTGTCATGGTATCGATTTGTCGGGCGGAGTGATCGCCCATAAAAAACGTCACTTTTGCAGTATTGTTGTCTTCAGGGTCATTAACGATGAACTTTACTTGTCCCGCCTTCCATGAAGGGTTGGTACTTTCAACGATATAAGCTTTATGGACATTGCCCTCTTTTTTTAAGGCAACCGTATAGCTTGAGAATTGCCAAATCCCCTCAAGAGTTTCGTCACGTTGGCTTTTCAAATGTTGTTTAAATGCCGATAAGTCGAAATCATGCACTACCGATTCGCGTACCGCTTCCTCTGAGCCATTCGTATTTAACGCAAGACCAATGTGCCCCTTGCGAAAAAATGTAAGCCAGTCGCTAAGCACTGTGTGGCATTGCGCTTCGCTTTTCGCGCTTTGTACTCGCGCCAAAATCGCACTATTGTGGGCCGAATAAAGGTCCTGCCCTTTATTCTCTACGGTATATTGAAAACCGGCATCGTTGTTTTCAAACGTGCTTTTTAGCCATGCAAACTCACTTTCACACTGAAAGGTACTACCAAACGAACAGAAAGAGGCAAAAAGAGGGAATATCGCAAATCGTTTCACTAAATATGATGTCCATATCTACTTTTAATAACGATAAAGTATCATAAAACCATGATCTTGCGAGCATTTACCAAGCACATACTTGTAAGCAAACGTTTTAGCTACTAATTCCTAAGCGGTGAGTTCACCCCACCGCATAAGTTTTTTCTAGTGCACTTAACCCCACACCGTTGCGTTTAATCACTTTAAGCTGAGTAGGAATACGCTCTTTCATGGCTTCAATATGGCTTATCACACCAATCATTTTTCCGCTGGCATTTAAGTTGTCTAGTGCATCAAGGGCCACATCCAAAGTTTCAGCATCAAGAGTGCCAAAGCCCTCATCTAAAAACAGCGAGTCGATACTGGTCTTGTGACTGACCAAGTCAGATAAAGCTAATGCCAGTGCAAGGCTCACCAAAAAGCTTTCTCCGCCAGACAGGGTTTTGGTGTCTCGCACTACATCACCTTGCCAGGTGTCTAATACACTTAAACCCAACCCTTCGTTTTCTTTTCGAATTAGCTGATAGCGACCGTGTAATTTATCCAGCTGCTGATTAGCAAGCTGCACTAAGTTGTCCAGAGTAAGCCCTTGAGCAAAACGTCTGAATTTGTCGCCGCTTGCCGAGCCAATTAACGAGTGCAGGTAAGTAATATCATCGTAATAGGCCTCAAACGCAGCCATCTCATCCACAAGCTGTTGCTGCCTTTCGCGGGCTTGATTGTTAGCGCTTAGCTGCTGTTCAATTTGCCCTAAAGACGATAACAGCGTGTCACGCTGCTGAGCTTGCTGGGTAATTTTCGTATCGAGCCACTGTGCACCGTGCTCTTCTAACTCGCTCTGCCACTGTGCTGCGTTAGCATGGGCTTTTAGCGATTGTTGGGTAGCTAGCGCGTTTTCTAGCTTTAAGTCCGCTTGTTGTTTTTGCTGAGCTAATCGCTTTTGCAGTTCAAGCAAGGTGTTGCGGGTATCTTCGTCTAAAAGCGCATTACTAAACGCGTGCTCATCGTCAAATGGGCTGCTCGCCAACTGACGGCTAAAGTGCTCTGTTGCCTCTGTAAGTGCTTGCTCTTTTTCGCGCATTTGCTCATTAAGCTGGGCAATTTCGGCTTCTAAACGAGACAATATAGTGTCCGTTTGTTGTAGACGAGATTTGCATTCATTTACATTTCGCTCAGCCATTTCTTGGGCGGCGTTTGCCTTATTCCTTGTTTCAGCAATATTGCCTTCAGGGAATACGGTTGTGCGCGAGTCTCGCAGCGCCTTTAAACTATTATCTAGCTGCACAAGCTCTTCAGATACATCCTTTAGCTGATTCTCAGCGCTTTCGATATCACGATTAACCACAAGCAAGGTGCTACTTACCTCTTGCAACTCATCTTTAAGTTTGGCGTGTAGCTGATGATTGTGTTTATAGGTTTTTAGCGCTTCGGCTTTTTCATTTAACCACGTGGCAATTCCATCAATAGACAGGTTGTGAATGTCAGCACCGCGCGCCGTCATAGTTTCGCTAAGCGCTAAAATACTATTATTAATCCCTTTTGTTTTGTTCTCTAACTCTGTATTACGTTCGTTAAATTGCTTTTCCAAGGTTTCGCGCTGCTGCAGAGAAACTGCAAGTTCTGACTGTTTGGCTTGTAGCAACTGTTGCGCTTCATTTTTAGCCTGTTGTGCAACATTTAGAGCTTGCTCGCACTCATCTAAACGGGTTAATTGAGCACTAATATCATCGAGACGAGTTTTAAACTGCTGGGTAAATTGAGCAATGCTTTGCGATGTATTAATGTCGACCTTTTCAAAGCTCGGTATATCAGCGCTAAGTACGCTTGAAATCTGCTGCCACTTTTCTAACAGCGTGTCTCGTTGCCCGCTTGCCTGTTCTAGCTGCTTATTAACCTGAGCAAGAGTGAATTCAGTTTGTGTAACACTTTCTTTTGCCCGCGCCCCTTGCAGCTCAATATCATCTAACTGCTGCTTTAAGCTATCTCGCTTTTGGATAGTTTCAGGTACATCAATAACCACGCTAGACGTGGTGTGCTCGTTTGCCCCACAAACAGGGCATGGCTCGCCACTTTTTAACTGTGTGCGCAGGTGCGCCACTTCAGCATCCAAGGCGATAAGCGCCTCTATGTCTTTTAAATTACTGCGGGTTTGCTTGTAAGCATCAACCAAGGCTTGGCGGTCAGATTGCTGCTGAGCTAGTTTCTTCGCTAAGTCTTCCTTTTGCACACCCAGCGATACTTTCTCTTGTTCTAGTGTCAAATATTGCTGCTGAATATGCCCTAACTGTAACACGTTATCCCAATGATGGAGCTTGGTATCGCGCTCTTGCTGAAGGCTTGCTTTGCTGGCTGCATTAGCACTATTAGTATCACTTGGTTTGCCAGATAGCGCGGCCTGAAGTGCCTTTTCGCACTTTGCAACTTGTGCGTTTTTGTCATCGAAGGTCTGCGTTAACGCGCTTAACGACTCATTTGTTTTTGCAATAGCGTCATCTAGGGATGAAAGCGCCTGACGATCATTCTTTACGCTTTGTGTCAGTGTCTCTAACTGCTTTTTATCATGTTCAATATGGCGCGCCGTTTCACTCCAGCCACTTATAAATTCCGCTATACCGCTAAGTGATTGATGTTCACGTAAGTAGGTTTCCAGTTCACCAAGCTTGGTCTTGTTATCTGCCGAAGCGTTTTCGATTTCTGTGCGCTTTAGCGTTAACGCGTTTATTGACTGCCTTAAACGTGCCGCGTTTTCGTTTGCTTTTTGCTGATCAGTAGTGAGCTGCGCTATTTGGTTATCTAGCGGAACTACCTGCTCATTTATGCGCTTTTCAAGCTCACTGCTTTGTTGCTTTGTAAGAACTAACGCTTGTTCAGCGTTGATCACTTCCAAACTGAGCTGTGCCTTTTGCGTTTTTAAGTCGGGCAACTGGGCTGCTTTCCCGTCAAGCCTTTCTTTATAACGGGTTACGTCTTGCTGAAGCCCGTTTTTTTGCAAAAATGGCAGGCGAAGCTTTTCAGCTGGCTCACTTTGGGTTAAAAGATCAAGTTCTTGTCTCGCCTCATTGATAGCGTTATTCGCGGTCTGCTGCGCTTCACTGGCTTCTTTAATGGAGAGCTCATTGGCGTTAAACGCTTGTTGCCACTGCTGTTGCTTTTGTAACTGAACAAGTGTTTGGTTAGACGTTGCGACTTGGCTCTTGGTTTGTGCTTGCTCTTCTTCAAGCTGGGCGATTTGCTCGTCGCTAAGCAAGGTTACGCCTTCCAGCTTTATCGCGAATTCTTTTTTCTTTTGTTTAGCGTCACTAAATTGCTGATGTACTGCCTGTGATATCTGCCCGTAAATTTCGGTGCCAGTTAACTCTTCAAGCAGCTCGGCCCGGTCGGCCTCGTTAGCATTTAAAAACGCTGCAAAATCCCCTTGCGACAACATCATAGACTTGGTGAAGCGGGCAAAATTAAGACCAGTCAGCTTTTCAATCTCTTCACTTTTCGGCCTAACCTGGGTAGCCAGTACCTTGCCGCTTTCAACTTCGGCTAGCTCAACATCGGCACTTTGCAGATTACCGTCAACTTTCCCTCTGGCCCGACGCATACTCCAAAACGCACGATATGCTTTGCCTTTAATATCAAACTCAACCTCCGCCAAACACTCCGCCGTGCCGCGGGTCATGATGTCGTTGTTAGACGTTGAAATTGGCCCCAAGCGAGGGGTTTGGTGATAAAGCGCTAAACAAATGGCATCAAGTAGCGTGGTTTTACCTGCCCCTGTTGGGCCAGTTATGGCAAACAGGCCATTGTCGATAAACGGCGACTGGGTGAAATCTATCTTCCACTCCCCTTTTAAGGCGTTTAGATTTTTAAGGCGTAAGGTCAATATTCTCATTGTATTACTCGCCTTTATTTTCTGTTGTGTTTGCCAATGAAGTCTCTACTGGTACTTCAGCATCTTCATCATTGGTGTGCACTTGCTCTACTGCTTCATTGAACAGCTGCCTTATCCGGTTTAAGCGTGAAGCGCTTTTCTCTGAACCGGCTTGTTCCATTGCTCGGGTGCTTTGGTCGTCATATAGCAGGGTTGCTTGTGCCGACTCAGTTGGTACCGACCCGCTCTGTGCCGACTCACTTGTTGTATTATCTTCTATGCTCTCCAATGCCAAACGCGCTTCAAATACATCGTTTACCGATAGTTCACTAAGCTGAACGTTTTGCTTTTCTGTTAGGCTATTTACCATGCGCTTACGCTTGCGTTTCAACTGTAAAATCTCAGCGTTTTTCCCTTCTAACAAGCCCTGAATACGCTGCTGTAGATCAGTCAGATAGTCTTCTGTTTCAACTTCAATGCATAACCACACTGGGTCTTTAGAGCTAATGGCGTTATCCGTTGCGCTAATGGTTTTATTAAACTCGCTAAGGGCTTTATTAACCTCGCTAAGGGCTTTATCCACTTCGCTAACGGCTTTATCCACTTCGCTAACGGCATCATCTGTTTGAGAAGCTAACGTGATGGCATCGCTCTTATTAATGGCCGCCTCAATCGCTTTTAAGTCTCCTTTTATTACTTCCATGGCCTGAAAGCACGGTACCGGAAGCGTTGAGATAGTAGGCGTTGTGCTTTCAGATTCAAACGTTATCAACACTACTTGCTTTTGTGTGTTTAGTTCATCAAAACTTAGCGGTATGGGTGAGCCTGAATAGCGAATGTGTTCTGTCTTAGCGACTTTCTGTGGCCTGTGAATATGCCCAAGTGCAATGTAATCGGCGGGCGGAAACCCTTTGGCGTCAAAGCCTTCAAGGGTACCAATGTAAATATCACGCACACTTTCTGACTGACTCACGCCTAAAGCGGTTAAGTGCCCTGTAGCAATAATAGGAATGGCAGCGCTGTTTTCACTGCCCTCCTCTCCTTGTTTTTCTTCAATTGAAGCGCGCAGTGATAAGGCTTCACTATAAAGCGCCCCATAATGCTGCTTTATCGCATCGCCAAGCGCTTGACGCTTGTCAGTGCCGCTTTGCCCTGCCTCACTAACAAGCACATCACGTGGGCGAATAAAGGGTACGGCACACAGTACGGCACTGGGCTGTCCCTTGCGATCGTTAAGCGTAATGACTTGTTCACTCAATTCGCCGTATGTACTGGCAATTACGTGGCTATTTAAGTATTTCAGTAGCGCCTTACTTTCGTTCAATACCGATACTGAATCGTGATTTCCCCCCAGCACCACCAATGTACACTGCATCCCCTGAAGTTCACCGATAAACGCATGGTAGAGCTCTCTGGCGTAGCTAGGCGGCGTGCCCGTGTCAAACACATCACCCGCGACAATAATCGCATCTATTTGATGCACTTCTACTTGTTGAAGAAGCCATTTAAGGAAAGCGGCATGTTCGTTTTTGCGACTTTTCGTAAAAAAACTCTGACCTAAGTGCCAGTCAGATGTATGCAATATTTTCATGTAGAAGTGAACCAGGCTTGTTGCATTGGAGATAGAGAAACGCATTCGGCGCAATGGCGCTGCTGCTATGGAGTGTCGATGTTGATCAACGCATCATACAGCAACTATAGAGATTTTGTGGTTTTATGACAATGGATTGATAGCGTAATTGTTCGTTTGAAATAGTTATTTCTGCGTACTGCTCATCGAGAAAACTGATGTCATAAAGAATACACTGTGGAATATGCTAGCTCGCTTTGAATAGAGGCCGAGGTAAGCGCAAATTAAACAGGCTGATAAATATTATCCCAGTAGTCATCAAGTATCTTCACAGCATCGTTAAGCGCCCGCGCCACAAAAATATCGCCGTATTGTTCGACTAGTTCCATGTCCATCAGCTTATTAATAGCGTCAGTAACGTCGAAATCGAGCGCACAATCAAGCTCTTCTGAAAAGTAACTTTCTATTACACTATCGAGCGTTGCTAATGTCATTCCACCAGCGGCAATCTCGCGCTCTGCACGCACCGCGCAGAATGCAGCTCCACCTTCTACAGACACTTCACTACATTTCAGCAAAAATGTATAAGCCAACAAAGCTTCTTTGCAGTCCTCTTCCTCTGCTGCATCAATTAACGTATGAAACACGCCTGCATTATTGTCTAAATTTTTAAAATAGAGATTGTCAGACAAGGCTTTCATAAACCTGATTTTTCTGTTTTTAAACTTTGTCCATTCCTTAAAGATAAAGCTGCCGAATACACCCATGCCAATACCAAAAGTTATTAGGCTTTGCTTAGTCAATTCCACTTCATCGTCTTTAAAGCCAAGCCAAAAGGCCAGAAAAGATGCCATGAGAAGTAGCGATGCGCCTAACTTAGTCACTAGCACCACGGTGCCACCTATTGCCGCCGATGCACTAATGATCAACTTATCTAGCGGACGCATTTTCACTTCACTATTGGGAAACAGCATCTCCAAGTCTGCTTTAGGTACGTTTTGGAAAAGCTTTACTATGGTGGAACCAGGTTTAAAGGTAACTGGCGTTTGCCCTTTCTCTTTGAAGTAGGCTTCATCTTTAAAAGTGATATAAACAGCCACTTTGTCGTAGTTGGTAAATGACACCTGCTTTTTTCGCAACCCGAAAAAAGCACGCAGCGTTTCAGTTTTTACCGACTCGCCCCGTCGATAAAACACCACATCTTCAAAGTCTTCGAAGCTAACCGCAAGGCGCACTTTAAACAGCGACTCTTCGTTTAATGCTGCTTCTAAATCTTCGTTTGTGACTTTTTCAAAATTGGCTGCGTTTAATAGATTGGCAAACGCACTCGAAAACGCCTTTTGGCTTTGCTTTCTCGTAGCTTCACTTGAAGGTGTAAGATCGCGGGTGTCTTTGTTTGGGTCAAAATCGTTATAGCTATCTTTCAGACCCTCAAGTTGCTCATGATATTGATAGTGTATGCGATTAACGAGCAATGTTGAGAACGTACGAAAAAGAGTCCTCTCTTGCACAATTACGTTTTCACACAATCTACTAACATCATGTTTGCGAAATGGGATAAAGCGTTCTAATGGCATCGAGTGGTCTTATTAGTTCGAATGTTTCTTGTTAGATAAAAATAGTTACCGTACTGTAACAATGAAAACAATCACTTATAAATAAATTAAGCCTAATTGATAATGCCTTAGACATAGGCTTCGCCTAATGTCTAAACGACATAAATGTTAAATGTAGTTAACTTAGACTACACCAATTCTTAATTATACTTGTAATTTTCGGAGACGTTATGTTCGTATCAAGTTCTCGATACAATAATGACATTTCGGCTCTTAGGGACGAGAGCCAAGGCTTGCTTGGTACGCTGGATGCGTTCAAAAACACAATGGCCTATGCCATCTATAGTACTGATGGATAGTGCACATTTGCCTCTCCCGTATTACTTTCCATTTTGGATTACCCAAATTCAACCGCAACGTCGTTTTCCCATGCGGCAATGCGCGTTGAAGGTGTTGAACCTGAGTCACAGTACAAGTCGTTTTGGCAACACTTGGTCAATGGCGGCAGCTTTAGCGACACGGTTGCAAGAAAATCGGCATTAGGTGAAACGAAGTGGCTTAAGGCAAGCTACGTAGCGGTGAATAAGCATGGCGTTACAGAAATTCATGCCATTTACCACGATATCACTGAACATGAAAATGCTTATTTTGCCGGTAAAGCAGTGACTGACGCACTAAACAAGTCGATGGCGGTAATTGAGTTTCATCCTGATGGAACAATTATCACGGCAAATGAGAATTTTACTGCAACAGTGAAATACAGTTTGGCCGACATTCAAGGTAAACACCATCGCATGTTCTGTCGCGATAAGTTTTATCAAGAAAATCCTAATTTTTGGGATAACCTTGCCCGCGGTAATTTCTCTTCAGACCAGTTTGAGCGCGTAGATGCGCACGGTAACGCATTGTGGTTGGAAGCAACGTACAACCCCGTGTTTGACGCTTCGGGCCGAGTAGTAAAAGTTATTAAATTTGCATCTAACATTACCGATGCAATTAACGAAAAGAATGCAATCGCACAGGCGGCGGAACTCGTAGTATCAACGGCAGAAGAGACGTCTCAAATTGCCCATGAAGGAGCCTCGTCACTTCAACGAAGCGTTGAGATTTTCAATACAGCCATGTTAGAAGTTGAGCAAACCAATCAACTTATGCACGAATTGAGTGAGCAATCGCTAAAAATTGAAACCATTGTGACAACGATTAGTGGCATTGCTGAGCAAACCAACCTTTTAGCACTAAATGCCGCTATTGAAGCTGCACGTGCAGGCGATCAAGGTAGAGGATTTGCTGTAGTAGCAGATGAAGTGAGGCAGCTAGCGCAACGTACCAGCGATTCGACTGTGGAGATTGAAAGTGTAGTGGCAGAGAACAGAAAGCTTGCTGACAAATCCACGAAGAAAATGGCAGGCGTTAAAGACAGTGTTGACCAAAATAGTCAACAGATTGCGCAAGTGCAAAGCATTATTGATGAAATTCAAAAAGGCGCATTGAATGTATCTGAAACTGTATCAGGTATTCTACGCTAGCAGTTATGTTAAATTAGTAAAAAGGGCTGTTGTATCATCAACAGCCCTTTTTTTTCAACCCGCTTTTTCACACAGCCGATTTTTCGCGTACGCATACGTACAAGCCTAGCACCGTTTAATTGTGGGGGGGGTTATTTTGCGTGCACCACGCTAGCAATCTGCTGCTGTTGAATATTCAGGTACTTCTTGATGCTTTCCCCGTTCTTGCCATATTGATCAACAAACGCAGCGACAGATAGTCCGTTACACGTCATGTCCTGTGCTACGTACTTTTTATCTAGTGCAGATTCCTTAATTTGTTCATGAAGCTTCCACTTGTTCCCGGTAGCGGCAGCAACGCAAAGGTTAGAGGTGACCGAATCGTCGGTAGGCTTAAATTCTACAGAAGCTAAAGCACTTCCGGTGAACACAGAGGCAAGAGCAACAATAGCGATAGCAGTAATACGTGATTTCATAGCATGATTTCCTTATTGGGACGAAGTTACGTTGTTGTGGCGTTACGCCTTGGCCACACTCATATTCACTATTACAATCACTGCGCCAACTTTAAAAAGCTATTTAAATTCAGAAACTTAACTACAAACCCAGAAATAAACACCCTCTAGAACAGTAAACGAAATACGACCTTTCAAGATAATTCGCCAAATAGTAGTATTTTTGACCACTGCGTTCTATCTGAGCCTATCGTCGTCTAAAATTTCGTTTTATTGAGCGATAAAACACACTGCTTACCTTATTTGGCTTAAATAAAAAATTGTCTTAGCTTACAATGCGCTGATGACTTATCCCGTTCCAGCTAAACAGGTTGAAACCCTGTACGAAATTAAGAAAAGCAAATTCATTGCTTGTGCCAGCTTTGCAAATTCTCGTGAAAGTGCAATGGCGCTTTTAGATAGTGTGAAACAACGGTATCCCGACGCCAGACACCATTGCTGGGCTTATGTTTTTGGCAACCCTAACTCGCCAAGTAGCGCGGCGATGGCTGATGACGGCGAGCCTAGCGGCACTGCCGGTAAACCCATATTAAATGTACTCCAGCACAAAGATATCGGCGACATCATGATTATTGTCACGCGGTATTTTGGCGGAATTAAATTAGGTGCGGGTGGATTGGTAAGGGCGTACTCGGCTGCAGCACAGCAAGCCATAGATGCTCTTGAGATAAGACAAGAGATAAAGCTGGAACCGCTTAGCGTAGACATCGATTTCAAACACGAGCAGTTTGTACGTCACTTGGTAGAGCAAGCTCAAGGTAAAATTGCGAACTGTAACTATGGAAGCAGTGTGGTAATAAATGTTGAGCTACCTTTAGATGCACTGGAAGACTTTAAAAAGCAGATGGCCCCCATTGCTTTTTCAGTGTAAGTTGAAAACGAGTAAGCAATAGAAAACAACAAGCAAGCGATAAAATTAAGACTAGCTTTTGACGGTTTCTATATGTAAATAAAAAAGGCTCTGAAAACCACCAGAGCCTTACCTTTTAATCACACATAACTAGGGCCTGTTAACCTTATCCTTTAAAGGTGCCTCGAATGGGGTAGTTGTTATCCGGGTTACGTATAAACTCCAAGCCTGATACGAGTTGCTCTAAGTCAGGGCGCACAAACGGCGCGTTTGCTATTTCAGCAATATGAATGTCGTTTTTTTCATTCACTACAAATAGCGCAGGTTCAGCAAAATTGTGGTCGGTTTCTTTATCTGAGCGCGGCTTGGAGATGTATAGCCCAAGTTTTTCCATATCTTCTTGCGAGAGACCGTAAGCAATAGGGAACGTAATCGACAGGTCGTCTAGATGCTCATCGAGCTGTGCTTTGCTGTCACCACTTACAGCCACCAAATCAATATTGAGCTCACGTAGACGACCTTTATAATCTTCTAATTTGTTCAGGAATTTAGTACATATTGGGCAGTGTTTACCGCGATAAACAACCACCATTTTCCAATCACATCCCTCTTCTTTATTGGTAAGCGACACCGTTTCCCCTGTGGATAGGGTTGCTGAGACATCGGGAAATGTCGTTGCTGGATGCATTTTTTGCGTATACATAAAAACTCCTTAAAGTCGGTTTAATCCTTCAAAGTACAAGCGAGATCGCGATAAGCTGCTTTGTACAGATACACATCAAAGTAAAATTCTATACGTTGTACCCAACTTTCAGATCGTTTATTTGAACAATTGTTCAAATTTTTATTATTTTTCCTCTCGCGTTTTCTATACCAGTGACAGACACAAAAATAGCAGCTCAATTGAGCTGCTTTTATTTTTTAGCCAAGTAACGGTAATCTACAAACGTAGACCTTTACTGTCGTTATCACAAAAACGAAGGTCTTCTTATCAAGACCGGTTCGCATGAGTCTAATAAAGTCTTAGTTCACATAGCCTTCATTAGCTTTCACTGTAAGTGGGTGATAGCCCGGTTTCGCTTCTTCAAATGCGCGTTTAGCAAACGCCTTGCCTTCAGATGTTTTTGATAGCTCACGATAAAGGGGCTTAACAAGCTTATTGCGCCCTATCGACACCAAGTAGCTATACAAACGATCATAGGCAGGCTGATAGTTATTCTCTACTGCGATCATCAACCAGCTATGAGCAATTTCGTTGTTTTTAGTCGAGGTGAGTGAAAACGCTGAATCTAGCTCAGCCAGCTGTGCGTTGCTTAGCGATTCAGGCATGTTGTTTAGAAAATATAGCCACTCGTGTACAGTCCACTGCGCGGTTTCAATATCCGCCGCTTTCACGTCGCCAGAAAGCCAAGCGCTTCGTGTGTCATCGATTTTAGTGAACGCATCAGATTCTGGCTGTGGCGCCCCCTCGGGAATGCCTGGTTCAAAAATCCACGTTTGGATGCGCTCCGCGTCTAGCTTATCTGGATACTGCTTTAACAAGGTATCATCTAAATAAGCAATAAACGTGTCGGTAGTAATGCTCTTAAAAGCAAAGTCTTTAAAGTACTGCATTAAGAAAGCATCAAAGTTTTCTCGGCCAATCTTTTGTTCAATTTCACGTAAGAACAGTGCGCCTTTTTCATAAGGAATATTTGAGAAAACATCGTCCGGATTGCGACCACGAAGGTCGATAGCCAGGATCTCATCATTTTCCTCTAATGCAGCAACATCATTCTCCAGGTCTTGATAACCGAGCACCGCTTCTTTTTTAAAACGATCGTGACCGTAGATCATTTCCATAATTCGGTAAGTTAAGTAGGTTGTGAAGCCCTCGTTTAACCACAGATCACGCCATGTAGCGTTTGTTACCGTGTTACCAGACCAGCTGTGCGCCAGTTCATGAGCAATCAATGAAACCAAGCTTTTATCACCAGCAATGACCGTTGGGGTGATAAACGACAAACGAGGGTTTTCCATACCACCAAACGGGAATGACGGTGGTAGAATTAGCAGATCGTAACGGTCCCATTGGTAAGGTCCATAGGTTTCTTCTGTTACTTCTAACATCGCCTCTGTATCTTCAAATTCTTTCGCTGCACTTTCAAGTAGCGCAGGCTCAGCATACACACCGGTACGCTCACCCATGGCTTTAAATTCTAAATCACCTATTGCCAACGCGATAAGATACGAAGGGATAGGCTGCGGCATAGTGAACTCATATTCACCATCGCGCTCGGTGGTAGGATCGTTTGACGCACTCATCACCGCCAACAGCGCTTCAGGTGTCTTAATGGTCGCGTCATACGTTACGCGTACTTGCGGTGAGTCTTGAAGCGGAATGAAGCTTCGCGCGTGAACCGCTTGCGCTTGGGTAAACAGAAACGGGTGCTTTTTACCTGCAGTTTGCGCTGGCGTTAACCATTGTACGCCAGACGCATCAGGTGAAGTTGAATACGCAACCGTTACTGCGTTTGCGGAACTAGGTAACGTAATCATAAGAGGTGTACCTAAATCTGGGTCAACCTCTCCCATGTCAAACGGAACACTTTCACCGTCTACGGTAACACTTTGAATGTCCAATGCTCGCGTATCTAAAACCAATGTGTTGTTGTCGGGCTTTTCACGCTTTACATCAAGCGTTACGTCGCCAACAAGCTGCTTGGTCTCAAAGTTTGCAGTTAGGTTTAGGCTGAGATGGGTAACCCGAATCTCATTAGGGTTCGCGAAGGAGTGATAATCTACCCCAGAGGCAATAGCCGCGTCAGCTTGGTTTGCTACCGCAACATTTTGTGCTTCAGTGTCTGAAGTCGAGCCTACGCTGACGGCTTGATCTTTGTCTGTCTTGGCTGCGTCTACATTGCTGTTGTCGCTGCATGCGAACAGAACAGGCGCGCATACGAATGTAGCCAGTAATCCGTATTTTTTCATATAACTTCCTAAAGGATGATTGATACGATCTCAGTGTATCAATCTGTTATATGACTGGCGACTCTAATTCGAAGAGCTGCGTTGTAACTGCGCTATATTTCGAAAAGCAGTAAGGGTTATCGTGAATAAGTGCAGGACAGCTACGCCATCTGACGAAGGCGTAGCTATCTGACGAGGGCATTAACTATCTTCGTTAACCGCTGACTCGTTTGCCGTTCAATTAAGCAAGGCTAATATCTACTTCAATGTTACCGCGGGTCGCATTTGAGTATGGGCATACTTGATGCGCAGTTTCCACCAAGCCTTGCGCTTGTGCTTTGTCCATATCGCCCAAATCTACCGTCAGTTTTACTGCAATAGCAAAGCCTTGTTCAATAGGTCCAATTGCAACGTTGCCAGTTACACTAATGTCATCGGCCAGCTTAATTTTTTGCGATGCAGCCACATGCTTAAGTGCACCGATAAAGCACGCCGAATAGCCCGCTGCGAACATTTGTTCAGGGTTCGTCCCTTCTCCACCTGCACCGCCCAATTCTTTAGGTGTAGAGAGTTTAAGGTCTAGCTTACCATCACTTGATTTCACTGTTCCTTCACGACCACCCGTTGCTGTTGCACTTCCGGTATAAACGACTTGTTGAAGTTTATGCATGTTACTCTCCTCATAGGTTTATTTAAACAACTACTTTGCATGCAAAATAAATTATCACCAAACCAACTTGCAGATCAAGTGTTTTGTATGCAAAATATTATTGTTAAGAAAAAGCCTTACCGATAAGGGTTAAGCATCATGTCAGAATTATTGAAGTTGGAAAATCAGCTTTGCCACCGTTTTTATACGCTGTCGAATGCATTCACTCGTGCTTACCGCCCCCTTCTTAAAGCGCTGGATATCACCTATCCTCAATATGTGACTTTAATGGCGCTATGGGAAAACGATGGCATTACTATTGCCGAGCTTCTGGAGAGAACGGCCATAGACGGTGGTGCTATGTCGCTGATTCTCAAAAAGCTACAAGACAAAGGCTTTTTAGTTGTCACTAAAGATAAAGCCGACAAACGCGTTAAGCGCGTTCAACTCACTGAAACGGGCAAGAAGGAGAAAGCCATAGCAGAAGACGTGCCTGTGCAAATGCTCTGCAAGCTTAATGGCATGACTGCAGATGAAAGCCGCACGTTAAAAGTCCTACTGGACAAATTAGGCGGCTGTTTTGAGAATGCAGATTTAAACTAGTCCGGATAGATAATCACCACTCAGCCCTACATTCCCAAGCATTGCTAGGAAACTTGCCAGCGCCTTGTGAGTGGGCAATTATCTATGCGTATTGGTATTTTAACCTCTTTTTGTAATCTGATTGTCATCAGATTATTGACGTTTTCTGTTATTATTTTCGCATTGAGCGAACAAGTGTGCGCTATAATTGTCCTAATGGACGTAGTAGGGAAAATGCTGAGCTGCACGTTTCAATTGAAAGCGTTAGTCGCTGAAATGATCGCATGTCTTATCGAGAAAGTGCGACAAGAGGCTTTAAGGGCATTTACTACCCATTATTCTTAGAAAGAAAAAAAAACAGGAGCTGTGATGATCCAAGAACAGATTCAGACACAGGCTGTGCCGCAATCAAAAAGCATTCCTGCAAAAGCCTACTCTGTACTGGAAGAGTGGCTGAACAGTATTAGTCATGGGGTTGGCTTTATTGCTGCTATCGTGGGTTTAGTATTTATGTTGTATGGAGCGGAGGATACGCTCGCGTTAACCACTGCAGCTATTTATGGCTCTACACTCATTCTGGTGTTTTTAAGCTCAACCCTTTATCACGCTATTTCCCATCAAAAGGCAAAGGGATGGCTTAAGCTATTTGACCACAGCGCAATATACTTATTGATAGCAGGTACTTACACACCATTGTTACTGGTTTCGATTGGTGGCGTGTTGGGTATTACTATGACCGCGATTATCTGGAGCTTGGCAATTGGCGGCGTGGCGTTTAAGCTCGTCGCGCAGCACCGTTTCCCAAAGGTATCCGTGATGACTTATTTGCTGATGGGATGGATTGCACTGGGTCTTATCTACCCTCTTTATGTCGCCCTTCCCGGTGCTGGCCTATGGTTATTGGTAGCAGGCGGGCTGTGTTTCAGTGTAGGCGTGTGCTTTTACGTGGCAAAAAAGGTAAAGTACACCCATGCAATTTGGCACATGTTCGTGATTGGCGGATGTAGCTGCCACTACTTTTCAATTTATTTTTTTGTCGTTTAACAAAAGGCCCAAATTAAGCTGCTATGCCAAAACCATGTAAAAACTTATGCTAACAAACAAGCAAGACGCCGAGAAAAAGGAAAACAGCACTACGTTGACACCAGGTATTGCGTGGTTTTCACTACACGCAGGACAAATATGCTTGGGTAAAAAGCCCGTTGAAAGTGACTTTGAACGCCTTAAGTCACTGGGTGTTACCCATATTGCAACGGTTCAGACCAGTGAAGAACATGCACCAGTTATACGCGACAGTTCGCTCGCCGTGGGCTTGGAGTGGCTATGGGTTCCCTTTATGCATCCGTCATCGGCGTCGCCAACCGAAGATGTTCACCTTCATCAGTATCTTCACGAGCTCTCTCAAATGCTCAGTGAGGGAGCGAAGATATATTTACACTGCGACGGTTCACAGCACCGCTGTAGTTTATTGTTTTACGCCCTTTGCCACTATTGCCGCGTTCCATCCAATAGTGCATATAACGCTCTGCATAGCTTTGGCGCTAGTGCGGCAAATAACCTTAAGAGATCCGAGCTCACATGGGCAGCAGAATTAGGGCATATTGCACCTAAAATGTAGGCCAATAAAAAGCGCGCCTTCGTTATCAACGTTCATCAACGAAGGCGCGCGTGCTGTTTTAACAAAGCAAAGCGTTCATAAGTGCGCCGAGCTTATTTATTTAAAACTGATAAATATTAGCGTTGGTGAGAAGTTTATTCGCGTCTATTTTTTCTTGAACACAGCGCACTATATCAGCACGAGTAAATACATAAATTCGGTCTTTGCGCTCGCGGCTCTCGTCCATCTCAAAATCTTTCAGCACCATGCTGATATGTTCATTTTCCGGCAGACCGCGTAAGCCTGACCCAAATCTGCATAAGGTCTCGCTCATGCCCGACTCAAAACCGGCCAGAAACGTTTTGTAAGCTTGCTGCTGCTGCGCTTTACGCGCCTCCATTTGTTTAGTCTGCTCTTTTTCAATTGCTTTAAGCTCATCCTTCATGCTTTTTTCTTTCGCTTCTAATTGCTTAAGCTGCTCTCCAGACTGCTCTTTTTGCACGAGTAATTCTTTTTTTCGCGCCTCGTCAGCGTGACGCAATTCGAAGGTAATATCTCGCAGTTCACGCTCTACTTCTCTTGCTTCCCAGGCAAGTTCACGCTGCATGTTGCGCAAGTCGCGTAAGCGACTATTGTTGTCAGCAAACGCCTGAGAAAAACGATGGCTGGTTTCTTCTGCGTAAGCTTCCCACTCTCTGGCTGCTTCAAACACAATGTCATCAACATCACTAAACGAATTTGCAGACGGAACTGGTGGTGCAGGCGGTGCAGGTGGTACGGTGGCAACTAATCCTTCTACCAGCGTTTCTATCTCTCGTACCCAGTTACCGCTTTGGCCTCTTACTGAAAAAGTAAATACCGCCCCCTGCCCAGCAAGATAGCTGGTTTCAATTTGACTCACTCTCCAAGAATCAGTTGCGGCATTTTGTCGTAAGGACGTTTTGAGTACCCCAGACATTATTTCTAATTCATTCGATAGCGTGTCATATTTTTGCGCACTTTGTGCGTTCGCAAGACCACCAGCAGCAGAGCAAAGTAGTAAAGCAGTTAATAAACGTTTCATAATTTCACCTAATTACATTAATCATCTAGCGACGACTGTGGATTGTTTGTTTCATATGGCATGGTTAATGGCACTTCAGAACGGCTGTTAGATAAACTTACCGCGCTGTACCCTATTTCAATGTCATCAATTTCATCCTGGAGACGCGTAAATTGGCGTGCATAGAATCTTTGATCGTCAATACGCTGCTCGTTGATAAATTTAATAAGCTCGGCAAAGTCGTGTTTGCGTTCTTCTCTACTCGACGCTAACAAATACTTAGTAAGCTCTGCACTGCTTTGTTGCTGCTGTGTAGATAGCGCCTGAGCGTATTCTTTGAATAGTGTTTGGTTTGCTTGTTGATAGAAATCACGTTGCTCACCTAAAGCTTTAGCGACTTCTTGTGTCACGCGCTGCTCAACCATTTCATCCACTGTGTTGGCGCTTTTGTTTGAAAACGTAAGCGCTATACCGTTATCGCTATACGACAGCTTTGCGCCGGTGAGTACGGCTAACAGCGCACACGCCGACATGGCCATGGCACACGCTGGCAAGCTAAACCAAGACGACAGCGAACGTGGTTCATCTTTCTTAAAAAAGGTCTGTTCTTTGTCCCACTGGGGAAGTGCCGGAGCAACGAAGCTTGAGCTTGCGCTGTTCAAACGGGCGCTATTTTCTACCGCCTGCGCGAACTCAGCATCTGAATCACACAACGCGTTAAACTGCTTTTCTTGCTCGCTATCAAGCGAGTTGTCCAGATAAGCTGAGAATAAGGCTTCTTTGTCATATAAGGTCATTATTCCAACTCCAACTTCAACTTTGCTAAGGCTGCGTAAAGTCGCGACTTAGCGGTATTTACTGAGATATCCATTTGCTGTGCAATTTCTTCGAACGTGAAGTGGCCGAAGAACTTCAATTCCACCACCGCCTTTTGGCACAAAGGTAGGGTCTGCATAGCCTGCGTTAATGCTCTACTCTCTCTGTCGCTATAAAGCTGCATTTCAGGGCATGGCGCACCGCAAAGTGGCGCCTGTATATCGTCAATGTCAGAATGCGGCTTTCGCTTGCGATACAGTTCAACGCAGCGACAGTGGGCAATGCGATAGAGCCAACTTTTAAAACTGCCCTCACCTTTAAAACAAGCAAGACTGCGAAACACAGAGATAAAAATCTCCTGCATTAAATCTGCTGCATCTTGGCTATTCCCTGTCATTCGAATACCGTATTGATACATAGCGGTTTCGTAGCGAGATATAAGCGTAAACCACGCTTTTTTATTACCCTTTAATGCCTGTTCCACGAGTTTTTCATCTCGTTTATTAAACACGCCGTTCCCCGTTTTTACACTCTGTTTTTTTACTTAACCATTAAGTCGATAAGCTTTGCAAAAAAGTTTGTTTAATTGATAAATAAATTGTCATTTAGGGAATAACGCCAATGAAACTGTGCTTTAAGCGATGGATGAAGAACTTCTTTGGGGTTGGTGCACAAGACAATAATTGATGTCAGCAATAAAAAACGGCTGAACTTACAGGCTCAACCGCTTTAGCTAAATATGAAAGGTAGCGCGCTCAGCGCCTAGCTTATTTTAACGTGGGAATAGGCAGCAGTGGCGAGATAATTTCACCAATACGACGAAACAGCTGCATACGTGTCGTGCCTGAACGCCATACTAAGCCAATCTCACGAAACCCCTGCTCTTCCGCTGGAAAGCTCTTAAGACCCGTGTGCTCAAGAATAGACTGGTTTATCGCAAGTTCAGGTAAGAAGGTGTAGCCCATTTTGCTATTCGCTAATTGCACCAAGGTATATAAGCTGCTTGCCGCTACGCTGCTAATTTGGTCGCTGTGCTGAAGATTGCACGCACTTACCGCATGCCCGGTCATACAGTGCTCTTGCTGAAGTAAGAAAATACTCTTTTTCGGCAAGGTTGAAATGTCGACAGGATTAGGTAGTTGCTCAGCCATATCTTTGTGCGCTATAAGATGGAACGGGTCATGCCCTAAGACCATCTGTTTACACCCTGGTGTTTCCATTGGCAACGCTAGAATAAGTAAGTCTAATCTGCCGTCGGTCAATTGCTGTAGCAACTTCTCCGTTGTGTCTTCCTGCATTTCTAAGTTGATCTCGGGTAAAAATGCAGAAAACGCCCCCATCATGCCTTCAAAAAGAAACGGCGCAATGGTTGGAATAACACCTAATTTTAAGGTGCCTCGCTGCCAATTGCCCGCGTTTTGCGCATACTCAACCAGCTCTCCCGCTTCCTGAAGCAGTACTTTACTGCGTTCAACAATATCTAGTCCCAACGATGTAAACACAAAGGTTTTATGTTCACGCTCAAGAAGTTGGCTTCCGAAGTGCTCTTCAAGGTTCTGAATGGCCGTACTCAATGTTGACTGACTTACGTTACAGCGCTGTGCAGCACGGTGAAAATGTTGCTCTTGATGTAGCGTCACCAAATAGTGCAGGTGCTTAAGATTAGGCCATTTCATGGGCATCTCACAATTATTTAAAAAGGGATTAAAAAATATTGGATTAATCTAACATAAAGATTAAATAGCGCCTAGGGTTGATGCCCATGGTTAACGAGAGCGATCTTCTATTATTCGCAGCTGCACGTATTCAACACCCTAAAAAAGAGGTAGATAATTCTGTTTATTGTGCAATCTATAAGAAGCTTTTGAGAATTTGACATTTCCCGCTGGAAAGCCCCCATAAGTAGCGTTAGGATTAAATTAAAGCGTTATACGCAACATATTTTTACAGCGAAGTAAGACCCGCTCTTGTATCATTCAGTCAATAGAGCGATTAACTATTGAGGGCAGTATGAAAGGACATTATAAGAACATTTTATGTGTATTGAGCGACTCTCATCGTCAAGATGATACGGTAGCCCAAGCACTGCATATCGCCAAAGCGCATCAAGCCTCGCTTACCATTATGCTTTCGTTAGAATCTTTGCCGCCCAACGCCAGTATGGTCATGGAGTCTTTCTCTTATGTTGATTCTCAGCAAACCATGGAAACCCAAGCCCAGCATTGGTTAAAAGAACAAGCGGAAAGCTGGGGAAAACACTATCCTGTGTCTACTGCGGTAACGGTAGGTCAGCCGCTTATTGACGTTGTGCGTTATGTAAAAAAGAACAATATCGATCTAGTAATTAAACGGGCAGAAGAGAGCTTTCTAGATAAGCTATTCGGAAGCTTAGATATGCGTTTATTCCGCAAATGCCCTTGTCCGGTTTGGATCATTAACCACAAGCCTCGCAGTCAGTACAAAAACGTAGTTGCAGCACTGGATTTGAACTATCACTATCCACAGCATGAAGTGTCTATTAGGCGCGATCTTAATCGCGACATTTTGCGTCACGCAAGCCAAATAGCCTTGTTAGAGTTTGCACAGCTACACATTGTTCACGTTTTTGATGCGGTTCCTGAGAACATAGCAAGAGACGGTTTCATATCGGTTGATAACGATAGAATGGAAACCGATCTTGCAAAAATCCATGCCGAGCGTGAATCGGAACTAGACAAATTGCTTGAAGAACTAGGCAATGAATTGGATGACAATGTATTAGAGTATTTGAAACCTCAGAAGCACATTGTTCACGGTTACCCTCGAAGAGAAATTGCAGCCACAACCACATCCCTTGATACCGACATTATTGTTATGGGCACAGTGGCACGTTTAGGTGTGCCTGGCTACATCATGGGCGACACCGCAGAAGAAACTATTCATCAGCTTAAGTGTGCCGTTGTGGGTGTTAAACCCCGTGGCTTTGAAACGCCTATCTCTATTGATTAAAGAAAACATTCCACAAACAAAAAGGCCGTGCTTCACTTCAAGCACGGCCTTTTTTAATTCTTTTCGCTTAATACGAACGTTTGTAAGCGCTGTGTTACGCTACGCCAAACGACGCTTTAAGAATGTAGAAGAAAATAATCGAGAGGATTGCGCCTGCAGGCAACGTAACAATCCACGATACGACGATATTTCTCACAATGCCTAGGTTAAGCGCTGATACACCACGCGCCAGACCTACACCTAGTACCGCTCCTACAAGCGTTTGGGTAGTCGAAATAGGTAAACCCGTACCTGATGCGATAACTACCGTACACGCTGCAGCGAGTTCTGCTGCAAAACCGCGGCTTGGTGTTAAGTGTGTAATACCTTGACCAATGGTCTTGATAACGCGATGTCCAAATAGCGCAAGACCCGCAACAATACCTAAACCACCAAGAGGAAGGATCCAAGGTGCAAGCGTAGTGCTAGAGTTAATTTCGCCGCCACTACTTACTACGCTAACTACCGCAGCCAATGGCCCAATAGCGTTAGCTACATCATTTGAACCGTGGGCAAACGCCATACAACAGGCTGTTACTACCATTAGCAGTGCGAATACTTTCTCAACGTTAGCCGCCTGTAGATCTGCATCTTCAGAACCGCTGAACTTCATACGGCCGATAAACCATTTACCCAAGAAGCCCAACGCTACGGCAATAGCAATCGCCAGCAGATATCCATTAACGGCACTTAGCTCTAAACCAACGTGCTTAAGGCCTTTCTTGATAGTAACAAGCGACATCACAAAACCCGCTAATGCCATATAGAACGGCACATAACGCTTAGCATTTGCAAACGGAGAGGCAGTTTGGAAGATGAGCTTGTGCGCGCTCATGAAAATAAGATAAGCAATGATGCCTGAAATAGCTGGGGTTACTACCCAACTACCAACAATACCACCCACTTTGTCCCATGCTACTGCGTCCATGCTGACGCCAGTGGCAGTAAAACCGATGATTGCACCGATAATTGAGTGAGTGGTAGATACAGGCCACCCCAACCATGACGCTACCGCAAGCCAGATTCCAGCTGCAAGTAGTGATGAGATCATGCCTAATACAAGGTATTCAGGTATGTCTATAAAATAGGTTGAGTCGATAATCCCTTTTCGAATGGTAGACGTTACTTCGCCACCTGCTAGGTAGGCGCCAGCAAACTCAAATATCATAGCAATGATAATGGCTTGTTTTATGGTTAAAGCTTTAGAACCTACTGACGTACCCATTGCGTTGGCAACGTCATTCGCTCCAATACCCCATGCCATGACGAAACCAACGCCGGCGGCAAGGATTATAAGAATTAGGCCATAACTTTCAAAAAATTCCACGGATAATCGCTCCCGATCTAAACGCGATTTAGGCTGGACGCTACTTGAGTAAGTAGCATGATCTCTTCACCACAAAGGCTAGAGAATGAAGTTAAAGACAAATTGTGTTTTATCATAAGGTTCGATTAAATTTTGCACGATCTGTTCTTGGCTGCGGCGCATGATAACGTAATCATGTTAGAAGCCATAGCGAAAATCACTGAAAAACGATAAAAGTATGCGGAATTATTTGAATGCGATGATAAAACCACCAAATATTTCAGTTTTATGACAAATAAATTTCACGAACTTTCATATTTGAATATTACTACGCAAAATAACACTGACCATTTGGACAGGTTTACGTCAAATCTTCCAGCTTTTGCTGCATATTTTCCAGCGGTGTATGTCTAACATCGGTACCGCGAGTGAGATAAACCACATATTCACACACGTTTTTACATCTATCACCAATTCGCTCTAACGAGCGCATTGCCCACAACACATCCAGCCAATCCTGCATGTCGTCAGTGCTTTTCTGCATTTCGGAGGTGGTATACGACAGCAGCCGTTTGTACTCACTGTCAATGCGGTTGTCTTGGTCATACACTTCTAACGCCGCAGCCTCATCCTGACGAGCAAAAGCGTCGAATGTGCCGCGCATCATGGCGGCCACGCGCTCGCCAATAAGTAACATGCTGCTCTTAATGGTATCTGAGCTCGGCAACTTATTGCGCGTTACTAGTTTGGCAATACGCTCGATTTCATCGCCCATTCGCTCTATATCGGTAATGGCTTTGGAAATGGTCATAATTAAACGCAGATCGCTGGCGGTAGGATGACGTTTTGCAATAATGCGCAAGCACTCTTCGTCAATTTGAATTTCCATGGAGTTAATTTTTAAGTCGTTCAACACCACTTTTTCAGCCAGAGCGGCATGATTGTGCTTTACCGCTTTTAACGTATCCACCAGCTGCTGTTCAACTTCGCCCCCCATGGTTAATACCGAGTTACGCAAGTTTTCCAACTCGATATTAAACGTACCCGAAATATGCGTGTTTAAGGCTACCTGTCGCATGGTGTTTTCTCCTCGCGGCGTAAGCATAACGAATAACGACAATCAATCGTGCCGCTACCTGTGGCAGAACTATCGTGACAAACCGCTACATCTTGCCAAATTGAAGCATTACGGCGCAAACCCATGTTAGAACACACACCTACTGCTACGTTATCCATATCGCCCCGTTATGTAGTCTTCGGTTTGCTTCTTCTCTGGCATAGTAAACAGCGTATCGCTGTCTGCATATTCTATCAGCCTGCCCTGATGGAAAAAGGCGGTGTAGTCGCTTACCCTAGCCGCTTGCTGCATGTTGTGCGTCACGATAATAATGGTGCATTGTTTCTTTAATGCATCCATCAGTTCTTCGATAAAAAGCGTGGTCAGAGGGTCAAGGGCCGAGGTGGGTTCATCAAGAAGTAGAATGTCAGGCTTCAACGCTAGTGCTCTTGCAATCACCAAACGCTGCTGCTGACCGCCAGATAAAACATGAGCGGATTCAAATAAACGATCTTTAACCTCGTCCCACAGCGCCGCCTGTTTCAGTGCGCTTTCCACCGCGTCGTCTAAGTGTCGACGAATTTTAACGCCTTGAAGCTTAAGCCCGTAGCACACGTTCTCATAAATGCTCATAGGAAAGGGGTTGGGTCGCTGAAAAACCATGCCCACGTTCGTTCTTAGGCGTGACACATTTACTTTGCGGCTATTGATGTTTTGCCCATCAATAATAATTTCACCATCGTATTTGCAACCGTCATACAAATCGTTAAGGCGATTGAAACAGCTAATGAGTGTAGATTTACCGCAACCACTTTGACCAATTAACGCTGTGATTTTGTTTTTTGGGATCCGCATACTGATGTCGTTTAACACATGCTTGTTGCCAAACCACAGGTTGAGGTTTTTAACCTCTACCGCAGTTTGTTCTTCACCAATGTCGTTAACGTTCAGCGTATTGTGTTCAAACAACTTCAACATGTTACAAAACCTGTATTATCCTTTGAGATAGCGTTTGCGCAGGCGCGCTCTAAGTACAACTGCCAGAATATTTAATACAAACACCACCACGAGTAAAAGCAAGCAAGCGGCAAACATCATGCTTGCGCTCTTTCCATCAGTTTGGCTGTGAAACGCTCCGTCATAAATAAGCACGCCCAAATGCATAAACTGCCTATCAAGGTGGAGATAAGGAAACTCTCCATCTATAGGCAAGGTTGGCGCAAACTTGACCGCCCCCACTAACATAAGTGGCGCTACTTCACCTGCCGCCCTCGCAATCGCCAAAATTACGCCAGTCATAATACCCGGAGACGCAATAGGCAATACGGTACGCACTATAGTCTCAATTTTGGTAGCTCCTAATGCGTAACTGCCCGCTTTCAATCCTTCCGGCACCCTGCGCAAGCCTTCTTCAGTCGCCACAATCACTACAGGTAAGGTCAAAATTGCCATGGTTAAGGCAGCCCAGAAAACGCCAGGGCTTCCCATTGTGGGTGCTGGCAGTGTGTCACTAAACAATAGCTCATCAATACTGCCGCCCAAGGTATAAACAAAGAAACCAAGGCCGAATACGCCGTAAACAATAGAAGGTACACCTGCCATGTTGCTTACACTGACACGAATAATAGTGGTAAGCGCCGTGTTAGGTGCATACTCGCTCAAGTAAATAGCGGCTAATACACCAAAGGGCGTTACGATGATGGTCATTAAAAATACCATGAGTACAGTACCAAACAACGCAGGGAAGACGCCACCTGAGGTATTCGCTTGTTTAGGGGAATCGGTGAGAAAAACACCGATTTCCGAAAACGCCACCTGCCACTTTTCCCATGTACTTAGACGACTGACAAAATCCACATCTTGAATACTAGATATGGGAATAACAAACGGCGTTTCGTCAGCAAAACTTACCAATAAGGTATACTCGGCTCGTGTTGCTTCTAACGCTTCCACACGCTTTTGGTATTCGTCAAACGATGCCACTAAACGCTCTCTTGCTGGCGCGTCGGCAACAACATTACGTTTATCAAATTGAGATAGCGCTTCGTGAATAGGTGCAAGGTGTTGCGTATTTAAATCTTCAATTTGAGCGCTTATTTGGGCCACTTCCTCTAGCACAATGTCAATGTTACCAAGAGGTTGAGGCGGTTTAGATGGCACGACGATGTATTCAGGAATTGCCAACACACGCCTGCCGTCTAACAGTTTTATTTCTGCGCTTTGGTTTGCAAGTAGAGAAGTCTCTATTTCCTCTCGAGATAACTGGACTTGAAAGCCATAAGGATGCTGAGCATCTGAGAACTTAAGTGTCACATCCTCATTTGTCGATTCATCAAATAGGTTCGCAAGCACCGAAAACCTTGTGCCGTCTTGATGCGTACCGGTAACCGTATAGATGGGCTCTGGCCAAAAATATGCCGTACCTCGAAAACTAATAAGTATAAGAATGCTAACTAGCGCAATAAGCAGCAGGCTGGTGAAAAAAGCCGTTAAGCTAATGACTAACGATTGACGCTGTACCGCACTTAACCCAAACGTTGTTCGATTAACCATAGTACGCCCTACTTCTTATACGCTGTCGCAATAGCTCTGCCATGGTGTTTACCAAGAAGGTAAACAGGAACAAAATACACGCGGTGAAAAATAGAATTTGATAGTGCGCCGATGATACATCTGCTTCTGGAAGTTCAATTGCCAAGTTAGCAGTAAGTGCTCGCAAACCTTCTATCAAGCCCCAGCTGGAGATTGGCGTATTCCCCGTCACCATAAGGACTATCATGGTTTCACCAAACGCGCGGCCGAAACCTAGCATAATCGCGGCAACAATACCCGGTAGTGCAACGTGAAGAACAACATGAAGTAAGGTCTGTAATCGTGTGGCGCCTAAAGCAAAAGAGGCGTGTTTTAAATCATTTGGAACGCCGTTTATGGCATCTTCAGCAAGGGAATAGATACTAGGTGATATGGCCACACCTAACGCTAACGCTACCACTATAGTCGTTTTCCCGATGGGACTATCGGACTCGGCCGCAAGCATTGTAAACCCGTCTCCCCCCATTATCGAGAAAATAAGCGAAGGCGCATACTCCACGCTAATAAAACCTAAAAGGAACACTCCGCTTATAGCAAATAGTAGCTCTGCTCCGTGTCTTAGCTTCTTTGGTAAGTATTCCGCAACAGGACGCTGCACCAGGGCAACGACAATAAGCACAAAAGGGATAACGATTAGGAAAAAGGCAAAGGAAAATAAAAACTGCTCAGCTTTTGGCGACAACCAAATAGCCGCGATGAAGCCGATGAGTACACTGGGAATCGCTTCGAGCAATTCGATAGCCGGCTTAATAACGTTGCGAAGGCGGCTTTTAGCAAAAAACGCGGTGTAAATTGCGGCACCGATAGCAACCGGAATAGCAATAAGCAGCGCTAAAAGAGAGGCTTTAATACTGCCTATTAATAGCGGTGTTAAGCTAAACTTTGCCTCTTGAAAATCAGAGGCACTGGTGGTTTGCCATACGGTTTCTTCCGTTTCATACCCTTCGTAGTGCTGCGGTTCAAACAGAGAGGCCCATGTAGTAACGCCGCTTAAGTGCCTGCCTTCCCATACTGATAAGGTGCTATCTGAATAGCCATAAAGCTTATTGCCGTACCAAATGATATTCTCAGCAGAACGCTCTATCTGTTGTGATGCCACTACATCGCCTGATACACGGTTTACCAACAACACTCTTGCTTTATCGGTCAGCACAGCCACCAAGTTCATACTGGCATGTTCTGCCACATCCTTAACGTTCTCTCCTGGTAGCGCTACTTGGTAGGTTTGTTCAAAGGTAAGGCCTTTATCGCTTTTGCTCAGCACCCAGCGAGTAAGTGCCTGTGTATTGCTGTTCATTAGGAAAAAGGTGCGGTCTTTAGCAAGTGGGAATACAATCTTCTCATCTAATGACGCTGTGATGTTTCCTGCTATTGGCAGTAGTGACGCCCCTTCATCCGTGAGCCTATTTAGGTAAAGCGCATCATCCACTTGGAGTAACACGCTCTGACTGCCGGGTAACAATACGAGTCTGTCTATATTATGAAACCGTTTATCCACAACCTGTGTAGGACGAAGCCGATTTACCCAACGGATAAACACTTTATTGTCTTGAACGATAGAAACCACTGCCCATTTTGAGGACAGTGCAATGCTCCAGTCACTGCGTATCTCCCACTCACCTTTGGGAAGCGCGAACGTAATGCTGTTCGACAACGCTGCTTGCGGTGTACTTGTGGCAATATCCTCTGCGCTACCGTCGGTCATATTGAACGATCTGACCGGTAAAACTCTCACTTGGGCGTTGGGAGAAACGTCTACGATATAGTTCTCTCCCATCACACTGTGGGAAGACAGCCTATGCTCGCAAGGACGGATATAATCGTGATTACTTACCAGAGCATCGCCTTTAAGCAACTTTAATCCCAATCGACAGTCAGACTTCCTAACCAGCATTGGCTGACTGTTAATGATGTCGCCTGCGCTGATAATTTTTTCATTATCTGACGTTTTCAAGCTCAACAGATGATTTAAGCTAGGGGTATATGCCAACGGCAGAGCTTGGCTGATTAGATGAGTAATAAGAATAACTAACGTCAACAAAACAAGGCCGCCGAAGCCGGTCACTACATAGCGTGACCACCTGTCGCTTCGCTGGCGTTTTTTGTTTGTGCTGTTGCTGTCGAAAGTCATGCGGCTGTTTAGTAATTCTTATTTTCGAAATTCTTCATTTTTAAGAAGAATAACTCTAAATTGCACTGGTGAGCAGTGTAAGTTTTGTTATGCTAATAGCAAGTGAAAGTTTAAAGCATTACCTTCGCGCAACCTACTCTGCGCCTATGGTATTACCCAACAGGAAGACGATCAAAGTTTTTCTCTACACGCCCAATAAGGAGCATCGTATGCAATCATTGGTTATAAGCATTATGGGTAAAGACAAGCCGGGTTTAGTAGACGCACTGGCTAAGTGTGTATACAAACATGAGGGCAACTGGCAAGGGTCGAGCTTTGCGCATATGGCAGGAATGTTCACCGGTTTTGTAGAAGTACATGTTGCCGATGAGAACAAACAGGGCTTAATCGATGCGCTAGACGCCATTAAAGATTTGTCGGTGCAATCTGTAGCGGTAGCGAGCAGTGAAAATAACAACACCACCAAATTGACGGTTGATGTAATGGGCAATGACAAAACCGGTATTGTCCAAGAGCTTACCTCTGTTTTAAACCAGTTCAATTTGAATATTCTCACCTTTGCTTCACACTGTGAAAGCGCGCCTAACTGGGGCAGCCTAATTTTCAAAGCAAAAGCAGAAATTGCGGTGCCAGAAGATTTTGACGACGGCGCATTGCAAGACTCACTGGAGTCGTTGGCAAACGATTTGGTGGTGGATATTACCGCGAAGCGATAAAAACAAGGGCGTATTTGTGGTGCCATACACTATCCGCGCATCACAATTACGAACTTATCATATTGAAAGTTAATGGAATAACCACAACGCAATGCGTGCGCACTTGCACCAGAATACGTGTTGTCACAGTAGTGTCACTGACTGATGGCAGTCTTTGACCATTTTTATGAACGTGAATTGAGACATTATGGATAACGACGTTTTATATTATCCCAAAGAATTAAGCTGGCTTGCGTTTAACGAACGCGTATTGCAAGAAGCCGCAGATAAAAACAATCCCGCCGTGGAGCGAATTCGTTTTCTTGGTATTTACTCTAATAACCTAGATGAGTTTTATCGCGTGCGCGCCGCTGACGTGAAACGACAAATTACCATTGCGCAAAATGACGGCAATGAAGAGGAAGCTGAACGCCAAACCGCTCTTATGGCGCTTATTCAGAAAAAGGTCGTCCAGCTTTCTGAAAAGTTCGACCAAATTCATAAGGATGTGGTTAAGTCCCTAGCTCGCTACAACATACATATTCTTCGAAAAGACGATTTAGACGATTATCAAAAGCAGTGGGTACGCAACTTCTTCGTTAACAAAGCACTGCGTCACATTGCACCTATTTTAATAGATAAGAAGACCGACCTACTTAGCCGTTTGAACGGTACGTCGGTGTATTTATATGTGGCGCTTAGAAGAAAGGACCGCAATCCTAAATTTGCGGTTATTCAGGTTCCTACCTCTGAAATGTCGCGCTTTATGCTGATCCCACCGCAAAAAAGCCGCAAGAAGAAGAGCATTATTATGCTCGATGACATGATTCAGCTGTGTATCGAAGACATTTTCCGCGGTTTCGTGAAGTTCGACGAAATTGAAGCATTCTCGTTTAAAATGACGCGTGATGCGGAATATTCTATCAACGAAGAAATTGACGAAAGCTTCGTTGAAAAGATGTCTGAAAGTATGAAGCAGCGCCTTATCGCTGAGCCTGTGCGTGTTATCTACGACACGAACATGCCAGAGGACATGAAATCTGACTTGCGCAAGCGACTTAAGATAACCAAGCTAGATACCATGCACGCTGCTGGGCACTATCGTAACTTTAAAGACTTTATTGGCTTCCCTAATGTGGGTCGAGAATATTTAGAGCATACGCCGCTGCCTGCTATCGACAGCAAGGCATTCTCTAAGTACAACACCGTTTTCGATGCCATTACTGCGCGAGACATACTACTGTACTACCCGTACCACCGCTTCCTACACTTCACCGAGTTTTTGCGTCAGGCGGCTTTCGACCCGAATGTTAAAACCATACGTATTAATATTTATCGTGTTGCCAGTAATTCACGCATTGTAAACTCGTTGATTGACGCAGTAGACAACGGCAAAAAAGTAACCGTTGTGGTAGAACTTCGCGCCCGTTTTGACGAAGAGGCAAATATCGAATGGTCTAAGCGCATGACTGATGCAGGTATACGCGTTGTACTTGGCGTGCCTACTCTTAAAATTCACTCTAAACTTTGTATTGTGACCCGTGAAGAACGGGGCAGTTTGGTGAACTATGCGCATTTCGGTACGGGTAACTTCAACGAGAAAACAGCAAAGATTTATACCGACTACAGCTTATTCACCCGTAATCAAGAACTCGCCGATGAAGGCGTGGCGGTATTCGATCTTATTCAATACCCTTACCGACGCTACAAGTTCCAGCATCTTCAAATATCGCCATTAAACGCCAGAACCAAAATTCAGTCGTTAATT
The DNA here is from genome assembly GCF_947311905.1 of Alteromonas sp. CyTr2. Taxonomy (NCBI): domain Bacteria; kingdom Pseudomonadati; phylum Pseudomonadota; class Gammaproteobacteria; order Alteromonadales; family Alteromonadaceae; genus Alteromonas; species Alteromonas sp. CyTr2. Next base: position 37,527 of record NZ_CAMZMZ010000020.1, on the reverse strand, counting down.
CGTCAAGAAATTCAGCATTTGAACCAAGGTCAAAAGGCACAAATCACTTTCAAAATTAACAACCTTGTTGATAAAGAACTCATTGATGATTTGTACCGGGCTAGCCAGGCGGGGGTTAAGATCCGCGGTATAGTGCGCGGTATGTGCTCACTTAATCCAGGGATAAAAGGAATAAGCGAAAACATCGAAATTATTTCTATTGTTGATAGATTTCTCGAACACCCACGCGTGATGATTTTTGAAGGAGGCGGCGATAGAAAAGTGTATATCTCTTCTGCCGACTGGATGACCCGTAACATGGACAACCGCATTGAAGTAGGTTGTCCAGTGTATGATAAAGGTCTTCAGCAGCGCATTGTTGATATAATGGAGCTACAATTTAAAGATACCCTGAAGGCTCGAGTGATTGACAAGGATCAGAGCAACAAGTACGTTCGCAGGGGAAATCGTAAAAAACTTCGTTCTCAGATAGAAATTTATGACTATTTGAAGAAGCTAGAAGACACTTTGTAGGATAGAAAATTAGTACATGACCCAGCACGAATCAGTTTTTAATGACGTGGAAACCCGCGAAGTCAATAAAGTCGCAGCACTAGACATTGGCTCAAATAGTTTTCACTTAGTAGTAGCACGCATTGTTGCTGGGTCTGTGCAGATTCTGCATAGAGTTAAACAAAAAGTACGCTTGGCCGAAGGTCTCAACGACGACGATATCTTGTCTAATGAAGCGATGGAGCGTGGGCTTGCTATGCTAAAAGTAGTAGCAGAGAGCCTGAAAGGTTTTGAGCCCGACTCCGTGAGAATTGTCGCCACCCACACGTTGCGCAGGGCGCGTAACGCCCGCGATTTTATCAGCGCAGCAAAAGATATCCTTCCCTACCCTATCGAAGTCATTTCTGGTGTAGAAGAAGCGCGACTTATTTATTCAGGCGTTGCACATACTAACCACTCCGACGGCCAACAGCTGGTTATTGATATAGGCGGTGGCTCTACTGAGTTCGTTATTGGCGAAGGTTTTACGCCTTTACTTTGCCGCAGCCTTCAAATGGGCTGCGTAAGCTATACCAAACGGTTTTTCCCTGACGGTGAGCTAAAGCCAAAAGCCTTTGATCGCGCTATCACGGCTGCACAGCAAGAGCTTGAGTTAATAGACAATAAATATCGCAGACTGGGCTGGGTCCAGTGTATCGGTACGTCGGGTACCATTCGTTCGCTGTTCACCCTTTGTCAGCAAGACAGACCTAATGGCCACGATATTCCGGTGACACTTAAAAGTTTGCGCAATTTAATGAAGCAATTCATAAGCGCAGGGCATATAGACAAATTAAGCTACCCAGATTTAAGTGAAGATCGTCGTGTGGTTATTGCTGGCGGCCTCGCTATTCTTATCGCCGTTTTCAAAGCCCTAGAGATTGAAGGCTTGGTGTACTCGCCTGCCGCCTTGCGCGAAGGCGTACTTTATCAGATGGAAGATGAGCTTCATCACGCTGATATTCGCGGCAGAACCGCGAGTAGTTTGGCAACCCGCTACGATGTAGATACGTCCCAAGCCACTATGGTGCTCAATACAACCCTTTCACTTTTCAACGATGTTGAAAAAGCGTGGAAACTTAAAGGGCGTGACTTTAAAAGCATGCTCGGCTGGGCAGCTTTACTTCACGAAGTCGGCATGCAAATTAACTCTCGAGGCATACAAAAACACAGCGCCTATATTCTTGGTAATGTGGACATGCCTGGGTTTACGCAGGAACAACAATTACTGCTAGCTACGCTCGTGCGATTCCATAGAAAGAAAATTCGAACCAATGAATTGCCCGCATTTAATCTTTTCGATGAGCAGTCGGTTAAGCATTTAATCGCGTTACTGCGTTTGGGTGTACTGCTTAATATTAAACGCCAAGAGGGTTTTGTACCTGACCTCGTTGTTAATGTAGAAAAGAACGAACTGACCATTACCTTCCCCGATGGCTGGTTAGATGAAAAACCTATTATCTCAGCTGACCTGCTACGAGAAAGCCACTACTGGAAAGCGCTTGATTTAAAACTCACAGTTGTTCCTGATATCGAGCAATTACATCCCGCGGTGGAATAGACAAACAGCGCCACTCACAATCGCGCTTTCGATTTTAAAAGCGAATGGCGAATATACTCGAATACTAAAAAAATGGGGCCTTGAACCGATTGAGTCGGCGCATTAGCCCCACTTAGTCTCAGCACACTAATTATTGAGCTTCAACTTGCGTACTTTGTGACTGCACGCTGTCGTATTTTTTAAACCACGCCAAGATATTTTCAACTTTACCAATCATTCTAGATGGCTTAGAAGCAATCCCGTGCGGCGATCCAGGTACTTTTACCAGCACGCTATCAACCTTTTGAATCTTTAACGCTTGATAGAACTGCTCGGTCTCAGACATTGGCGTGCGTTTGTCCTCCACTCCCGTGATCAGCATAGTGGGTGTCGTTACATTGCCTACTAGCGATAGCGGTGAGCGCTTCCAGTAGTGCTCTACGTTATCCCAAGGCTTACCCGGAAATTGGAAAGGGATTTGATATAGACCTGAATCGGCAGTCAGCACTTTCGATAACCAGTTGATAACGGGTTTAGCGACTACGGCTGCTTTAAATCGGTTAGTAAGGCCAATAGCATAGGCTGATGCAATGCCGCCTGCTGAACCACCAGTAATAAACAGTCGTTCTGGGTCAGCGATACCTTTTTCAATAAGCGCATCAACACCCGACATATGGTCTGAGAAGTCATATTCCGAACTGTATTTCCCTTGAAGTAGCAATGCAAAGCGTTCTCCATAACCTGTACTACCTCTGTGATTATCATAAAACACCACGTAGCCCTCTGCAGCCATGCGCTGCAGCTCAGCCGTGAAGACAGGGCCATAAGCGAGATTAGGTCCGCCGTGAATTTCCAAGATAAGCGGATACGTTTTCGAGCTGTCATAGTTTGGCGGCAGAATGTACCACCCCTGGATTTCTTCGCCATCAATAGAAGACGGATAGACAATTTCTTTTACTTCGCCAAGTTGCTTATGACCTAGAACGTCTTCGTTTAGTGCAGTAAGCTGTCGCTCGTTTCGCGTAGTGACATATAAATCAGCGGGGCGATCGGTACGTCCTTTGGTATACGCCACTACATCATCAACAGCGTGATAGGTGCCAAACACATAAGGCCGTCCTAACGTAGTACCGCCCAGCCCATTAGCTACGGCTTTAACTCTGCCCGATAGCGATACCACATCTACCTGCGCTAAACCGCGAACCGACTGCTGAAAATAAACGTGCTTATTATCTTTCCAGTGAAAGTTAGACACTGAATTATCAATGTCTTTTGTTAAATTTTGAGCATCTGTACCATCGCTCTTCATCACATACAAATAGCTATTTTTGTACATCACTTTTTCGTCATCGCGGCGTGCGTAAGCAATGTGCTTTCCGTCAGGCGATACGACAGGCGATGATTCAAGGCCTTTGTCGTTGGTAAGCTGTGCGATATTACCCATCATATCCACAGAAAAGATGTCCCCCTCAACAGGCTCATACTCCCAATTGTCACTGCGGTTGGCAGAGAAATAGATTTTGTCGCTATCAGGAGAGAAACTTAAGCGCCCATTGTGGTGATAGTTCCCTGAAGTAAGCTGTCGTGCTGTGCCTCCGTCAGCAGGAACAATAAAAATATGGGTGTAAGCAGGTTCAAGAATGCCTCGGCCGTCGGCTTGATAGCGCGCTTTGGTAATATATTGAAAGCTAGGAGACCACTTTGCACCGTCAGGCTTTTTAGGCATTTTAATGTCTAGCGGCTTTTCCTTGGCATCAACGCTCATAGTGAAAGCAATGTGCTTACCATCTGGCGACCAAGTGATGTTACTTGGGTTTGAGGTGACATTTGTTACGAGTGCCGTTTGCCCTGTATCCATCCAGCGCACATACAATTGCGGTTTACCTTCTTCATTAGAAAGGTAAGCCAATCGGCTACCGTCTGGTGACCAGCGAATAGAATAGTAACTCTTTTTCGACGACAGTAAGGGGCGGTGTGACTTTCCATCAACCGACGCTAGCCAGACGTTCGCTCGACTGCTATCCGACATAATGTCGTTTGAACGGCGCACATACGCAACATATTTACCGTTTGGCGACACCTGAACTTCGCTCACGTATTCCAAATTAAAAATATCTTCCGATTTAAAATAGCGTTCAGAGTCGGTAGTAAGAGATTCTCTCTCATTGCTTGCAAGCGCTGTGGATGGCATAGCTAGCGTGCCTACGCTAAATAGTGCAGCCCATATAGCAAACCGTTTTTTGACTGACGGGTACCTGTGATTTCTCATAAAAGACATATCTCACCTTAATCTATTTGTTCTTATCCGTTCTTTTTTATGGGGTGATCACGTTGTAGTGATGCATTTATCGTCTCCATATTACTGAATATATTCAGCCAATAAAGATTAAACGTTGAGCGACATCGCTAGGCGATTAAGCGCAGTACACAGGGGCGTTGGCTTTAGCCGAATGGTTAGTTGCGTGATAGCGGTAAAGTGCTAACTTCTATATAAGGCTTAAAGGTAATGCCCATGAATAATCCACACGGCGAGTTTGAATGTAGCGTAAGCGGTCAGTTGCTGCTCTTCTCAGCGCGCGGACCGTGGAATGACGAAACCATGAGAAATGGCGTAGTTAAGATGTCTTCTGACATTTCAAAATTCGAAAAGGGCACTAAATGGGCACAAGTAAGCTGTCTTTACGGTGAAAGCCTGATGCCCCCTTCCACCTTTGATATTTTTGTAAAACAAACTCGGGTAAGAAAAACCCGCGGCCTGTCGTTTCTTGCCGTGGTGATATTAGATACCGACATTATGCTGACAACTAAGCATCAGATTTCTCAGTGCTACGACGCTGCCGAAGTTGCTTATGGCTTTTACGAAACGGTAGAAGATGCTTTGGAAGCGATGACGAATAATGGCTATGATTTTGATAGTGACGAAGCTGAGCGCTTTTTTGCCCGCTTTAACTTTACGCGTTAACATTTAACACCGCATGCGTTCTGCTTTTGTCACACGTTGAGTCTGAAATTCGCAGCCAGCTTTTGATAAAGGCGAAAAAAGGAGAGCGAGCGCTCTCCTTTTTATTTTAAGACTGCCATCCGCCTCCGAGTGCCTGATACAAATCGACCAGTGCGGCCATTTGCTGCTGACGAGTTTCTATAAACTCGCTACGCGCTTCCAGTGCTTCTCGTTGCGCAAGCAGCACCTCTAAATATTCACCATGAGCTGACGAAAAAAGCCTATTGGCAATATCAATCGACTGTTCGAGTGAAGCAATTTGATGACGCCGTGCTTCAGCACTTTTCTCCAAATTATCAAGCTTCGATAAACTGTTTGTTACTTCAGCTACCGCCGTTAAAACGGTCAGTTCATATTCGTAAGCCGCTTCAATTTGTTCGGCGCTGGCATTTTGATAAACCGCCTCAATCGCCCTGCGGTTTATTAATGGCGCAAAAACATCACCAGATAAAGAATATGCCAATGACTCAGGCACATTAAACAAGTAGCGACTATCAAACGCCGATAAACCTACCCCTGCTTTTAGCTCAAAAGAAGGGTAGAAGTTGGCTTTAGCCACATCGATATTTAACTCTGCTGCTTGGAGCGTGAGTGCAGCTTGTTTTATATCAGGGCGATTGTCTAATAGCGCAGAGGGTACACCCACCTGCGGGCTTTTTAGCTCGGCGCTGAGCAACACGTTACTGTCCCTTTGAATGGGCTGTGGAGTGCGTCCTAATAACAGATTGAGCGTGTTCTCTTTCTCTAGGATTTCCTGCTCAATCAAGTAACGCTCGCTCTCGTTTTTCTTCACTTCCGCGTTAAAGCGCGCAACAGGTAGCGATGACGCCCGCCCGTATTCTTTCAACGCATTAATAGTGTGAATAACATTACGCTGTAGCGAAATGGTTGAGTCAAGATTCTCTAGCTTGTTATCTAGCGCCAGCAGTTCATAGTAAGTACGCGCAACTTCAGATACTAACTGGGTAACGAAAAAGTTCTTACTTTCAACCGATGCCAAGTATTCAAGCGAGGCCACTTTAGACGCATCTCTCAGCTTATGCCAAACGTCAATTTCCCACGACGCATTAAGGCCTAGCTTTAAGTTTGCCAGCGGGTCGGGAAATTCTTTATCCTCCTTGATATTTAACTGTTCTTCTACTGCGCCTTCCCGGGTATATTCGCCTACCTTTTCGGTTTCAGCGGCTACCCCCGCAGAGAGTCGAGGCAAATATTCCCCTTCCCGTGCATACACTTCATTCGACGCCATATTAATGCGTTGAATTAATATAGACACCTCTTGGTTGTTCTTAACCGCCGTATCCACCAGCGCAGAAAGCGTAGGGTCGTTAAACCACTCACTCCATTGAATATTTGCTTGTGTACTCTGGTTAATCCCTTGACCAGCCTGAGTATCCACTTGCGAAACTTTCGCGTTAAACTGCTCTGGCAAATCTAGATTAGGGTTTCGCGTTTCAATGGTAGGGATGGCACATGCCTGTACTAACAACGCACTACTAAGCGCTAACCACAGCGGCTTATAAGTAAATCGCTTTTTATTTATCATCGCTTAGCACCTCATCGTTATAGTGGTAAGTTTCAGTAAGAGGGACATGATCTTCGTTTTTGATTAATGACTTACCTTCTTCAAGTTTGGCGAACAAGTAGTAAAGCCCAGGAATAACCAGCACACCAAAAACAGTGCCGAACAAAGTACCGCCTAAGGCAGAAGCACCAATAGTTCTATTTCCCACTGCGCCTGCCCCCGTTGCAATAACAAGCGGAATTAGCCCTGCTACAAACGAGAAAGATGTCATTAAGATTGGACGGAAGCGCTGTTTGGCCGCTTCAACAGCTGCGTCAGCAATCGATAAGCCCTGCTGATTTTTTTGCACTGCGTATTCCACAATAAGCACGGCATTTTTACCGAGTAAACCAACCAGCATAACTAAGCCGAGCTGCGCATAAACATCGTTGGCCAGCCCCATACCTTTTAGAAACAGGAATGAGCCGAGAATACCGGTAGGTAGTGAAAGAATAACCGCAAAAGGTAGAAGCAGACTCTCGTACTGTGATGCCAGTACGATATATACAAACAACAATACTACGGCAAAGATAACAATGGCTTCATTACCTCGTTTAGCCTCGTCAAATGACAGGCCTTCCCAACCAATGTCGTATCCTTTTGGCAAGGTTGCAGCCGCTACTTCTTCAACTGCTTTTATCGCTTGCGCCGAGGTATACCCTGCTGCCGGCTCTGCCCGAATAGCTGCCGAGGTATAAAGGTTGTAGCGCGTAATTTCATTAGGGCCTTGGGTTTTAATCAGCTTCATAAAGGCCGAGTAAGGCACCATTTCACCCTCTTCGTTTTTCACGTAGTAATCCATTAAGTCACTGGGATAACGGCGATATTCCGGTGCACTTTGCGTGTACACCTTGAAGAAGTTATTAAAACGCGTGAAACCTTGCTCGTAAGTACTACCGATAAGAATATTCAAATTCTCCATGGCCGCGCCAATAGATACCCCTTTCTGCATTGCAGCTTGGTTATCTATCTCAATTTTGTATTGAGGATAATCGGCCGCGTAAAACGTGAATAAACCTTTTAGCTCATCACGTTTACCGAGCTCTTCCATGAAGGCTTTGTTGATTTGGTCGAACTCTTGATAGTCGGTTGTGTTGGTTTTATCGAGTAAACGAAATGATAACCCCGACGACGCGCCATAACCCGGCACAACAGGCGGTTCGAAATACTCAATCACTGCACCTAAGTGGTGTGTTTTGGCTTCTAGTTCTTCAATAATGTCACGTACCGACTGTTCGCGATTAGCCCAATCTTCAAGGTTAATCAAGCAGGTACCAGCATTTGAACCTCGTCCTTCCGTGAGAATTTCATAGCCAGCAAGCGAAGACACCGAGGAGACGCCTTCAACGTCCAGCGCCAAGCTTTGCAGCTCTCGCGCTACTGTATTCGTCGCTTCAAGGGTACTGCCTGGCGGTGTTTGAATAATGGCATAGATTTGCCCCTGGTCTTCACCGGGAATAAAGCCTGTAGGTAATGCCTGATTAATGCCAAAGGTACTTACCACAAAGCCTGCAAGCAGCACTACAGTAACACTGCGGCGTGTAACGATAGCTTTGATAATGCCTGTATAACGACCGGTTAACTTATTGAAATAATGGTTAAATCCATCAATAAACTTGCTTAATGGCGTTGCCTTTCTTGTGTGTGAATGAGGGTTTTTAAGCAACATTGCACACAGCACTGGGGTTAATGAAAGCGCCACAATACACGAGATGATAATTGACGATGACATGGTAATAGAGAACTGGCGATAGAAGACACCTACCGGGCCCGTCATAAAAATAAGGGGCACAAAAACCGCCGTCATCACCAGTGTAATCGCTATAATAGCTCCCCCCATTTCGCCCAGTACATGTTGGGTCGCCATATAAGGGGTTAGGCTGGCGCTCTCTTCCATTTTTGCGTGAACGGCCTCCACGATAACAATAGCGTTATCCACTACAATCCCTATCGCTAATACGAGAGCGAACAGAGTAATAAGATTTATGTTCACCCCTGTGGCCTGCATGCAGAAAAATGTTCCCACCAGTGAAACTGGCACAGCTAGAAGCGGGATCAATGTGGAGCGCCAGTCACCCAGAAAGATGAACACCACCAAGGAAACCAAAATAAAGGCTTCAAACAAGGTATGCAGCACTTGTTCAATAGAGGCATCTAGAAACTTGGAAACATCGTAGTTGATTTCGTACTTCATGCCTTCTGGAAACGTTTTTTCTAGTTCAGCCATAGTGCCTTTCACCTGAGAAATAACCTCGTTGGCACTGCTTCCGTAGTTCTGCTTAAGTACTATGGCAGCGGAAGGATATCCGTCTTTGTTCGAATAAATATCGAAAAATTCACTACTTAACTCAACATCGGCAATATCACCTAATTTGAGCAAGCGACCGTCGGAATCGGCGCGAATAATGATATTTTTATATTCTTCAGGCTCGTCGTAACGTCCTTCGTAAATAAGCACGTATTCTTTGGACTGAGCAGTAATGCCTGAGCTTCTGCCAAGTCGCCCAGGGCGTCCAATCAAGCTTTGCTCGTCTATCGACTCCATGATCTCATCAACAGAAACATTGTAGGCACGCATGCGATCGGGCTTTAACCAAATTCGCATGGCGTACTGACGGCTTCCCAATATTTTTGCACTGGCAATACCGTTTACTCGCTGTATCTCTGGGATAAGGTTGATATTGGAATAGTTGTACAGAAACTTTTCATCAGCCGTTTCGTCGGTGCTATAAACGTTTATGTACATCAACATGCTAGGCTGAACCCGCTCTAGTACCACCCCTTCTAACTGCACGAGCTGGGGCAGCCGGTTCATGATCTGGTCAAGCCGCGTTTTCACATTAATGAGCGCCTGATTCGGATCTACATCTAAATCGAAGATAACTTGAATGGTGGCTTCACCCGCGCTGGTCGCATCAGACACGATGTACTTCATGCCCGGCACACCGTTGATTGAACGCTCAATGGTAACCAGCGATGACTTCACCAATACATCAGCGCTCGAACCGGGATATGCCAGAGAAATAAGCACTCGCGGCGGAGCAATATCTGGAAACTGTGACGTGGGTAGGCTAAACACCGACAACACGCCCAAAAATATAATCATCAGCGATAGCATGATGGCCATCACTGGACGTTTAATAAAAACTCCAAACATAGCGCCCCCTTATTCTGCGTGCAATGACAGTTCAGCTAATGTGTCGCTGGCTGAAATAAGTTCAGGCTCTATCTCATCGCCGTTCGAAACTCTTCGCAGTCCTTCAATCAAAATAGTGTCGTCCGGCGCTAGTCCGTCTGAAACCAGATAGATGTTAGGGAGTTCTGCAGCGATGTTAATGTGGCGGGTTGCTAACTTGTTCTCGCTATCCAGCACATACACAAAGCTTTGATCGAGAATTTCGAATGTGGCTTTCTGAGGAATAACTAAAGCATCCGGATAGGCAATATCCACCATGACATTACCGGTCTGCCCATGTCTTAGCAGTTGGTCTGGGTTAGGGAAAGACGCACGCATTTCAATGGTACCGGTATGATTATCAAAATCAGCTTCAATGGCATCTATCACGCCTTGATGCGCGTAAATACTGCCATCGGCAAGCTTTAATCGCACTGACGTTTGATCATTTGATGCGCTGTTCTGCGCGTACTTTAAATACTCTGATTCAGGCACATTGAAATACACCCACATTGTGCTGATATCAGACAATGTGGTGAGCAGTTCACCCTCATCAAGCAAACTTCCCGTTCGAGCTTCCAGTCGGTCCATTTTGCCTGTGAACGGCGCTTTGATATCTGTGAATGCTAAGTGAGTCTTTGCCAGTTCAACTTCAGCCTGAGCTTTTTGAAGCTGTGCTTCTATGACGGCAAGTTCGTTGGGAGAAACAATGTTTTGTTCAACAAGCGACTTTGTATTTTTGAACTCCATCTCGACCGCTTTAGCCTCGGCTTCAGCGCGGTGTAGTTCAGCTTCATATACGTTCGGCATTATTTTGAACATGGGCTGACCACGTTCTACCGTTTGTCCCTCATCAACAAAGGTCGATTGAAGATAGCCTTTTTCCATAGCTCTAACTTCAATATGTTGAATGGCACGTATCTGACTGACGTACTCTTTTACCAGCGTTGTGTCTTGTACGATGGGATGAGTAACGTTGAATTGAAGTTTTTCGTGATGCGCAGCATGTTCCTCATGGCCACACCCACCTAATAGTGCGGTAACAATGCTTACTGCAAGAAGTGCTTTTTTGCTCATAATGTAAATTCGTAATAAAAAGGCTAATCGTGACATGCCTTATAAAAAGACAGCATGCCACTAGCGCGCTTTCAGCAAATAGGTTCACCGCTGATAATTAAGCACGCAAAAACATCCAGCAAAGCGCTGGCGCGTTGTTAGGAATATCGAATTAACGAGTTTTTTAGGTAGCCAATAACCGCTAAACCTAAAAAACTAAGCAATAGGCGGCGCTCGGGTTAACGGCGTTGCGTAGTTAAGGAATGTTTTGAAAAGCCCACGCGGACGTGGTTTTGCGGTATCCGTGAAGGAGTCCGTAAGATAATCCAGCACAACATTTTGTGGCGGGACGGGCTCTTCCGGTGCACTTTCCTCAGTATCAAATTCAAAGGAATATTCTGAGATAGAAGCATCAAAATGATGCTTGAACGTGATCGGCTTGTAATCCTGTTTAAGTCCAGATAAGCAAGTAAACAACAACGCAATTAATGCGTATATGGTGTACTGCTTCATGTACTGATGATTATTCACCGATGATTATTCCAGGAATTCAATTATATAAGGAAAATTGCGGCGTTATGCTACACAGGCAATTACGCTTTTACAAGAAACATTCTTGCTAGTAAACGCGGGCAATAAGCGATTGCACGTTTTCAGAATCGACAAAAGCGAAATGGAATAGGAAGTGACAAAACCGCACAACGAAAAAGAGCGCCATTAGGCGCTCTTTACAATCAATTTAAAAGGAGAGGATCAAGCTTTAGACGCTTGGTAGATACCTTCAATTGCAGTATCAAGCGTTGCTTCAAACTCTTCTTGAGTTTGCTGTGCAGATACGCCTTCTGTCAGTGCGCGAGAGAAACTCGCGATCATACCTTGGTTTTCTGCCAGCTTCGCGTTTGCTTCCTCGCGGCTATAGCCACCAGATAGCGCCACTACTTTAAGTACACGAGGGTGATCAACAAGCTCTTTATAAAAGTTTGCCTCTGTCGGAAGCGTAAGCTTAAGCATGACTTCCTGACCTTCGTTTAGCAGATTAAGCTGCGTCAAAATCTCTAGCTTAAGTAATGCTTCTGCTTCCGCTTTTTGTGGACTGTGAATATCCACTTCTGGCTCAATGATTGGAACAAGGCACGCGGCTAAAATTTGCTTACCCACTTCAAATTGCTGAGCAACAACGTCTTTAATACCTTGATGATTCGCAAGCTTAACAACACTTCGCATTTTAGTGCCAAATACATCTTGCGCCACCGCTTTAGCTAGCAGTGCATCAAGACCTGGCATTGGCTTCATTACCTGCACGCCGTTGCTTTCTTCAGCTAATCCTTTATCTACCTTTAGGAACGGAATTACGCGCTTCTTCTGCCATAAGAAATGTGCAGAAGACATGCCTTCAATTTCTCTATCAAGGGTGTTTTCAAACAAGATTGCGCCAAGAACGCGCTCGCCGCTAAAAGGGGTGCTGGTGATAATGCGTGTACGCATTTCGTGAACAAGATTAAACATCTCTTCGTCTGAGCTATACTCTGACTCTTCGATGCCGTATAAGCGCAACGCTTTAGGGGTACTACCGCCGCTTTGATCTAACGCTGCAATAAAACCGGTTTGCGTCTTCAGTTTATCCAGCATTGCCTGCTGAGCTTGTGATGCCATTGCAACACTCCTTTTGTATATTACTGCCTTAATAGACAGGTGTAGGGTTTATTGTTATACCAATTCTATTAAAGATCTGTTTGTCTCAGACGCAGCATGCCAGCACCTTAAGTAAACACATCTGTAATAAAGTTGGTATTTATGCCTGCGTACTTCACTGTTTCGCAGGTGTAATCGTTTCCGATTAAAAGGTCACGCTCAACAATGCTGTTACTGAGCGTGACACTTATGGGGTAACGTTTGTACTAGGCCTTAGCTATCTAGAGCTTTAAAACGCTGCGTTTACATGCAGCGCCCAGGCTTATTTATTTTTTTCTTCTAGTACTGCTACCGCTGGTAGTGTTTTGCCTTCCAAGAATTCTAGGAACGCGCCACCACCTGTTGAAATATAAGAGACCTTATCGGCAATCCCGTATTTATCAACTGCTGCTAGTGTATCACCACCACCTGCGATTGAGAATGCGTCGCTTGCCGCAATCGCTTCAGACAGCGCTTTTGTTCCAGCACTGAACTGTTCAAATTCAAATACGCCTACAGGGCCATTCCATACAATGGTTCCCGCGTTCTTGATAATGTCCTCTAACGCCTTTGAAGAGTCTGGACCAATATCAAAAATCATATCGTCGTCGGCAACGTCACTGACTACTTTTAGCGTCGCTTCGGTATTCTCATCAAACGCTTTGCCCACGACAACATCTGTAGGTACAGGAATATTACCGCCATTCGCCTGCGCTTCATTCATAAGCTGCGTGGCTTGCTCGGTAAGGTCCATCTCTACTAGTGACTTACCTACATTATGGCCTTGAGCAGCAATGAAAGTGTTGGCAATACCGCCACCAACAATCAGCTGGTCAACTTTTTCAGCCAATGTTTTTAACACGGTCAACTTGGTAGACACTTTAGAGCCACCCACAATAGCAACCATTGGACGCTTAGGGTTGTCTAGCGCTTTGCCAAGTGCGTCTAATTCTGCAGCAAGTAATGGGCCAGCACAGGCTTTTGGTGCAAATTTAGCAACGCCATGAGTAGACGCTTGTGCGCGGTGAGCAGTACCGAACGCATCCATAACAAAGATGTCGCAAAGTGCTGCGTACTGTTTTGCTAACGTTTCGTCGTCCTTCTTTTCGCCGTTATTAAAACGTACGTTTTCAAGGATAACTAATTCGCCGTCTGCAAGCTCCACGCCATCTAGGTAATCTTTTACAAGCTTAACCGGTACGTCTAGGGCGTCATTAAGATAATCAACAACAGGTTGAAGAGAGAATTCGTCTGCAGGCTCGCCTTCAGTAGGACGACCAAGGTGAGACATCACCATAACTGCCGCACCTGCGTCTAGGGCTGCTTTAATCGTAGGGATAGATGCTTTGATACGCGCATCAGAAGTTACTTTGCCGTCTTTTACCGGCACGTTTAAATCTTGTCTAATTAATACGCGCTGACCTTTTAGGGCCATATCGCTCATGCTTGGAATCGCCATCGTCTTTCCTATGTTAATTTAAATTCAGTAGAGCGTGTTTGAAGGTAAGACACGCTCAAATTAACTGTGAAAGCTGCGCGGGCTGGTGCTACCAACCCTTGGCAGCATCAATGCTTTATTTTGCGTCGAACATCACTTTTGCGGTATCGAGCATACGGTTTGCAAAACCCCATTCGTTGTCACACCACACCAGTGTTTTAACCAGTTGTTTGTGACTGACTCTTGTTTGTGTGCCATCTACAATACACGAGTGAGGGTCGTGATTGAAATCTACCGACACCAAAGGCTCTTCGGTGTAGTCCAAAATACCCTGTAAACGCCCCGCTTTTGCATTGCGAAGGGCTTGGTTCACTTGCTCAATCGTTACCTTAGATTGAAGCGTTACACTTAAATCCATGGCAGTAACATTGATAGTTGGCACTCGAACCGCAATGGCTTCGAATTTTCCCGCAAACTTAGGCAGAATGCGCTCTATACCGGCAGCAAGTCGGGTATCAACGGGAATAATCGACTGACTTGCAGCACGGGTTCTGCGTAAATCTTCGTGATAGGCGTCGATAACTTGCTGGTCGTGCATAGACGCGTGAATGGTTGTGATCGTACCACTTTCAACACCGAACGCAGCGTCTAGCGCTTGGATAACAGGAACAATGCAGTTTGTGGTGCAAGAGCCGTTGGAGACTAATTTTTGTTCACTGGTCAACGTGTCTTCATTGGTTCCGAAAATGACCGTATTGTCTAAATCTGGTGACCCGGGTGACGAGAAAAGCACTTTGCCAGCGCCGGCATCTAAATGTGCTTGCCCCGATGCTCTGTCATCAAACTTGCCCGTACACTCAAGCACAATATCAACGCCCAAGTCTTTCCAGGGTAGGTCTTTAATATCGCTTATCGCGAGCAGTGTAATATCGTCGCCTGCGACATTTAGCGTGTTATTTTCTAAGGCCACATCAAAACGGAACCGCCCGTGGGCGGTATCGTATTTAAGTAAATGTGCTATGCCTTCGGGTTTAGCAATGTCGTTAATGGCCACCACGTTAAATTCGTTGTTGCGCCCACTTTCATACAGCGCGCGCAACACGTTACGACCAATACGACCAAACCCATTTATGGCAATATTTACCATAGGCTTATCTATTACCTCTTACAGAGACAGTGCAGCCTCTACTACAGCGTCAGTGGTAATGTTGAAGTGCTTAAACAGGTCGCCAGCAGGCGCAGACTCACCAAAGGTGTCCATGCCCACGATAGCGCCATTAAAGCCAACGTACTTGTACCAGCTATCTTTAGACAGCGCTTCAACCGCTACGCGTTTAACAACGCTAGAAGGTAGTACACTTTCACGGTAATCAGCAGACTGACGGTCGAATACGTCAGTTGATGGCATAGACACTACGCGAACGGCCTTACCTTGCTCGGTTAGTTTCGCTGCGGCTTCAACGGCTAGCTGAACCTCAGAACCGGTAGCAATAAGAATAAGCTCTGGAGTACCTTCGCAGTCTTTAAGTACGTAACCACCTTTCGCGATATCAGCAACTTGTTGAGCCGTTCGCTCTTGCTGCGCTAAGCCTTGACGTGTGAAGATTAGTGTTGTTGGGCCGTCAGTGCGCTCAATAGCAGACTTCCACGACACAGCAGACTCAACCTGATCACAAGGGCGCCAGTTATCAAGGTTAGGCGTTGCACGTAGCGCAACCGCCTGCTCCACCGGCTGGTGAGTTGGGCCGTCTTCACCTAGACCAATTGAATCGTGGGTGTAAACAAAAATTGCAGGCTGCTTCATTAGCGCTGCCATACGTACCGCGTTGCGTGCATATTCCATAAACATTAGGAAGGTTGCACCGTATGCCTTAAAGCCACCGTGAAGGGCAATACCGTTCATCATGGCCGACATACCAAACTCACGTACACCGTAATAAATGTAGTTACCTGATGCATCGTTTGCTTCAACGCCTTTGCTACCTTCCCAGATGGTAAGGTTAGAACCTGCAAGGTCAGCAGAGCCGCCTAATAGTTCAGGAAGTAGCGGACCAAACGCATTCAGTGCATTTTGTGACGCTTTACGTGACGCGATATTTTGTGGGTTAGCTTGAAGTTCAGCGATGATAGCGTCTGCTTTGTCGCTGAAATCTGCTGGCAACTCGCCATTTACACGGCGTTTGAATTCTGCTGCAAGCTCTGGGTAGGCGGCTTCGTATGCAGCGAAAGCGTCATTCCACGCGCTTTCCGCGTTTGAACCTTTCTCTTTAGCATCCCAACCAGCGTAAATATCGTCTGGAATTTCGAACGCGCCATGGCTCCAGCCAAGCTTCTCGCGAGTAGCGACAATTTCGTCCTCACCTAGTGGTGCACCGTGACAAGACTCGGTACCTTCTTTATTAGGTGAACCGAAACCAATGGTGGTTTTACAACAAATAAGCGTAGGTTGCGCAGTATTCGCCTGTGCCTTTTCAATAGCGGCTTTTACTTGCTCTGCATCGTGCCCGTCAACGCCATCGATCACTTCCCAACCATAGCTCTTGAAGCGTGCTGGTGTATCGTCGGTGAACCAACCTTCCACTTCGCCATCAATTGAAATGCCGTTGTCATCCCAAAACGCGATAAGCTTACCAAGACCTAGTGTACCGGCTAGTGAACAGGTCTCGTGTGAGATACCTTCCATCAAGCAGCCGTCACCTAGGAATGCGTAGGTGTGGTGGTCAACAATAGTGTGACCATCTTTGTTAAATTGTGCCGCTAGTACTTTTTCGGCAAGCGCCATGCCCACAGCATTACTGATACCTTGGCCTAGTGGGCCAGTGGTCGTTTCAACACCTGGCGCATAACCGTACTCTGGGTGACCTGGCGTTTTTGAATGCAATTGGCGGAAGTTCTTTAACTCTTCAATTGGCAGTTCGTAGCCTGATAGGTGAAGAAGAGAGTACAACAGCATCGAGCCGTGACCATTTGAAAGCACAAAGCGATCGCGGTTAGCCCAAGATGGGTTTGCAGGGTTGTGTGATAAGAAATCACCCCATAGTACCTGTGCGATATCAGCCATCCCCATTGGGGCACCTGGGTGACCAGATTTAGCTTGTTGAACGGCATCCATGCTTAATGCACGGATTGCATTGGCGAGTTCACGACGAGAGGGCATGTTGTCTCCTGATTTATTTTGTATCTTTTGTTTCGTATCTTAGCGGGCTAGGCAAGCTAGACGAGCGTAGAGGTAAGGCGTTCGCTCTACTTCTTTATACGAATGAATGTGGCGTTATTCTTACCTATGCCACCTTACAGTTCAATGGGTTTTGATTGCCAATAGTGAAAGTCATAGTAAAAAATGGTCTATACCCTGACCATCACGTATTCCCATTACAGCAAAAACAGTTATATCTGACGCCTAGTTTCACAAATACATCATTAACTTAAACAATTACGACCTGAATAACCCTACAAGTGATCGGGTTGTGTCAACTATTCGTAACGAAGAGACTTTTAGACGTCTAGAAGTAAAGACTGGTATTTATAACTTGTTTTAGTACAATATACGACTATTTTGATAATTTAACGCTTACGGAGCATTTATGGCCACGCATTTATTCACATCCGAGTCAGTGTCTGAAGGACATCCGGACAAAATTGCTGATCAGATCTCAGATGCGGTTCTTGACGCTATTTTAGAACAAGATCCTCGCGCTCGGGTGGCCTGCGAAACGTATGTAAAAACCGGTATGGTTTTAGTGGGTGGTGAAGTAACTACCTCTGCATGGGTAGATATTGAAGAGCTTACCCGAAAAACAGTTAAAGAAATTGGCTACACGCACTCAGATATGGGCTTCGACGCTGATTCATGTGCGGTATTAAATGCTATTGGCAAACAGTCACCTGACATCAATCAAGGTGTTGATCGCGCAAGCCTTGAAGAACAAGGTGCTGGTGACCAAGGTCTAATGTTTGGCTACGCTAGCGACGAAACTGACGTACTAATGCCTGCGCCAATCACGTACTCTCACCGCCTTGTTCAAAAACAAGCTGAAGTGCGTAAATCTGGTAAGCTAGACTGGTTACGCCCAGATGCTAAAAGCCAAATTACTTTCAAATATGAAAACGACAAGCCTGTTGGCATCGACGCAGTTGTGCTTTCAACCCAGCACTGTGATTCAGTGAGCACTGAAACAGTTCGCGAAGCGGTAATGGAAGAAATTATTAAGCCAGTGCTGCCTAGTGAATGGATTGATGGAAATACACGCTTTCACATTAACCCAACGGGACGATTCGTTATCGGTGGTCCAATGGGCGACTGTGGCTTAACTGGTCGTAAAATCATTGTTGATACTTACGGTGGTATGGCCCGTCACGGTGGTGGCGCGTTCTCTGGTAAAGATCCATCAAAAGTAGACCGCAGTGCAGCATACGCGGGTCGTTACGTTGCTAAGAACATTGTTGCAGCAGGACTTGCTAAGCGCTGTGAAATCCAAGTGTCTTATGCAATCGGTGTGGCAGAGCCAACGTCTATCAGCATCGATACCTTCGGTACAGGTGTGGTAGATGAGAAAACGTTAGTAGCACTGGTCCGTGAACATTTCGACCTACGCCCTTATGGACTTATTCAAATGCTAGACCTCGAGCGCCCTATTTATCGCCCAACGGCTGCGTACGGTCACTTTGGTCGTGATGAATTCCCTTGGGAAGCAACAGATAAAGCAGAAGCGTTAAAAGCATCGATTTAATTCGATAACCAAATAACGCTTTTAAATGCGCCGCTCAGTTTATATAACGCTTTGCATAAAAGTGTTGGTATAAACTAGCGGCGTTTTTTATTTGGCTAGCAAAATCAACGAAACAAATAAAAAACGGCAAAGAATATTTTCATCCTTTATTTTTTGCAGCTATGCTTAAATAACGAACACACTATCGCTTGTAGTTTCTGGTTGTTTACAAGCCATGATAACAACTTGGGCTCTTCCATGAATGTGGTTACTGGTATTCTTCTGGCACTTACTTTGGCTGCGTCTATGGCGGCTTCCCCCGTGCTCGCGGAAATGAATGCTCCCCACTACAGCCCTATCCAATTCAAAAGCAAAAAAATAGCCCGGTGGCAGCTAAATAGTATGTACCGCATTCAATCTACGACCGAAACTTATCTATACGACAACAGTTATACCTACCCAGCGGGGTCACAAGGTATGTTTAGCGCCAGCAGGCGGTTTAACACTTGGGTTCCGCAAAAGGTCTATGCAACGTACAAAACCAACAATACCGCCTTTCAGCATTACGCAGAGTGGCTTTATTTACCACATGATGTAGGTACTTTTACTCGGTTGGGCTGGCTGCTTGGCAAAAGCGAGGGATTAAACATGGCGGTAGAACTTGAACATAGGCAAGTTGGGGAAGAAGAGAATATGGCTCTCTCATTGGGCGTCAATTACTTGTTTTAAGTCATCCTTGTTTTAGGTCACCGCTACATTGCACTCACAGTGCGCTTTTAGTATTACACCCCATCATAAAGACGAAACGTAGTTGCCGTTATGCCAATGATAAGGTTTTTGCGTAAGTCTGTTGAATTACCATCGCGTCGGAACTCGCTCTATGACGCTTAACATCAAGTTGGCTCGCAAGGCGGCTTTTCACCTCATGCCATTGATTCATTTGTGCTTCAGACAAAATATATTCCAATGCTCTACACGTAAAAGACATTTCTACCTGCGCTGCGGCGTAGAGCTTAATTAGCCACGGGTTATCAACGACCCAACCGTCACTGTAAACAACCGTATTGCCAAGGAAATTATTTAACTCAACACAGACTTTTCGAGGCTCTTCTCCTCGAGTTTGCAGCATCTGCTGCGTTATGCCGTGCAGTGACTCCGCTTTTCGATCCCAGTGAACCCACGAGTCAAAGGGCCGAAGTAGCTTACACCACTTTGCACCATCATAGCGCACGATTCCTATCTCAATAGGGTAACTCGCTGCGCCAAATCCACTTGCTTCAATGTCTATTATTGTTGGCAGGGTATTCTTTCGCACTCACGCTCCAAACCGCTGTTTATCCTTGCTTGCAACATACGCAAACCATTTTTATCAGGCGGTTTTACTGCTACCTCGTCACCAGAGGAACAACTAAACAACGTCGAACACTGTTTAGCAAATGTACAACCACTCTTCTCGAAATATAAGCTAATAGTAGAATCGTGCCAAAATTAATGCGCACTCGTTTAGTACACCACCCCGTCGCCAGCGCTCAAAAATCTCGTAAAAGCTCTCAAAAAAGCATTAAACTTATACTAAAGGATAAGACGTTTACGCTAAAAGACTGAGCACATTGCTATACACTTTTAAGGTTAACATTTAGGTAGCCTATTCATGCGTGCACTTTCTATCTTTCTCTCGCTGGCTTGCGTCTTTTCAATTTTTACTGCAAGTAAAGCATTAAGTTCAACGGAGCCTCTGGTGATTGGTATTGATGCCGATCTTTCAGCGGTAGCTGTTGAAGGTGGCATCGCTATTACAAGAGGGGTCGAGCTTGCCGTCGACGAAATAAATGCCGCTGGTGGGATTCTAGGTCGTCAAATAAAAGTTATTGCGAAAGACCATCGCGGCAACCCAGCTCGAGGTGTATATAACATTGAGCAATTTTCCCAAACTCCCAATTTACTTGCGGTAGTAGGCGGCGTTCATACACCTGTAGTTCTCGCTGAAATCGACCCAATACACGAAAAAAACATTTTGATGTTGGTTCCTTGGGCAGCGGGGACGCCTATTATCGACAACGGGCACTCACCGAATAACATATTTCGCGTGTCGGTACGCGACGCTGAAGCAGCGTCAGTCCTAATTAATCACGTCAAATATATGGGGCTATCAAATATCGCGTTGGTATTGGAAAGAACAGGATGGGGACGCTCAAACCTTGAATCATTAACACAAGCTGCAAGTAATAATGATATTGATATAACAGCAACCCATTGGATAAATTGGCAGCAGAAAGACTTTTCTGAGGATATCGCGGCAATAAAAAGCGCGAAAGCGGAAGCGATTATTCTTGTCACTAACGTTCCTGAAGGTGTTGTGGTACTCGATGAGATGGCCAAACAAGGCATCGCCTCTCTCCCTGTTGTGTCGCATTGGGGAGTCGCGTCGGGTCAGTTCGCCTCTTTACTTGCAAAGCCCATCGCTAACTACAATGTGTCAGTACTTCAAACCTTCCACTTCAACCACCAGAAAAATACCAAAGCAAAAAGCTTGTTAGAAGCCTATTATAATAAGTATGGCTTGGTGGATGCGACTGCGATTGGTGGTGTGACAGGTTTGGCTCATGCTTATGATTTAACTCATTTAATCGCGGCAGCTGCCGCGAAAGCTGGTAGTATAGAAGTAGACGCATTACGCGCTGCGCTAGAGTCTCTTCAAAATGTGCAAGGTGCAGTGAAGCACTACACAGCTCCATTTTCAGAGGACAGACACGATGCACTCTGGGCAAAGGATTATTTTATGACTACGTTTAACGAAAAAGGTCACTTGGTAACAACGGGCGTGCAATGATGCAGCAGCCCCCAAGGTTACGCTCTCTTCTGCTTTCAAGCATGCTACCGCGACTGGTTTTACTCGTCGCGGTTTTGTCTATCATTCTGTTTGCTCTCTCTTTCCACTTCATTGTTAAACAAACCGACCAGCTTCAACAACAATCTGTTGATGGTTTAGAACAAGATATCAATTACATTGTTAGCGACACCACTAGACAGCTAGCAGACTTGGCAGCTAACGATATCATCATCAATTCTTTGGTTGATTTCGAGCAAAGGGATAATTACCTTCCCATGTTTTTCCGCTCGTTAAATTTAACTCAGGCGAAAAGTGTCGAGTTTGCACTATTTGATTTTGCCGGGAACCGGGTGATTGATAAAAACTGGAATGCTGTTATCCCCGAGTCGCTCAGTAGTGCATGGCGCCAGCAAACCCTTGGTTCATCGAATGCATACTCCTCGGTATCAAAGTACGGCGTATTAATAAGCGTTCCAGTGTTACTTAGAGGCGTAGCGGAAGGCGCGCTTGTTATGTATGTGGATAGCTTGCAGTCTTTGCTCGCTCCTTACCCCAGACTGACTAACCAGCTTGTTACCGACTCTAGTGGGCATGTCCTGTTTAGCAGTGAGCCCTCACTCATTGCTCCCAACTCAAGCTTTTCCGATTTTGATGACAGCGGCTACGCTATAAAAAAGGCTGACTGGCAAAATCTAACCCTATACAGCGTAAAACCCACCATCACCGCATACAGAGAAGCCGCATGGACTGGGATTGTATTGCTGGCAATGATTGTAGGCTTCGTATTTATCATTTTGCATATGGTGAGTATGACGGGAACGCTTGCCGAGCGAACACTTTCGACTTTGTACAATGACATTAAGAATCGACTAAACAGTGATGATAAGACCTCACTACGCCTTGATAGTGACGTTGAGGCCCAAGAACTTGCGGATATTCGCGAAGCGTTTGACAAACTGATTTGGGATCTGACAGAGGTTTCGCTGTCTAACGAACAGTTTTCCAACGTGTTGGAGTCAATGGGCGATATGCTTGTTGTGGTTGATCAAGACAAGCAAATTTTACTTTCTAACAAGCGCTTCGACGACTTTTGTCATGACCAGTACGGTGAAAAGAACGGTATTTTGAAGTTCATTATGCAAAAGCTTGCTTCTTCACAGAGCAATGAACTTACACACTTTTCGGTATCAACCGGCCAAGAGCGGTTTGTTCATTGGACTAAAACATCACTGGCCGATGCTAATGGTAATATTCGTGGTGATATCTATGTTGGTAGCGACGAAACTGAACAACGCTCTCTTGAAAGTCACGTTAAAGTGCTCACTCACGCTATGGATGAAGCAACCGTGTCGATCATCATTTCGGACATTAAGCGCGTCGGCCAACCAATAATATACGTAAACAGTGCCTTTGAAGAGCTTACAGGCTACAGTCGTGAAGAAATAATCGGTCATAATTGCAGGTCGATGCAGGGCGATGAAACCAGCAAGCAGACAGTTGACCAAATCCGCGAGGCTATTGCAGTGCGCGAGCCTATTGAAACGACGCTGCTCAACTATAAAAAAGACGGCAGCGCCTTTTATAATCGTTTGAATTTAACGCCGGTAAAAATAAATGGTGAAGTCACTCACTATATCGGGTTTCAACAGGACGTTACTCAACAACGACAAACCGAACAGTATCTTCAGGATGCGCGAGAAAAAGCGGAAGAGTCTGCCCGTCTTAAATCGAGTTTCCTCGCTAGTATGAGCCATGAAATACGCACGCCAATACACGGTATTTCTGGTGTTTTGCAGTTAATGGCTAGCTCTGAACTCACTGAGGAGCAAAAGCACTACCTGTCTCTTGCTAAGTTTAGTATCCAGGGCCTTTTACATATCGTAAATGATATTTTGGACTTCTCTAAAATAGAGGCAGGCCAACTGCAAATTGAAGAAAACCCATTCGACATTTTAGAGTCGCTTGAAAACCTTCAAAGTCAGTACGCGATTATGTGCCAAGAAAAAGGGTTAGCGCTACATTTTCACTTTGATTTACAAGGCTTTCACGTTGTACAAGGCGATGATGTACGCTTTAGACAAATACTCTCGAACTTGTTAGGTAATGCCGTGAAGTTCACCGACAGTGGATGCATTGAAGTCACCACCAGCATTCAGCAAAACGCAGATAACAGCCTTAAGCTTTTATGTAGCGTAAAAGACACCGGCATTGGTATCGCACAAGATAAGCAAAGTACAATCTTTGATGTCTTTACCCAAGAAGACCTTTCTACAACTCGCAAATTCGGCGGAACAGGCCTTGGCCTTTCTATTAGCAAACAATTATGCGAACTCATGGGCGGCGATATAAAACTCGAGAGCGTTAAAGGTCACGGAAGCACGTTCTCTTTCACTATTATGCTTGAACAAGCCGACGAAGCCCTGCTTAAGCCAGTTCACCACTCCTCAGGAGTGAAACGGGAAAAAGGGAAAAAACGCAAAGTATTAATTGTCGAAGACAACGACATTAATCAGGTTATTGTTAAACAGCACCTAAATAACCACACTACATTGAGTGCCAAATCAGGCCTAGAGGCACTTGAAGCGTTGAACAAAATGAAAGTGACCTTTGATGTTGTCTTGATGGACTGTCAAATGCCAGAAATGGACGGCTTTGAAGCAACTAAACGCATAAGAAATGGTGAGGCCGGAGAACGCTATTTAAACGTGCCGATCATCGCACTAACCGCCAATGCCATGAAAGGTGACAAAGAGCGCTGCGTTAACGCCGGAATGGACGATTACCTAAGTAAACCTTTTGATGCTATTGACCTCATCGACAAAGTTGAGCATTGGGCAAGCATTGAAAGAAATAGTGAAGAAAGCGCCGTTCATTAACCTATTGTAGTGGAACATCTTGAGTGAACGCCTTAGCGAGATTAGCCCCTCACATCAAAAAAGTTATTTCGTTTATCTTATTGATTAACGTTTCGCTTTTTGGCGGTGGCGCGACTGCCGATGAAGTACTACGGTATAATCTTGGAACGTCAGGCAGCTCTATCCCGTACGAAAATGCTGTCGACGAAGATAGGGCCGGTATTCTAGTTGAAATCCTTCCCCTTATTATGAATAGAGCAGGTATTAAGACAGAAAAAGTCATGCTCTCTACCAAACGTGCCATGCTTGCATTTAAAACAGGCGCTCTTGATTTCGACTTTTTCAGTCCAAGCTGGCTGTCTAAAGATGAGCCCGCGGGCGACTTCACTTTCTCAGATCCCATTATAGACATCACAGAATACTTTATTACTCTGCCTGAAAACCATAGCCGATACCAAACCGTCGCCTCTATCTACGGTGAAACCGTAGGGATGATCTCCGGCTATGTGTATTTTGATTCTGATAAGTTCGTCAGAATGGACTTTCAAGCCGAGAGTAACCTTATCTTAGCCCTTGGCATGAAACGGATAGATGTCATCATAATGGAGGAAGCAGCGGCGCGTTACTGGTCTTCAATGCACAACGTAAAAATAGCGCTGGGCCCCATCCATACGGCAGGCCAAATGGCGTTGCGTGTTCACAATCGACATAAAGATAAGCTCCCCGCCATTAACCGCGCCATTGCTGAATTAAAACAAACGGGTCAAATTGATAGAATACTTAACAAGTATTCTGACTTTTCATTATAAGCCACACGCGGTTTCAACATTACGCCGTTGCTTTTTTGCCATAGCGCTTTAAAGCAAATGGAAATTTTATCGATTGGATTAAGAGGCAAAGACACACCAGCGTCATGCCAACCCATCCCACCGGCTTGAATACTTCACCAATCAGAAAAATAGCGAAAAGTGTCGCAACCAGTGGCTCAATTAACGTAATAAGCGTAGCTTTACTCGCTTCGGTGGTGCGAAGACCATAGCCAAATAGCAAATAACCAAGAAACATCGGCACCACAGCCATATAGAGTGAAACGCTAATGTGGATAGTATTAGCAAACATGTTTTGACCGGTAAACCAGAGGGAAGGCAACAGAGCAACGGCAGCGCAACCGAAAAGTCCGGCCATGGCAGATTTTGAATTTGCGCCAGCGTCAATGTGTTGCTTCGCAGCCCATGAGTACCCAGCATAAGTTAAACCTGCAATTAAACCCAATAGAACGCCGAACACCTGATCATCTTTAGATACTGACAACGCCATTGCGTCGTGTGCCTTCCCCATGGCTAACATGCCAATCCCAAACGCACCAAACACAAAACTAACAAACCATTTTAAAGACACGGGCTTTTTACTTAGAAAGTACTCTAAAAGCGCAGCGAATAGTGGTGCACTGGCGATAGAAACCACAGTGCCTATGGCAACGCCTGACAAACGCATTGAGCTGTAAAAGGCCAGCGGATAAATTGCAACACATGCACTGCCAAACAGAAAGGTCAGTGGTGTAGAAAAAAGAATAGGTGCATCCTTTATCAGTGATTTTCGGGCACAAACACAAAGCAATACACCGCCTATACCCATTGCAAAGGCACCGATTGCCAGAGGACTGATTTCTGGGGCGAACTGAGCGGCAGTGCCTGTTGTCCCCCACAGAAAGCTTGCGATAACAATTGCTAATATCCCTTTTACTACATCGCTTGTATTCACTGCTTTCTCCACTCTATTACTCACCTTTTTAGCTTTAACTGTTGAACAATGCTTTCATGTTGTACTTTCTAATTAACCCATCAGCTTTTATTGTGACGCTGATATAAACCGCTTGCTGCCGCTTGCTTTTATCGCCCAGTCATTTTTGCTCTTAGGGTCAACACCTCTCTCATAAAGATGATACTTAGATTATTGCTTTTGTAATTAGCCAGATAGACGCTTCTTTTGACCTTTTAGACGCACATTCCCCACACATTTACAATTAACACTAAATTAACAAGAAAAACGTACCGCATTAGATACAACAAAAAATGAAATATTTGTTTCGCAAGTTATGGAAATAACCCAACTTTTTTGCCACATTACGCCCTTACCTGATAACAAAATAGAAACAACCAACCTGGATGGACTTATGTTTAAAATAGAAAAATCGTCGTTTAGACGAAGCACACTTAGCGTTGCGGTTATGGGGCTGCTTAGCTCCGGTGCAATGGCGCAGGACACACAACAAAAGGATGACGATGACTTTGAGCAGATCATAGTAACTGCAACAAAGCGTGCAGAATCCATTGAAGACATTCCTTTTTCAATCAACGCACAAACGCAGCGAGACTTTGAACGCAGCGGTGCAGGAAACTTAGAAGACGTCGCAAGAAACGTGGCGAGCGTATCAATTCAGAACTTAGGACCAGGCCAAAGCCAAGTATCTATGCGTGGCGTTTCAGCGGGTCAAATTGTACGAGACCAACCAGGCGTTAAGGAGCAGGTCGGCGTATACCTCGATGAAAGCGTGATCTCGCTGTCTTTATTTACTCCAGATCTCGACCTTTTCGACCTTAACCGCATTGAAACCCTGCGCGGTCCGCAAGGTACGCTTTTTGGATCTGGCTCTATCGGCGGAACCCTTCGCTACATCACCAATCAGCCCGAGTTAGATACCTTTGAAGGTAAGTTTGAAGCTAATCTTAATAGTGTGACAGACGGTGGCGTGGGCGGTCACGTTAAGGGCATGGTAAATGTACCTATTTCCGACACCATTGCCATGCGCGCGGTGGTATACCGCACTGATTACGCAGGCTTTATAGATGCGTTAGGTGAAAACGGCGCGTTTAGCGAAGACGTTAACGACGGCGATAGAACTGGCGGACGCGTAGCTTTCATTATCGCACCCAACGATAAGCTCACGATTACACCACGACTTATCTTCCAAGAATTGGAAATGAACGGGTTTAACAGACAGGAAGTGTATAATGTGTTTGCTAACCCTTACACAACGACCCGCCCAGCTATTCAATTGGGTGAACGAGAACAGTACCTGCTGCTTGAAGAAGGCTTCTCTGACGATACCTTGATTGCTGACGTAACTGCTGAATATCAAGCCGACGTTGCTGATTTTACCTTTGTTTATAGCTATACCGACCGCGATATTCTTGTAAGTCGTGATGCCAGCGCGCTTTCGGGCTCAGTAAGTATCGACTTAGGTTTTCCTGATGAAGCCGTACTATTACCGTCGAACTTATTAGACAGAACGGAAGTAGAGCAAGATACCTTTGAGCTTCGCGCCGCATCCAATGGCGATGGCGCGCTAGACTGGCTAGTTGGCGCTTTCTACTCTTCTACAGAGCGTGTTTACGACCAATCACTCCCTACCCCTGGGTACGACGCATTTACCGACGCCACCTTAGGTGAAGGCACGTCAGCAGCGGTTGCCAATGGTTTTGAAGCTGATTCTCCCTACAACGCCTATTTACCATACGACTTGAAGCAGCTTGCTGTGTTTGGTGAAGTGAACTATCAAGTGAACGATGACTTTAAAATGACCGTGGGCTCTCGTTTTTACGATTATGAAGAAGAGCGTCAGTTTATCTCTGGGGGCTTATTTGCCAACGGCGACAACCAGACCGATTCTACAGAATCAGATGGCTTTACTTCTCGCGTTATCGGCCAGTATAGCGTAAACGAAAACGTGAACTTAAATGCTCAGGTGTCTCAAGGATTTAGACTTGGCGGTGTAAATGACCCGCTAAATAGAAGCCTGTGTACCGACCAAGATGAAGCAATCTTTGGTTCGTTCCAAGACTATGACGATGAAAAGCTCACCAACTATGAGATCGGTATGAAATCATCAGGTCGTGGATGGTCAGCTAACATCTCGGCTTTCTATAACGATATTGAAGATCTTCAGGTTACATTGGATGCTGGTTCTTGCTCGTCACGTGTATCATTTAACGTGCCGGACGCCCACACCCAAGGTATTGAATTTGAGCTTACGCGTCAGTTTACTGACCAGCTCTTTTTCTCATTAACGGGTAGTATCATTGAAGCCGAGTTCGATTCAACCGTTGTTGATGGTGATGGTGCGGTACTAGGTGGCGTAGAAGACGGTAACCGCCTAGCTTCAGTACCTGAAGAGAGCTTTGCCATCGCATTTACCTACGATTTAGCGCAGCCTTTATTCTCTTCAAACAGCACCTATTTCCAAGGCTCTTACCAGTACGTGGGAGACCGTATAACCCAGCCTAGTGACCAAGTTGCAGGCGCAGGTATATTCACTTCAGGCCTTGCCTTTGGCGGTGCCACTGGCGCAGAAACAACGGAATTAGACTTGTTGTTAGACGACTACGGCACGCTTAATATGAGCTTCGGTCTTACCTACGATGACTATGAAATATTACTGTATGCAAACAACCTGTTCGACGAAAACGCCCAGCTATCCTTTGATAGAGAACGTGGTGGACGAGCTCGACTTGGATTTACGGTAAACCAGCCACGCACCATTGGTGCGACGTTCCGCTATTTCTTTCAGTAAAGAGTGATAAATGTCTCTGCCTGAGGAAATATCCCTTCAGGTAGAGGCTTCACTTTCTTTTAGGAAAAGAGTGGAGTTGGCCGTAAGCCGGGTTCTGTCGTGGGCAACCATTCCTCTAGATCAGCAATCGCTCACTGATTCAAGCAACCTACCCGATCCCCATGCGGGCCACACGTTGAGGGATCCTATTTGGTCTTGCTCCGGGTGGAGTTTACCTTGCCACACTCTGTTACCAGAGGTGCGGTGCGCTCTTACCGCACCCTTTCACCCTTACCGGCATGTAAACATGCTTAGGCGGTCTTCTCTCTGCTGCACTTGTCGTCGGCTCACGCCGCCCAGACGTTATCTGGCACCCTGCCCTTTGGAGCCCGGACTTTCCTCCCCTTTCTTACGAAAGCGGCGATTGCCTGGCCAACTCCGCGGCGCATTCTACATGAAGTACCCTACAATAGCACCCTATTCCTGCTCGCTGTAAAAGCAGTGCTCAACGGCACTTTTATCGAGCAGTTTGGTGATAATGAAAATTTGATCGCCCATTTCTATTTTGGTACTTCCTTTAGGTATAAGGGTTTCTTCACCACGGGCAATCATCGCCACTACCGTATTATCGGGAAGAGCTAATTCGCTAATGGTTTTATGTAGTGCTGGCGATAACTTCGAAACCTCTATTTCTATAAGCTCGCGCTTGCTCTTAGCGACTTTTACAATCTCCAGCGTGCTCGATTCCTTTACTTCATCGTCCAACACTAAGCCTAACTTACGCGCCGCATAAGGTAAGGTGGAACCTTGCAACAAGGCAGAAATAAGCACGATAAAGAACACCACATTAAAAATGAGCTCGGCGTATGGCATGCCGAATATTAGCGGAAATATAGCGAGTATAATTGGCACCGAACCGCGTAAACCCACCCATGATATAAGCAGCGATGCGTTGAACGAGAATTTTGAAAGCAATAAAATAGGCATAACCACCAGCGGACGTGCAATAAAAATAAGCACAAACGCAATTAAAAGGCCTTCTTTCCAATTAACAAACAGCTCGGTGGGCGTTACCAACAAACCTAAGATAACGAACATAGCAATTTGCCCAAGCCAGGCCAGCCCATCCAGAAACACAAACGTATTACGCTGATAAGCAAAGCGGCTGTTACCCACGATAACACCCGTAATAAAGGTAGCGAGAAAGCCGCTGCCATTTAAGTTCGCAGCAAGGCCAAAAGACAATACACCAAACAACATCACAAATACCGGGTACAAACCGATGGCCATTAAGGTGACGCGTCTGAAAAGCCATACTGCAATACCGCCGATGGCAAGGCCCACTATCGCTCCCACTCCCATTTGACTGGCAAACAGCGAAAGTAAGTCAACTGGCTTAGTGGTGCTGTCTTGAATAAGCGTAATAAGGCCGATTGTGAGGAATATGGCCATTGGATCATTCGACGCACTTTCCAGCTCTAGTGTGGATTTTATTTTTGAAGGAATGCGTATACCAGCGTTGCGCAGAACAGAAAATACTGCTGCGGCGTCTGTCGACCCTACAATAGCACCAAGCAATAAGCCCTTATAAAGCGGTAAATCGAGAATAACCATAGCGGCGATACCGGTGACCACTGCCGTACCAATTACGCCAAAAGTGGCGAGCAACGCGGCGGGTTTCCACGCCTGCGCTATGGACTTTTTTGACGTTTGTAGACCGCCATCAAATAGGATGAGAATAAGCGCAAATGTACCAATGGCATGCGCAGCATCAGCATTATCGAAGAAGATTCGGCCGATACCATCTTCTCCAGCCAACATACCTACACCAAGGAATAAAACTAAAACAGGTACGCCAAAGCGCGGGGACAATTTACTGGCCAGTACGCCCAAAATGGCAAGCACTGCACTGAGTAAAATAATGTGATCAACTGCAAACATTATACGTTCCTTATTGCCCTTGATGCTCTCACGCAAATTATTCGGGTATGCGTGAGAGCATCAAGGGTTCCTGTTAATACTGCTACCTTACCGCGTTTTTGCACCAATGTATTGAGGTACAAGAGCCCGCTGAGGTATTGGGGTTAAGGAACTTGTGCCGCCTAAGGGATGTGCGACAACGAAGCCTTAATCTCTTCTGCAGTAGGCTTTAACTGCGCTTTACCTTGTTTCTCTCTTCTGCTGCCCAACAAATACAGCAGCGTAGAGGTGATAAACAAGGTCGATGACGTGCCAATCACGACAGCAAAAACCATAGGGACTGCAAAACTTTCTACGGCATCACCGCCAAAAATAGCCATTGGTAACAACGCCAACAGCGTGGTAACGGAAGTGAACACCGTGCGGCTTAGCGTGCTGTTCACGGCCTCATTAATAGTATCTGCCAATGGCTTGTTTGGGTCTAAACGCAATAATTCACGGATGCGATCAAGCACCACCACCTTATCGTTTATAGAGTAACCAATGAGCGCCAACAGTGCTGCGACAGCCGTTAAGTTAAATTCGATGCCTGTAAGCGCGAAAAAGCCTATGGTTTTGGTTAAATCGAGTATCACGGTTAGCAGCGCTGCGCTCGCAAAATGCGCTTCAAAGCGTGCCCACAGATACAACAACATGCCGCCACCTGCGATAAGCAATGCTAGAATGGATAGCTCGGCAAAGCCTCCGCTGACCTTGGGTCCAACCATATCAATTTTATCAAAACTTACCTCACTGTCGGCTTGCGAAATCGCACGCTTTAGTGCGTCAGTCTGCTTTGCGTTGCTATTTTCAAGCTCGCCACTGCTATCTAGAACAGGTGCTCGCAATAAATAGTGATGTTCACTGCCATATTCTTGAATTGCTATCTGATCAAAGCCATTGCTTTCAATCACATTCCTTAGCTCATCGGTAGTAAGGGTTGGTGCGGTCAACTCAATCATTGTGCCACCGGTAAAGTCGACACCATAATGTAAGCCAGGCTTAGCAAACAAGCCGATTGAAAGCACTGTTAGCACTACCGAAACAGCGAGTGCAATTTTACGCTTTGCCAGAAAATTAATACCGCTAAGCTTATCGCTTAACCGCAAAAGCGGTGATGAAAAGCGCAAAGGAACGCGCTGCTGCGCGCGATCTTGCGTATTCTTTTGCTTCGACTTAACCACTCTTAGCATTAACATTTTAGTTAGGGCTACAGCAGTAAATACCGAAGACACCAGACCAAGGGCAATTGTAATTGCAAACCCTTTAATAGGGCCGCTTCCAAACATAAACAACAAACTTACCGCTATTAGTGTGGTGAAGTTTGAATCCACAATAGTCGCGAACGCTTTATCAAAACCCACCTCTATTGCACTGGCTGCCGGACGACCTTTTTTACTTTCTTCACGAATACGTTCATTAATCAAAATGTTCGCGTCCACCGCCATGCCCATGGTTAGGATCAAACCTGCAATGCCCGGTAACGTCAGTGTTGCGCCAAACAGGGTTAATGCGCCAAACACCAACGCCATATTGATACAAAGAGCAAAACTTGCGATAGCGCCCCACCTGCCGTAAATCGCTACCATAAATGCCAATACCAGTAACGCGCCTGCCACGCCGCTTTCCACTCCGGTTTGAATTGCATCGCTGCCTAAATCTGGCCCCACCGTGCGTTCTTCTATAATGGTAAGTGGCACAGGTAACGCACCAGTGCGAAGCATTAATGCGGTGTTGCCCGCCTCGGGCAATGTAAAGTTACCGGTTATTTCGCCACGACCACCTGGGATCACGCTATTAATAACGGGGGCTGTAACCACTTTGTCGTCAAGGACGATAGCAAGCACACGGCCGATGTTGTCACGTGTCATAGTGGCAAACTGCTTGGCACCTGCACTGTCTAATCGGAACGTCACTACTGGCTGGCCATTTTCACTACTTAAGACACCTGCCGCATCAGTAATATGCTCACCTTCTAGCGCCACTTTTTGCTCTAAGCGATAGGTATTACCCGCCGCATCTTGCTTATTCATAACCTGCTCAGACTGGCTATTCGCGGCCCAGTGAAAAGTCATTTGTGCGGTAGTGCCCAATAATTTTTTAACTTGAGTGGGCTCAGACATACCCGGCATCTGAACTAAAATGGCGTCTTTACCTTGTAGCGTAACGCTAGGCTCAGTAAGCCCCGTTTCGTTCAAACGCTTTCGAACTACTTCAACACTTCGGCTTAACGTGTCTTTAACCAGTTGTTCGGTATATAGCTCGTTAAGCGTAAGGGTAACGGTGCTTTGCTTTATCTCTACATCAAGTGCACTTGAACCATTTGGCTGAGCGGAAATTTGATATGCGGTGTCTTTTACCTTTCTCGCATCATCTGCACTACGCAATGTAAAGACGATACTTCCAGAACGACTATCTTTATGAGTGAGTGAATGAGACGTCTTTGTATAGCGCACGTTTTGACTGCGCAATTCGCTAAGTAAGTCACTCGAAAAGCTATTGAGTTGCTTTTCAAACAAGGCGTTGGTGTCTGCGGCTAATAGCAGATGCGAACCACCTTGCAAATCTAAGCCTAAAGATAGTGTGGAAGTGGTGTACCACGTAGGTAACTGCTGTTTAATTGATTGTGGCAATATGTTGGGCGCAGCGCTCAGTAAACCGAGCATAACGATGAGCACATACACAAAGCCACGAAATGAAAATCGTGCCATTTTAGAATCCTGAATAATAATGTTTTTAAGGTCGCCAAATTTAAGAACACAACAGGTGTGCCCCCACGTTGACGCATATGAGTTGTTAAATCAGGATAGAGGGTGGTGCGCGAGGGCTTGGTTTAACCCACTTTTGTGACTGAAAAGGAACGTCTGCTGAACGTGTATTGACAGCAAAAAGGCCGGTATAAACCGAGTGCAACGAAGCAGGTATTAACCCTAAGAGATCGGCATCGGTAGGCTGCTCACTGTTGTTGTCCGTCAGCTTGCTGGCGTTAAATCGCAGAGAGTAGCTTTGCGAGTTATGAACAAACTTAGCAAGTGGTGACTGTGATGTTACCTCGGCATTACTCGCTACATCAGGTGGCTGAAACCCGGTACTAACAACCAGATACGACAATACCCACGCCATGAGGAAAGGCGCAAATGTAGAGGGGTAAAAGCGTTTAAAGGTTGTATTCACCAGAGTTCCATTCGCAGTAAGAAGCAGTGATTGTTGTCTGTAAGCAAAGTACAGTGGGGGCTAAAAAAGCAAATTCAATTGCTGTAGTAAAAAGAGCCCATGCTAAGGGCTCTTTTTACATCTCGTATTTACGAGTGACGTGCGTTTGTTTGAACGTCACATTTCTACAAGTTAAACGATTGTAATAACGTCTTCTTTCGCTAGGCGTGCTTTTGGAAGGCCGTGATTCCAATCATTCTCAGTATCAGGGTACCCCATGGCAAGTGCAACTTCGCAAACGTGACCATCCAGCTCATCTTTGAACAACTCACCAAGTAATTCAGGATCAACACCCTCCATAGGTGTAGAAGCGATCCCCAGGCGAGCCAAAGTATGTAGTACGTTACCGAGAGCTAGATAAACTTGAGCTTTGGTCCACGCCGCGTTATTGCCATTGTCATCGGTGTTCGCTTCCGCAAATGCGTAAGCGCCCATGAAGTTTTCACGCATATCTTCGGGCAAATGACCAGACGCTACTTCTGCATCGACACGCTTTACAAATTTCTCTTTCGTAAATTTAGGATCATAGGCAAACAGAATGGTATGCGATGCTTCTTTAGCGTGATGCTGATTGAACTGATGCTTATTGGCAAAGCTATCGTGTAAACGCTGCTTGGCTTCATCACTTTCAACAACCACAAATTTCCATGGCTGAGAGTTGATTGAAGACGCAGATAGTCTCAACGCCTCAAGAATTGTCGCCAGATCATCAGCTGAAATGCGTTTACTCGCATCGTACTGTTTAACCGTGTAACGCTTATTTAAATCTTCAATAATTGGATGAGACACAATTAACTCCTCAATACGTCTGCTATTTGTTGTTCACGCATGAATGCTGCGAACAGAAAATTAAAGTACTCAATGAATATGGCGTGTATGGTATAGATTCGGCTTTTCAATGATAAGCCCTATAAAAAACGAATCAGTTTCAAATATTTTTTGATAATAAAAATTCGATAATAGATAGTATCGCCAGCAGCGTGCATTTCACAATTCATGGGTTAAGCGCTATGCTGATAAATAGAATTACAAAAAACCATTTAAAAACATTAGGTTTACCTTATGATTAGGCATTTGCTTCTCCCTCTTTTTCTCGCATCGTCTCCCGTACTCGCAGACAGTGGATCTCGCTTAATTGCATCTGGTGGTATTACAGGTTTCGAGGGCACAGCGGGTGGCGGCATTACGCCTTGGGCATTTATTGGCGGATACGCGAGTAAAGAAGAGGTCAGTTATTCGGCAAATATTCAGTACTTAAGCCTAAGCGATTATTCCCTTACAACAGCAGGGGCAAGCGTTAGTTTGTTTGACCGTATAGAGCTTAGCGTGCAGCGACAGCGCCTCGATATTGCTTCAGGGTTAACAAGCAACGTTTTCGCGTTACTCACAGAAGGTGCTATTACAAACGCCAACAGCACCACCATTGAGCAAGATATAATCGGTGCAAAAGTTAAGGTTCTTGGCGATGGCGTCTTTACTCAAAACTCATGGATACCCCAAGTATCCATCGGCGCACAATACAAGAAAAACAGAGACTACGACAGCTCTCTTTCGCTACCCGACGGTACGACCCCCTTGCCCAGCGTAGGCGTACCAATGCTGCTAGGTGCGAAAGACGACAGTGGTACCGACGTTTACCTTTCAGCCACGAAACTGTGGTTAGGCACTCCATCAGGTTATAATTTACTCACCAATCTTACCGCGCGATATACAAAGGCGAATGTGTTTGGCTTACTTGGATTTGGTTCTGAAAACAACGATAGCGCTAAGCTCGAATGGGAGGGCTCTTTAGCAGTATTAATTAGCCCTACCACAGCAATTGGCACAGAGTTTAGAACGCAAACCAATCGATTAGGAGGCTTAGCTGAAGAAGACACCGTTGTTGATGCCTTTATTGCCTACTTCCCAAATAAATCTATTTCGATTACCGCTGCCTATGTGGATTTGGGCAATTTACCTTTGCAAGAAAGTTCTTCAGGATTTTATCTAACGGTAAACAGCACTTTTTGATAGGGGAACGAAATGATCAGACACTGCTTCCGGTTAATGGTAATTGCTGCGTTAAGCGTATTGATAATCGCATGCGCCAGCGCTCCTGAACAAAGCCTTTATGAAGAAATTGGCGGCCATAAAACGCTCAATACCATATACGGCGTAGCGATTACGCGAATTTACACTGACCCCGTAATTGGTCATTACTTCAAAGGTGTTCCCAAAAAACATTTAAGAGATCAACTTGTATTGCAAACATGCGAGCTTATTGGCGGGCCTTGCGAATACGATGGAAAAACAATGTTGGAGTCTCACACGGGTCTCAATATTAAGGAGCGTGAATTTTACATATTGGTGGAGTATGTCCAAGGCGCGATGCGCGATGTGGGGCTAACCTATCAGCAAGAAAACCGTATTCTTAAGCTGCTAGCGCCAATCAAGTACGAAACGGTATACCTGTAATGAAGCGTGTATTTATTAGCCCAGTGAATCGACTAGAACTCTCTAGACACTTAACTACTTTATAATTATGTAGTACTAAGTAAAAAAGTTGCCATGACTATCACTTTACTGAGTTTTTCTATAAATATTGTATTATATAAAAACTAAGCTTGTAATTATTGAAAGTATCTAGAAAAGTCTCACCCCATGATTAATTAATTTGTAACCTGAAAGATTCCACAGTCTTTCCAACTACTGACATTTCTTGATTGTTTATGACAATTAACTTCTTATTCTTAAATTTACAAATAAAAATTTTTGGTTCATCGGTCATACATCCTGTAACAATTACGAGTCGATAGTTTTTCTTTCTTTCCTTAAAATACTTATATTCGTTCGGAGTCAATGTTATGTCTGGAGATTGTTGGCCTCTACCTTTTACTTCTACACATAGTTTACCTTTACCCTTACCTATCTCTAGATCATAACCGCAGTTTTCGCTTTCTACGGATTTGATATACTCATAACCGAACTCCTCATAATGCGTTATCGTTAATGCTACAGCTTTCCGCTCAACTTCAATACGCTGTAAATAAGGTGTATTTTTTCTACCAGACTTTCTGGGAGAGTTTTTTTCTATGGAACCTTTTGAAAAAGAGATATTTTTAACGACGTTAATATATTTCTTTGGAGTAAAACACCATTGCGATTGGGTCGTGGGCGAAAACTTAGTAGTCCGATCAACTTGTTTTAATAATACGACATCTTCAGCTTTCGCTTTAAATCGATAGTACTTTAGTTGATTTTTTTCGTGCGTTACCATATCTACTGGTAGTCGCTGCGATTTTCGATACACTATTGCTTTTTTGTAGTACCCAATTAAACGGTTTTCATTTATTCCTTTAAATTGTTTACCGCCAAAAAAGTGAGGTGGTTTAATTGAGTTGACCAGTCCAGTTAAGGATATAATTGAACTTTAGCTGGAGAAAGTAAATGGCCGGAA
>NZ_CAMZMZ010000019.1:0-77500 GCF_947311905.1 Alteromonas sp. CyTr2 | reverse complement strand
GCCTTTACCTTACCAACTAGCTAATCTCACTTGGGCCTCTCTTTGCGCCGGAGCCTAAGCCCCGTTTGGTCCGTAGACATTATGCGGTATTAGCAGTCGTTTCCAACTGTTATCCCCCTCGCAAAGGCAAGTTCCCAAGCATTACTCACCCGTCCGCCACTCGTCATCTTCTAGCAAGCTAGAAATGTTACCGTTCGACTTGCATGTGTTAGGCCTGCCGCCAGCGTTCAATCTGAGCCATGATCAAACTCTTCAATTAAATATATCGAAATATGAATCGTCGTTGTGACACTCTTAACGAGTGCCCACACAGATTGTCTTGTCTAAATTTTTAAAGAACATTCACTAGAAACCGTTGTTTTTTAGTGACTCACCCTGCTCGAGTGAGGTGCGCATTATACGCTGGAAGTTTTCGTTGTCAACACTTTTTGAAAATTTATTTTCTGAAGCGTTTCTTCTAAACTCCCGTCTTTACTGGCCTATAAAGGTAGTAGAGACTTACTTCAAGAGGCTTGCTGTTTTGCTTTTCCCCCGAAGCGGATGCGCATTTTAGGGAAATGAGCGCTCACGTCAACACTTATTTTAAAAAAAGTGTCATATTCGTTTTGAACGCTCAAAATACCAACTATTTCCAGTATTTCAGCTTATTCCTTAACCTGAACTTGCGCCACAGGTTAAGCGGCTTAGCTTTTATCTTACCTTTATAGTTACTATCAAAGTCATCGACTGCATCTAAAATACGTTCGCAATTACGTCCATCTCTATAGGCTTCATGATAATGGGCAAAGTCATTAACCTCTTTCATTAATGATGCTGGTCGCGTTAATGCAGTTTCAATGGCGTTTTCTACTTCGCTTACTTCTGTGACATTAAGTAAATGTTGTCCGGGGTTTGTATTGCGATAAGTGACAACAGGTTTGTTCATCATCATAAACTCTAAAATTATAGAGCTGCTGTCACACAACATGACATCTGATTGCTGAAAGTCTTCAAGACGCACATTATCAACAAAGGTAACGTTACTATTTTCATCTGCCAGCGCACGATATCTATTTAATAGTGCTTGATCGTTGAGTTTAGGATGAAATGTTAAACGCCAATTCCATTTCTTTTCTTTCACTAACCTACTTATTGTGTCGACAAGTACAGGAGCAGAGGTAATGCCTTTAGAAAAAGTGGTGGCGTAGAGAATAGTGGGAACATCGTTTTCCTTCTTATATGAAGAAAAGTAGTCATCCACTTTCGCCCAACCTGTTTGATACACTTTAAAAAACTGATGCTTTGCTTCAAGCTGCTTAAAATACTCTGTGCTACTTGGCCCCTGAGTACAGTACATATCAAACCACCCGCGAATAGAGAAGTGATCATCTGTAGCGCTACTCTTCTCCCCCCGCTTGCCAATCGGGTAACCGTGAAATACTGATACCTTTATACCTGGCAAAAAGTGATAGATGATATTTCCACACGCAAATATGGCTAAGGGGTTGTATTCAATAACATCATTAATAGTATGAAGGCGAATTTCATCAGGCTTCAATAGATCGGGACATTCTCCTTCCAAAAACCACGCTACTTCGTCACCTCTAGCCCTAATGGCCTCTTGTAGTGGTCTATAAATAGGATACGCATAGGAAAGGGCAGTGAAAAATACATAGCGCTTGGGCATTACAACGTCTCGATAAATTCTATTAGCAAACTACATTATCATTTTTCTCTTTGTGATTTACTACCCTCCTCTTCGCGTGTTGCAACGTAGGATAGTTATCTGATGCTTAAAGCATTACAGGTAGGCTCTGTAACCACCCTACTAGTACCAACTCATCGGCATTGCTGTTAGAGTTTGCGTAATTCACTTTCTGCGCAATTTATATGAGTGTGTAATGCATAAATCGATTGATAGTTTTAAAGGTGTTTCTCCTACATTAGGAAAGAATGTCTATGTTGATGGCTCGGCAAGAATCGTCGGTGATGTAGTTTTAGAAGATGATGCGAGTATTTGGCCGCTGGTTGCAGCTCGTGGCGACGTGAACAAAATTCGTATTGGTGCCCGTTCTAATATTCAAGATGGCAGTGTTTTACACGTTACCCGTAAATCTGAGAAAAACCCCAATGGCTTCCCACTTATTATTGGTGAGGACGTTACCGTTGGGCATAAGTGTATGCTGCACGGCTGCCAGTTGGGTAATCGAATTCTCGTTGGCATGGGCGCTATTGTAATGGATGGTGTTGTTGTTGAAGACGATGTGTTTATTGGTGCAGGTACATTAGTACCGCCGAACAAAAGGTTAGAAAGCGGATTTCTTTACGTGGGAAACCCCATGCAAAAGAAAAGGCCGCTCAACGACGCCGAAATGGCATTCCTGAAACAATCTGCCGTTAACTATGTTGTATTGAAAGATGAGTACCTTGAAGAAGCGAACTAGTTTCGCTTCTCACCTTGCTCAACGATAGCCCTGACACGTTTTACAATATCTGAAGTATCGGGGCGCTTTTGTGTCCATATGTAGAAAGCTTCAGCCGCTTGCTCAACCAGCATCCCTAATCCATCTATTTGCGTTTTGACACCAAGTTCGGCCGCATCTCTCATAAAGCGCGTGGGTGAGTTTTTATAAACCATGTCGTACACCACTTCACAATTTTGTAAAACACCATCATTTAAACGGCACGGCAATTCATTGCTTAAACTGGCGGCTGTTGAATTAATAATAATATGAGGCGCAACATCTGCGATATCCTCAAGCGCGACCACCTGCACTTTAGCGTTAGAGGCAGCATTTACTACTTCCTCAGCTTTTGCTTTGGTTCTATTTGCAATGGTTAAAGAAGCGGCCCCTGCTTTTATTAACGGGGAGATTACGCCACGGGCTGCGCCGCCGGCACCAATA
Organism: Alteromonas sp. CyTr2; assembly: GCF_947311905.1. Classification (NCBI taxonomy): domain Bacteria; kingdom Pseudomonadati; phylum Pseudomonadota; class Gammaproteobacteria; order Alteromonadales; family Alteromonadaceae; genus Alteromonas; species Alteromonas sp. CyTr2. Next base: position 74,615 of record NZ_CAMZMZ010000019.1, on the reverse strand, counting down.
AGCAACACGCGCTTACCCTTAATTTCCACACCGCTGTTAAGCAAGTCGTTTACCAGCCCTACACCATCAGTGTTGTATCCCCACACTTCACCGCTGTCACCATTCATTAGCGTATTAACAGCTTGTGCATCTTTGGCTGCTTGGTCATCTACCTTTGCCAAGTTGAATGCATCAAGCTTAAAAGGCATAGTGACGTTACAACCTACCGCGCCTTCCTGAGCTAAAAACGCGTTGGCGGCATCTACAAAACCATCTACTGGCGCAAGTATCTTTTCATAAGAAATCTTTTCTCCCACTTGTTCAGCAAACATTTGATGGATAGTTGGTGATAAACTCTGTGCAATAGGATTTCCGAATACAGCGAATTTTTTCATGGGAATACGAGACTTATTTAATATAAAGAAGAAAAGCGATAATCGTGCTTCGCAGAGTACACCATATGAACGTATAGGTGGAGAGGAGAAAGTACGGGAATTAGCAAATACGTTTTACGACATAATGGAAACCGATCCACTCGCCAATGAACTGCTAGCTATTCACCCCCAGCCATTTGACAGAATTCGCCACGTGTTCTTTCTCTATTTAAGTTTATGGCTTGGTGGTCCTGATGATTACCAGCAGCAGTATGGCCACCCGCGTCTGCGTGCACGCCACCTACCTTATACCGTAACACCAGAGTTAAAAGCGCAGTGGATGTATTGCATGCGAAAAGCCATGTTTAAAACGGTTGAAGATATCGCCTTAGCTCAACAGTTGATAGACGCACTTGATCAACTCGCCAATCACATGGTGAATACAAAATAAAAAAGCGCGTTGAAAGGATTAACCTTTTAACGCGCAACTCCCCTGTTACTGTCTACGCTCTTTATGGCGCATAAAGTAGTGCAATTGTGAAAGCCTAATAGTTAATAAGGCGTAGAACTAATAATTAGAATGTGTAACCCACCGATAAGGTATACACCCAAGGATCTATTTCAATATCACTTACCTTTCCAGCAGCATCACCCACTTTGAAGGTTGCTTCGGTATCTATATCAATGAATCGAACCGATGCATTAACATGCCATTTGGTATCAATTTGGTAATCCATTCCCACCTGTGCTGACAAGCCAAATGAATTATCAAGCGAAAGGTCGCTTAAGCCAGCTGTTTCATTTGCACCTGTAAACTCTTCATCAAAGATAAAGGTATAGTTGATACCAGCACCAATGTACGGCTGAAACGCAGAGCTGGCATCATTAAAATAGTAGTTTGCGGTAAGCGTAGGTGGAAGGTGCGTGACTTCTCCAAGCTGGTTACCCGTCCCTAACGGGTCAGCAACAGAAAAATTCACGTCGTGCTTAAACGGCGTTGCGGCAAGCAGCTCAATATTAATGTTATCAGTAATAAAGTACGCTACGTTTAGACCTAGCTGAGTATCGTTATCGATATTAAGGGCAACGCCAAGATCAGTTCCACCCGCGACGATGTTAGAGGTAGATTCGTCAGGAGCAACGGTAGTAAGACCGCCACGAACAATCCAGTCGCCCTGCTGGTGAGCGCTAGCTAAAGGTGAGAGTGCAGCAAGAGTAAAGCAAAGTGCAGATGCAGAAAAAAAGTGTTTGCGCATGATGTGTCTCTTTTGTGTTTAACTAAGATGGCGATACTTTACGCCTGTGGTTAAGAGAAACATTGATCCAGCGCAAGTTTGATAACTCACTGAAACACAGATGATATTCCACCTTGATGTAGATCAAAAAAAACGCCGCATTAACGTTAATACGGCGTTTTTTAGTCATTAAAGATGAAAGCTGCTATCGGCGGTCCGCGTAAGGATTTAAGCGGAGCCTTATTTAATAATTAATCACCAATCAGTAGGTTTTAACCAGTCTGTCAGCTTGGCTTCGGCGCTACCCGGTGCAGGTGTATAACAATACTCCCAGCGCGCGAGCGGCGGCATCGACATTAGAATTGATTCCGTACGCCCGCCGGTTTGCAATCCAAATAAAGTGCCCCGGTCAAATACAAGGTTAAACTCAACGTAGCGGCCCCGGCGATAAAGTTGGAAATCACGCTCTCTTTCGCCGAAATCGGTTTGCTTACGACGTTCAACAATAGGAACGTAAGCATCGATGAAGCCATTACCAACAGCCTGCATAAATGCAAATGACTGTTCAAAGCCCCATTCATTCAGGTCGTCGAAGAACAAACCGCCCACTCCGCGAGTTTCATTGCGATGCTTTAAGTAAAAGTAGTCGTCGCACCACTTTTTGTACTTAGGGTAGACATCATTGCCAAATGGTTTGCACAGCTTCTTTGCAGTGTCATGCCAATGCAAAACGTCATCTTTAAACGGATAAAATGGCGTCAAGTCGAAGCCGCCGCCAAACCACCAGATAGGTGCTTCGCCCTCTTTTTCTGCAATAAAAAAGCGAACATTAGCATGTGACGTTGGGATGTACGGGTTATGTGGATGAATAACGAGTGATACACCCATTGCTTGAAAGTTTCTTCCCGCAAGCTCAGGGCGATTAGCCGTTGCTGAAGCAGGCATTTGACTACCAAACACATGAGAAAAGTTAACGCCGCCTTGTTCAATCACCGCACCATTTTTTAGTACTCGAGAGCGGCCACCGCCACCCTCTTCTCGCTGCCAGCTGTCTTCAACAAACTGGCCCTTACCATCGGCAAGTTCAAGGGTTTGGCAAATGGTGTCTTGCAGCCGTAGTAAATAGCTTTTTACTTGTTCTATTACTTCAGCGGCATTTTTACCGTCCAGTAATTCTGCTGATGTCATGCTCTTATTACCTCTGCTGTGTCACCATCGCGAATGGTACTGGGTTTAGTTGCACCGCCTACTTCCCCTTCGACATAGAAGACGGAATCAGCGAATACGGCTTTTGCCTCTTCAGTGGTGATGGCTGGCGGTTGGCCGGTCAGGTTAGCGCTTGTAGAAACTAACGGTTTACCTAACTTGTTGCACAATTCCACTACTACAGGGTGATTAGTTACGCGCACCGCTATTTTACTATGCTTGCCGGTTAACCAAACTGGCGCAGATGACGACTTAGGTAATAGCCAAGTATTAGGGCCTGGCCAGCTCGAAAAAATATCGGTGCGTCTGTCAGGGCGAATGGCGTTATCGTTAACATAAGGCAGTAGCTGACTGTAGTTTGCTGCAATCAAGATCACGCCCTTTTCTACCGGTCGCTGTTTTATCTCTAACAGCGCATTTACAGCGGCTTCATTGTCGGGGTCACATCCGATGCCCATTACCGCTTCGGTTGGATAAACGATTAAACTGCCAGCTTGGAATGCGGATACAACAGGGTCTACTTCAGGTGAGTTAGCCTCAACGGGGGTAAACGTGTTTACGTTCCCATTTTGGATATCAGACATGGTTTTAATCTCTACGTATAGTTCTTCGTTTAGTTGTTCGTATAATTACTTTTTAAAGCCACAACTAGGCTGAGGACACTGTAACTGCCCCTTTTTATCTATCAATACTCCCCAACCGCAGTTTGGGCAGCTTTCATTAACCGGCGTGAAATTTAGCACATATCGACATTGTGGATAATGGTTGCACGCAAAAAACTGTTTGCCGTATTTGTTAGTACGCGAGATTAGATGCCCTTTCTTACACTTTGGACAATCCACCAAAGTATCTTCTTTTTCTTTAATGGGCTCTATGTGATGGCATGAAGGAAAATTGATACAGCCGATAAACATGCCAAACCGCCCTTTCTTTATGGCTAAGTCGGATGCGCATTCAGGGCAGGCTACACCGTCTAAGGTTTTCAGTATGGTGGTTTGTTTATCGTGAAGTGGCTTACTAAAGCTACATTCCGGATAGCCCGTACACCCGATAAAAGGGCCAGATTTACTGTTCTTTATATGAAGAGGTTTACCGCACTCGGGGCAATCTCCGAAATTATCATCGAGAGCATGCTCGTGCGCTGAAAAGAGTGAATGGTCTATTTTAGACATGTATTGGACGTTAAGGCCTTAAACGCGCTGCAATTTCACAGCGCATTTTTAAGTAAAGATTCAAATACCAGTGACTACAACTGCATTAATGCAGAACACCATCTGGCTCTTCGAACAAAAGATCTTCCATTTGTGCGTAGGCTTTCTCTTTGCCAGGTACGTTGAATAGTACCATTAGCACAACCCACTTCAGGTCTTCCAAGCAAAATTCATTGGAATCAATTTCCATAACGCGATCTATAACCATTTCGCGTGTGGAGGCATCCAACACATTAACCTGTTCTAAGAACATAAGAAAACCGCGACATTCCACATCTAAACGCATTTGTTCTTCATGCGTGTAAATACGGCTTAAGCTAGTGCTAATACCCTTGCAAAAGTACGGTTTGATGTCCGTCTCTTGCAGTGCCGCTAACTTTTCTAACCATGCGAGGGCTTTATAAATCTCATCGTGATGAAATCCTGCGCGCACAAGCTCTTCCGTTAACTCGTCTTGGTCAACACGAATTTCCGTTTCACTGTGAATGAAGTTTTCAAACAGATACATGAGGATATCGAACATATTATTTTCCCCTCAATTTAACGTAACCACCAGGGACAGCGGCCACTAAACCACGCAACTCATATTCTAATAATGATGCCATTGCTTGCGATACAGATATGGCATTGCGCTGGGCTATGACATCAATAGCGGTGATGTCATAATCCACACTAGCTAATAATTTATCGGTTGCCAAGCTATTCGCTGTACTTTTTTCGTTTTGCTCGTCAACATTCAAGCCTAGTTGTTCAGGCTGAACGCCAACTTCATCGAGAATATCGCTTATATTTGTTACTAATTTGGCGCCCTGTTGGATTAACCAGTGGCAACCTTCAGCGTAAGCGTTAGCGATATTGCCTGGCACAGCGAATACTTCTCGCCCCATATCTGCGGCCAAATTCGCAGTTATCAAGGTGCCACTCTTAATTTTTGCCTCTACCACTAAGGTTCCAAGGGATAACGCTGCGATAATTCGATTTCGCCTTGGAAAATGCCAAGGCTTAGGTCCCTGCCCCGGAAAAAACTCTGTAACGGTGACACCTCCGTCATTGTTGATAGCTTCATAGAGCTTACTATTTTTAGCCGGATATACCTTTTCAGGTCCCGTACCCATTACCGCAATGGTTCCGGTGCTACCAGACAGGGCGCCTTGGTGTGCGGCGCTATCAATGCCCATGGCAAGGCCGCTCGTCACTACAACTCCGCTACTAGATAACCCATAAGCAATGTCGGTTGCGGTACGCTTACCCTGAAGGCTGGCCCTTCTGCTTCCCACTATAGCAATCTGTGGTTTTTGAAATAGCGCTTTGTTTCCCGTGGCAAATAGCGCGAGGGGCGGACTATCCAATTGCTTAAGTAATTCTGGATAGTGAGGCGATGACAACGGCACGATGTGTCTATTGTCGCTCGCTTGCAGCCAGTTTATTGCTGCATCAATAAGAGGCGGTGAAATGTTGTTGGTGAGTTGTTTAACCTCGTTAGGCAGCGAAGACGTGTTGCTGCCTAAATCGACAGTAGAAAGTTGATATTTTTCGAGAGCCTGTAGCCATAGTTTAGGTGAAACACGCTGAGCGGAAGCCAGCGCTATCCATGCTAATGTTTCGCTGTCTAACTGAGAAGATTGTGGTGCCATTATCGCTCCTAATGCGAGCGACAATGAACCATGCAACGCTTAGGGCTTTGCGACAATAAAGCCGCGCTTTATCCCTTTGTTCGCTCGCGTTATTAATCCGTAACTTGCCGCATCAAATGTTTTAAACACAACAACTTCACCTACTTTAAGCGCGGGTTGCGATACTGTATCGATAAACCACTCACCACCAGTGTTAGCGCCGGGTTCATCTACATAGCGTGGACTTTCTTCGTCAATAATGGCTGGACCTTGTGAGTAAAGCCCCAGGACCGTACCTGGCGCTACTTCCATACTGCCTAAATCAAGAATGACAACGTCGTATTTGCCAAGTAAATCGTGATCATGCAAATCTCCAACTATTGCGCCTCGCTGCGAAGTAGCCGGAACAAGTTCAAAGCCTTCAGGATGTTCAAATCCACCCGCCATTAACTTATCACCGCGCGTAGCTTCTTGGTTCGCATCGTCGATGAAAAGTAACATCGTGTTGCTACCTTCATCTGTCTCCACTAGTGAAGCTGTTGAAACATGGGTAACTTGAATACCAAGGATTTCCCCATCAAGATTTCTAATCGTAGCGTGCTTTCTTACTACTCTGTACTGATCGTCGGTACTGAATTGTTGCTGGCTTAACACAAAATCATCAGACGCAAACCTTACGTTTCCATCCTGATTACCCAGCAATTTAGGTAGCGAAGCATAGCTTTCCTCGTCTAGCAGCATATGTTGTCTAATGAATGGAGAGATAGTTGTCCACGACAACACATCAACAGGCTTCGGTTTTACTCGCTTATCGGTAGCCGGAGAAAGCTTATAGGAAGGTTTGTCGCGCTTTACACTTAATACAGGCTGCCCATCAACATACCCAACGACGATAACATCGCCCGGGTAAATAAGGTGTGGATTGTCGATTTGGGTGTTGGTTCGCCATAATTCAGGCCAGAGCCAAGGCTCATTGAGAAAAACGTTAGCGATTGCCCATAGCGTGTCCCCACGCTTTACTGTGTAGGTTTCTGGCGCGCTCTCTTTTAGCTGCAGCGCAAAGGTAGGCAAAGAAAGCAGTGCACCTAAGATAAACAATGCTGCACGACGCGCGTAAATCAATCGCTTTTTCAAATTAACCACCTGCAAATTATTCACTGTCACTTATTGTTGATTTTTCAGACAATAGCACTATATCGGCATAACTAGGTATTCTAATAGGGTTTCGGTAAAAAACTGCACGAAACAGCCCGATATACGTTAGAATAGTAACTTAATAAGCACTGTAAAGTGTGCTGGCAATTAGATCGTATATGAATTTATACAGCGAAAAGGTGAAGTAAGCGAGAAATGGCAATTTTAGACGTATTAAGTTTTCCTGATGAACGTCTTCGCACGGTAGCTAAGCCGGTTGAAGAGGTTAACGACGAAATTAAACAATTGGTATCGGACATGTTCGAAACCATGAAAGACGAGAACGGTATTGGCCTTGCTGCAACGCAAGTTAACCGCCACGTTCAAGTTGTTGTAATGGACGTATCGGAAGATCAAAACGAGCCACGCGTATTTATTAACCCTGAAATCATTCGTAGAGATGGCTCCACGATTAGCGAAGAAGGCTGTTTATCAGTGCCGGGTAATTACGCGAAAGTTGAGCGCGCCGAATCAATTACCGTAAAAGCGCTAGATCAGAATGGCGAAAGCTTTGAGTTGGATGCAGAAGGTTTGTTAGCGATTTGTATCCAGCACGAGTTGGATCATCTAAAAGGCAAATTGTTTATTGATTACCTTTCACCGCTTAAGCGCCAACGTATTCGTAAAAAGCTTGAGAAAGAAGCGCGTCTTGCTGCAAAAGCCTAAGGAATAACGTGACAACTCCATTGAAAGTGATTTTTGCCGGTACTCCGGATTTTGCAGCTAAACATCTATCAGCGTTACTCGAGAGCGAGCACGAAGTCATTGCTGTTTACACTCAGCCTGATAGACCCGCAGGGCGAGGTAAAAAGCTTACCGCCAGTCCGGTTAAAGTATTAGCAGAAGAAAACGCCATTCCAGTTTACCAGCCTCAGTCGCTTAAAGCTCAAGACGCTCAGGAAGAATTAGCCTCGCTCAATGCCGATTTAATGGTAGTTGTTGCTTACGGACTGATACTGCCTACCGCGGTGTTAAATGCACCTAAGCTAGGGTGCATTAACGTGCACGGCTCTATTCTGCCTAAGTGGCGAGGCGCGGCACCAATACAGCGTTCAATCTGGGCGGGTGACGCTGAGACCGGCGTAACTATAATGCAAATGGACGAAGGTTTAGATACGGGTGACATGCTTCACATAGCAACATTGCCTATTACCTCTGAAGATACCAGCGCCACCTTATATGAAAAGCTAGCAGAGCTAGGACCACAAGCGTTGGTTGAGGTCGTTAATGAATTTGATCGTTACACGCCCACCAAACAAGACGACTCTCAAGCGACCTACGCGAAAAAGCTATCAAAAGAAGAAGCCCTGATTAATTGGGCAGACGATGCTGAGCAAATAGAGCGAAATATCCGCGCCTTCAACCCTTGGCCTGTAGCGTGGATGCAGGTCGAAGATCAGAACGTTAAAGTATGGTCTGCCAGCGTTGTTCCTTTAAATAAAGGTGCCACGCCAGGTACGGTAATCAGTGCTAATAAAGAGGGCATTACTATCGCTACGGGGCGCGATGCGCTTTGCATTACATCTCTTCAAATTCCTGGCAAAAAGGCGCTTCCAGCGTCAGACGTTATCAATGCTCGCCAAACGTGGTTTGAAGTGGGCCGTTGTCTGACACAAGCGGACTAAACGTGAAACCATTACCCCTTCCCAAACAAAAGAACCTGCGCGCAGATTGCGCGTGGGTCATCTATCAAATTTTAGAACAAGGCAAGTCATCTCGTGAGTGCTTAGAGCGCGTTCAGCGCAGACACAACGCTAGAGATAACGCATGGCTTCAAGAGATGTCGTTAGGTGTGATGCGTCGCCTGCCCCTTTTACAACACTGGCTACGCTCTTTGTTGGATAGGCCTCTAAAAGGCAATAAGAAGGTCATTGAACACCTTATTCTTCTTGGTTTGTACCAGCTCAGTTTTTCCCGCGTTAGCAATCACGCCGCCGTAGGTGAAACCGTCGCCGCCGCCTCTTATTTAAATGCTGCAGGGCTAAAAGGGTTAGTTAATGCAGTACTGCGTAATTTTCAGCGTGAGAACCTTGCTGACAAACCGGTAGACGACACCATCATAAACAGCGGCTTACCAAAGTGGTTATTTAAGGCAATTGAGAACGCCTACGGTGACGACGCCGAGCAGGTACGTAGTGAAACGAATGCCATGGCCCCCATCTGGCTTCGCGTGAATAAATTGCAAACATCGTTGGCGGCATTTACTCAGGCTCTAGATAAAGCAGGGGTTGAATATACCCTTAGTGAAAACCACGCTGATGCGGTAATTCTGACTAAGCGAGAAGATATTACTGCCCTGCCCGGTTTTGAAAAAGGTCACTTTGCGGTACAAGATGGGGCAGCGCAATTAGCTGCGCATTACCTAAAGCCTCAAGCAAACGAACGTATTCTAGACTGTTGCGCCGCACCCGGTGGAAAAACAGGGCACATTGTTGAGTGTGCACCTGATACAGAGTACGTGTTAGCGCTTGATGCCGACGCTACACGCCTAAAACGCGTAGAAGAAAACATGACTCGCCTTAAGCATACGGTCGATATTAAGCAGGGTGATGCAGCTAATCCTGAGACCTGGTGGGACGGAAAGCCCTTCGACAGAATATTACTGGATGCCCCCTGCTCTGCAACTGGCGTTATTCGACGTCACCCAGATATTAGATGGCTTCGAAAAGCCAATGACATCGACAATCTAGCACAGCTACAACGGCGCATATTAGAAACCTTGTGGGGTCTATTAAAGCCAGGCGGCACGCTGCTTTATGCAACATGTTCTATTTTGCCAAAAGAGAACATGGCGCAAATACAGCAGTTTCTCGCCGACACTCCAGATGCCTCGTTATCGCCCATAGTGAAAACAGAAACCGTTGATAAACCCGGGCGCCAGATAACGCCAGGAGAGCAACAAATGGATGGTTTCTATTATGCGAGGCTGGTAAAGTCAGCAGACTGAGTTCAATAGTTGTGCAACGTCACACAGTTAAGACTTGCACGAATATGAAGGCAAAATAATAACGATGAAGATCATCATTTTAGGGGCCGGCCAAGTAGGCGGAACACTTGCTGAAAACTTAGTGGGTGAGAATAACGAAATAACGGTTATTGACTCTGACCCCACTATATTGCGCGCACTTCAAGACCGTCTTGATTTACAAGTAATAACAGGCGTGGGATCACACCCTGATGTGTTGCGTAAGGCCGGTGCAGAAGATGCAGATATGCTGATTGCCGTAACCAATAGTGATGAAAGCAATATGTTGGCCTGTCAGGTGGCCTACAGCCTATTTAAAACACCCACTAAAATCGCTCGCGTACGCTCTGAACAGTACATCATTTACCAAGAGCAGCTATATAAGCAGCAAGACATTCCCGTTGACCACATTATCGCTCCCGAGCAGTTGGTAACTAAGGCCATCAAACGTCTTATCGACTACCCGGGTGCACTTCAGGTGGTTGAGTTTGCTGAAGGCAAAGCCAGCCTTGTTGCGGTTAAAGCCTATTACGGTGGCTTATTGGTAGGCCACGCGTTATCTGCGCTTAAAGACCACATGCCTAACGTTGAAACCCGGGTTGCTGCCATTTACCGACGCGGCCGCCCTATTCGCCCGTTAGGTACCACGGTTATTGAGGCCGATGATGAAGTGTTCTTTATTGCCGCTACCAAGCACATTCGCGCAGTAATGAGTGAGCTTCAAAAGCTCGAATCAAGCTACAAACGAATTATGATAGCCGGTGGTGGCTTGATTGGCGCAGGCCTTGCGAAAAAGTTAGAGCACAATCATAACGTTAAGCTTATTGAATACAGCCCAGAAAGGGCCAAATATTTATCTGCGAACTTAGATAAAACCATTGTATTTAGCGGTGACGCGTCTGACCCTGAATTGCTAAGTGAAGAAAATATCGAGCAAGTTGACGCTTTCATAGCCGTTACCAACGACGATGAAGCGAATATCATGTCGGCCATGCTGGCAAAGCGTATGGGTGCACAAAAAGCCATGGTGCTTATCCAGCGAAGTGCTTATGTGGACTTGGTGCAAGGCGGTGAGATAGATATCGCGTTTTCACCTCAACAAGCCACTATCTCGGCGCTACTGACTCACGTACGTCGAGGTGACATTGTAAACGTGTACTCATTACGACGAGGTGCTGCCGAGGCTATTGAAGCGATAGCGCACGGTGATGAAAATACCTCTAAGGTGGTTGGCAAACAAATAGGCGATATTAAACTTCCGCCAGGTACCACGATTGGGGCTATTGTTCGAGACGATCAGGTGATTATTGCTCACAGCGATACCAAGATTGAAGCAAACGACCATGTAATTTTGTTCTTGGTTGATAAGAAGTACATCAACGACGTGGAAAAGCTGTTCCAACCCAGCGCATTTTTCTTTGGCTAGCGCTTTTGCAAAGCGTCATAGGTGCCGCAAGATTAAAAGTTGAAGACATAAAAATAAAGGGCGATATTTATCGCCCTTTTTTTAGCTCGTATCAAAACTACCGGTTTATTTGTTAACTGCGCCAGAACGTTGGTGAGAACAAGACCAGCAATGAGAAGACCTCTAGTCGCCCAAATACCATGGCAATCACCAGTATCCATTTGCCTGCGTCAGTAACATCAGCATAGTTGGCCGCTACGCTCCCCAATCCCGGACCTAAGTTATTCAGCATGGCCGCAGTAGCGGTAAAGGCGCTTAGGTTATCTAAACCCGTGGCAATCAAGCCTATCATAATGATAACAAACACCACTGCATAAGCTGAAAAGAACCCCCATACGGCCTCTACTACTCTGTCAGGCATGGCACGGTCACCAAACTTAACGCTGTATACCGCTTTCGGGTGAATTAGCCTATCAACCTCACGCTTGCCTTGTAGAAACAGTAAGCAGACGCGTACTACTTTTAAGCCCCCACCCGTGGAACTTGCGCACCCGCCGATAAAGCTTGAAAAAATAAGCATAATAGGGAGGAATGCCGGCCAGACTGAAAAATCAGTGGTTGCAAACCCGGCAGTGGTACTAATAGATACCGCTTGGATCATAGCTTGGTCTAAAGCCTGCTCTGCCGAGCTATAGTAGCCTGATAGCGTAAGTACTAGGAAACAAATCCCGATGAGTGAGGCTTGAATGATAAAGAACGCCTTAAACTCTGGATCGTTAAAATAGCCTTTAACCGAACGAGAGCTCACCGCCGCATAGTGTAATGAGAAGTTTAACGCAGCAATAAGCAAAAACACGGTACACACCACGTTTACCATAGGACTATTAAAATAGCCTAAGCTGGCGTCGTGGTTCGAAAAGCCACCAATAGCAACCGTTGAGAAAGAATGGCAAATCGCATCAAAAACATTCATTCCCGCAAGCCAGTATGCACCGGCACATGCAATGGTTATGGATAGGTAGATGTACCACAAATGCTTTGCCGTATCGGCAATACGCGGAGTCATTTTATTATCTTTAACTGGGCCAGGAGTTTCTGCCCGATAAAGCTGCATTCCCCCTACTCCAAGGATAGGTAAAATGGCAACTGCGAGTACGATGATACCCATGCCACCTAACCACTGAAGTTGTTGACGGTAAAACTGTACTGAGTGAGGAAGAAAATCTATCCCCTCAATAACCGTAGCTCCAGTGGTAGTCAGGCCAGAAAATGACTCAAAGAAAGCATCGGTTACCGTCATGCTTGGTTGCTCTAGCAAGATAAGTGGAATTGCCCCCACGCTTGCTAGTACTGACCAAAACAGCGCAACAATCAGAAACCCTTCTCGTGCTCTTAAGTCATTTTTCTGCTGACGGTTGGGATACCACAATGCCATACCGCCGATGACACAAAATATAAATGCGAGGATAAAAGGCAGGCCACTGCCATCTTGATAAATCAACGACACGATAGCGGGTGGGATCATGGTTACGCTAAAAAGCGCAATTAATAACCCAAGTATTCGTATGATGGCACGGTAGTGCATTGTTTGTTATGCCTTTATTTTTATAGTGCGCATAAGGACTACTGAGCCCTAGTTACAATGTGCTTTTTGATATGGTTTCAAAAAGCGAATCTATCTACGTGAAACAAGGTAGATGAAATCCTATACGTTACGCATAGGGTTTTGATTATAGGACTATAATGAACAAGGGGAAACCTTTGTCTCCCCACTACATTAGGCTAATTACACATAAAGGCACCTGATCTTTTCACTAGGAAAAAACCAACCACTTTTATTTTTTAGTTTCCTATTTCATAGCAAGCACGGTTTTAACCATTTTAGTAATACTCGCATTGGCTTCACTAATGCTTTGCGCCAGCATATACGCAGGTGTAGTAACAAGCTTTGCGTCATTATCAACAACCACCTCATCAACTGGGCACTCTACATGCGTGGCTCCTAATGCATTCAACCCACCAGCCGTGGCTTCGTCATTGCCAATGGTCAGTTTAGTTTTGTTGCCATACACTTTTGCTGCTAGCGCAGGTGCAATACACGCGTACGCTGCGGGCTTTTTAGCTTGTGCAAAGGCTTTGCACACTGTCAGCACCTCTTCGTTAAAGGTACAATTTTCACCGTCTACAGCAAACGTGCACAGGTTCTTCGCAGCGCCAAAGCCACCAGGTAAAATAAGTGTGTCAAAAGCAGTTACGTCGCACTCAGTCACGGGTTTTATATCACCTCGGGCAATACGGGCCGATTCTACTAACACATTTCGTGCTTCACCTTCTGATACCTCACCGGTTAAGTGATTGACTACATGCAGTTGGTTTACATCTGGAGCAAAACATTGGTAAGACGCACCTTCTTGCTCAATGGCTAAAAGTGTCAATACCGCTTCGTGTAACTCAGCCCCGTCAAACACACCACTACCACTTAAAATAACGGCTACTTGTTTCATATTGTCCTCCTAGACGCTATGCCATCTACTTATTCAAAATTTGGCTATTAAACACACAACTGTTCAAAAAAAGTTCTTAATAATACGTGTATACATTGTTAATGGTTATGCTACATTACTTGACCAACTTGGTTAAACCAAAAATAAACGTACACCAAGTTATCCACATAAAATGGAATGGTAAGTAGCAGGTACGCTGTTTTCACACCTAAGTCTCATTCCCTTATTTTTCTTGATTTGAAAGGTGATCTTTAACTTGACAAAGATCACCCGGATCACTGTGCCCAAAATTTTAGATCACAAAGTTATCCACAGGCGAAATGCGATCCGCTATCGACCTTAATGTTCCTTCATGATATGGCGATCTGCCCTAGCCTGTGGCATCCTTGCGCTCATATTCTCTATTGGAAAATCGCCATCTATGCCTGATTCTAAAAAGCCTCCATTTATTCTTGTCGATGGATCGTCATATCTTTTTCGTGCCTTTCACGGTTTACCACCTTTAACCAACTCAAAGGGCCAAGACACCGGTGCTATTTATGGTGTTGTGAACATGCTTAAAAGCTTGATCAAACAATACAACCCGACGCATATGGCGGTGATTTTTGATGCTAAAGGCAAGACCTTTCGCGATGACATCTATAAAGAGTACAAAGCGAACCGTCCTCCGATGCCGGATGAGCTAAGAAGCCAAATCGAACCGTTGCACGCCATCATTAAGGCAATGGGATTACCTGTTATTGTTGAATCGGGTGTAGAAGCTGATGACGTGATTGGCACGTTAGCCAAACACGCCACAGAAAAAGGTATTGATACCCTTATCAGCACCGGCGATAAAGACATGGCGCAGCTGGTAAATGAACATGTCACCTTAATCAACACCATGACAAACCAACTGATGGATGTCGAAGGTGTAAATACGAAGTTTGGTATTCCACCGGAGCTTGTGATCGACTTCCTTGCGCTTAAGGGCGATAAAGTCGATAACATCCCAGGTGTACCTGGTGTAGGTGATAAAAGTGCTCAAGCCTTGTTAAACGGTATTGGCGGTATCGACGACATATATAAGAACCTGGATAAAATTGCAGATCTGTCGTTTAGAGGCAGTAAGTCGATGGCGGCTAAAATGCAGGAATACGAAGAGCAAGCTCGGCTTTCTTATACCCTAGCTACTATCAGCATCGATCTTGACCTTGACTATGATGTCGAAGCTCTTATGCCTTGCCAAGCCGATAACGAACAACTTCGCGATCTGTTTGCCGAATACGAGTTCAAACGCTGGCATGCAGAAGTAAGCGCGCTAATAGCCGGCGGAGATACCTCTGGTGCCAATGCAAACACCAACGAAGAAAAAAGCGATAGCGCAGAAGAGAGCGAACAAAGTGAATCGGTAGAGATAGATAAGTCGAAGTATGAGACAGTGCTTGATGAGGAACGCTTTAATGCGTGGGTCGCGAAGCTAGAAAAAGCCGAGCTAATCGCTTTTGATACCGAGACAACCAGCCTTAACTACATGGATGCGGAGTTAGTTGGTGTTTCATTTTGTATAGAGGAAGGTGAAGCAGCTTATGTGCCTGTTGCTCACGATTACCCAGATGCACCCGCCCAGCTATCACGAGAATTCGTATTAGACGCATTAAAACCTATTTTAGAATCGGACACCGTGATCAAAGTAGGTCAACACATAAAATACGACAAAAACGTATTAGCGAACTATGACATTACCTTAAACGGCATTGGCTTTGACACCATGCTTGAGAGCTATGTACTAAACAGTACTGCACAGCGCCATGATATGGACTCACTTGCCCTAGCCTACCTTGGTCATAAAACTATTCACTTCGAAGAGATTGCGGGTAAAGGCGCAAAGCAGCTAACGTTTAATCAAATTAGCCTTGAAGAAGCTGAGCCTTATGCCGCAGAAGATGCTGATATCACGCTTCGCTTACACAACGCTATTTGGACTAAGTTGAAAGAAATTCCTGAGCTTAAAAATCTATTGATAGATGTTGAGGTTCCCCTAGCCTGTGTACTTTCTCGTATGGAACAGGAAGGTGTATTGATAGACAGCCAAAGGCTGCGTCAGCAAAGCCAGGATCTTGCCACCCGGATTGCCGAGCTTGAAAGTGAAGTACATGAGGAAGCTGGCGAGCCATTCAACTTAGGTTCTACTAAACAGCTTCAACATGTCTTGTTCGAAAAAATGTCGCTACCGATCATAAAGAAAACGCCTAAAGGGGCGCCGTCTACTTCTGAGGACGTACTGCAAGAACTTGCGCTTGAGTACCCGTTGCCGAAGAAGATCATGGAATACCGTGGCCTAACCAAGCTAAAGAATACCTACACGGATAAACTTCCTAAGATGATCAATCATCGTACGGGTCGAGTGCATACTTCTTATCACCAAGCAGTAACCGCCACGGGACGACTCTCTTCTACCGATCCTAACTTACAGAACATCCCTATCCGAAATGAGGAAGGTCGCCGCGTGCGTCAGGCATTTGTACCCAGAGAAGGAAATAAGTTCGTCGCAGCCGACTACTCACAAATTGAGCTGCGCATTATGGCGCACCTTTCTGGCGATAAAGGTCTGTTAGATGCCTTTGCGCATGGTAAAGATATTCATAAAGCAACCGCAGCGGAAGTTTTTGGTGTGCCACTTGATGAAGTAACCACTGAACAGCGTCGCAGTGCAAAAGCGATTAACTTTGGCTTAATTTACGGTATGAGTGCCTTTGGGTTGTCGAAGCAACTTAATATTCCACGTAATGAAGCACAAAAATATATGGATCTTTACTTCGAGCGCTACCCAGGCGTGCTTGAGTACATGGATTCAACACGTGAGAGCGCGAAAGAAAAAGGTTATGTAGAAACCGTATTTGGTCGCAGACTTTATTTGCCTGATATTAAAGCCAGTAATGGTGCACGTAGAAAAGGCGCAGAGCGCGCAGCGATAAACGCGCCTATGCAAGGCACAGCGGCAGACATTATTAAGATGGCGATGATCAAAGTTGATGACTGGATTAGAAAAAATGCATCTGATGATGTGACAATGATGATGCAGGTGCACGATGAATTGGTTTTTGAAATAAAAGAAGACAAAGTGGAAACCTATGTCTCTACTATTACTGCTCTTATGGAAAGCGCAGCTACGCTAAATGTTCCGCTGGTTGTTGAGGCTGGTGTGGGCGAAAACTGGGATGAAGCGCACTAGTTTGGTAATTAGATTACAGTTTTTACATTAAAAGGCGCGTTATATTCATTAAATTTGGTAATTTAATTACATAACACCCTTGCCTTTTCTGTGCTTTGTTGTAATATTACACATGTAGGGTACAGAGGTGAGAAAGCTGTTTTCAAACCTTTGCTTTAACCCCGACAGTTTTGTCGGGGTTTTTTTATATCTACGGGAAATAAATAATTCATAAATATCAATAACTTAAAAAATAAAGCGAATTTTATTTTAATTTTTCTGAACTTTTCTATTTATCACGACTCTATATCTACGGTTTTTATGTGTTTTCTCTCAGTTTACGCCTCGCTCTATGCGGGGCGTTCTTTTGTCTAACACCCCATCATACCTATACATCGGGCACGTCAGATCAGCACAAACGGTAAGGGTGAATTGAGCTACTGTACTTCGCTATCAGACTCTTCTGTTTCGTCTTGTTTATCTAAGCCAAACCACGTATCCAAAATACGCTCTAATTCGGGTAACCCGTGCTTATTTAATGACGAGAAGGTTTGCACGGTAACATCGCCCATAAATGCCATCGCAGCTTCACGCGCCATTAACAGCTGTGCCTTTCGCTTACCGCTTTTAAGTTTGTCGGCTTTAGTGAGAAGTGCCAGTACTGGAATATTTGAGGCTACTGCCCAATGGATAAGATCTTGGTCTAAATCTTTGAAGGGGTGACGAATATCCATTAGAACGACTAATCCTTTAAGGGACTTGCGCTTTTGAAGATATTCACCAAGTGACGCCTGCCACTTCTTTTTCATGGCTACTGGCACTTTTGCAAAGCCATATCCTGGCAAATCAACCAAGCGTAAGTCTTCTTCTAACTCAAAGACGTTGATCAATTGGGTGCGACCCGGTGTTTTACTCGTTCTTGCCAAGTTCTTCTGACGAGTTAACGTGTTAAGTGCACTCGATTTACCCGCATTAGAGCGGCCCGCGAACGCTACTTCAATTCCGGTATCATTCTTTAAATGACGAATATCAGGTGCGCTCGTAAAGAATTTTGCTTTGGTGTAATACGACATCTAGACTTACCTCCACATGCGTCTCAACCTTCGGTTTACAGTTTTTTAATGAATAAACCAACTAAAAACCATAGTTTTATCATGGAATAGGTTTTTCTGACGCGTTAAATGTGTAAAATACGCATGATATCACGTATATCACGCGAGCCGTTGGATCCATTTAAGAGATTTATTATGAAAAAACTGTGTTTGTTGGTATGTATGTCTTTAGGTTTAAGCGCAACTGCTATGGCAGAAGGCGACGCCGAGGCAGGTAAAGCGAAATCTGCAGTATGTGCAGCCTGTCATGGCCCTGATGGCAACAGCATGATTGACATGAACCCAAAGATTGCTGGCCAGCATGAGGAGTACATTGTTAAGCAATTAACCGAATTTAAACTTGCCTCTCAAACAGGTGGCGAGGAAGGTCGTAACAATGCTGTCATGAACGGCATGGCTGCCCCACTTTCAGAGCAAGACATGAAAGACCTAGCCGCTTATTTCTCAAGCCAAGAGCCAAAGGCGGGTGAAACACCAGAGCAATACGTTGAAGCTGGCCGTGCATTGTACCAAGGTGGCGACGAGTCTCGAGGCGTAACTGCATGTATCGCGTGTCACGGTCCTAAGGGCAACGGCATGGGCTTAGCAGGTTTCCCTGATATCAGCGGTCAACATGCAACTTACACTGCAGCTCAATTGAAAGCATTCCGTTCAGGCCAACGTCACAATGACATGAATGGCATGATGCGTGATATTGCGATGAAATTAACCGACGAAGATATTGAGATTTTATCTAACTATATCGCGGGCTTACACTAAGCATTACCGTTTTTGCACATTGTTGTTAAAAATTTGTTACCGAAAAAGTTGTATTTTGAAATTATTCGTGTAATCTAACGGCGTAGTTTGTAGGTGCCTTTGAAAAGCTACAAGCTAAATAACAAGAATAATAATAAAAATGCAGCATGGAAGACGGGATAAAGAGCCACGAGGGCCAAAAACAACAATACAGCTCTGCTAACAATAAAAATAAGGGGAGCACGGCTAGGGAAGCAAAATACACATAGAAGTGTATAACGGGAGAGGTGTCATCTGACACTCATACAATGTAAGGTGATGGTGAGAACCATCACCTTTTTCTTTTTTAAGCCCCTTATTATTGTTCACTTTCCTATGTACTGTCCTTTATGCAAAAGCGCTAACGCGCCATCTCACTATCACTCAGATAAAAAGCGCGATTACCTCCAATGCAATCAATGCAAACTCGTTTATGTTTCTCCTGAATTCTTGCCATCTAAAGAAGTAGAAAAGCAGGAGTATGACCTTCACGAGAATAGCTTTGAAGACGAAGGGTATCGAAAGTTTTTAGGAAAGGTTTTAACGCCACTTACACCTTTTATAAAAGACATGAAATTTGGTGAACTCCGAGGACTAGACTTTGGCTGTGGCCCTGCGCCTGTTTTAGCAAGTATGCTGGAAGAAGAAGGCGTTAGGATGAATATGTACGATCCCTTCTATGCACACAACTTATCGGTACTTGAGCAAAGCTATGACATAGTGACATGTACAGAGGCTATAGAACACTTTCACGCCCCTCATGTGGAATGGGCGCTTTTTAACAAACTTGTAGCTTCTGGTGGCGTTCTTGCCATCATGACCAAGCGCGTACTTGATAAAGCCAGGTTTGCAAATTGGCACTATAAAAACGACGTCACCCACGTTAGCTTTTTCAGCGAAGCAACCTTTCAATATTTGGCACAACGAGATGGCTATGATGTCACTTTTCCTGCCAGCGATGTCGTTCTATTGAGAAAGCGCTGAAACAAATTCCCGTAATACTTTATGTTCCCCGTATTGATTTTGCACTGCATACCCAAAGATCAATACGTAGACACTAATTCGCGCTATAATAGCGCTGTTTTTTCACTCTCTTTGTTATTTGGAAATTATGGCACGTTCAAAGAAATCACGTAAAGTCGGCCTAATCGGCGTTCGTAAAGATCCTGACTTTAAACCAAGCGAAAACCGTAAATCAGACTCGCCTCGCCCTAAAAAGCATAAAGGTAAGCCCGCTGGTAATCGCCACAATGTTGAACAGAAAAAAGTGACGGGCAAAAAGAGTGCAGAGAATAAAGATCCGCGCCACGGCAGTAAAAAGCCTATTCAGCTTGTAAAAGCAGTGACGCCCACCCCTGCTCAAAAGAAAAAGTACGCCACACCAGCCCAAGAACTGGCAGCGCTTGAAGCAGATCAACGCTTGTCAGATTTACTCGACAAACTTGACGACGATAAACCGCTCACCCGTGAGCAACAAGCTTATGTCGACGAGAAAATGGCACGCCACCGCATTCTTTGTGATCTATTAGGAATAGTAGAAGAGGATGATGAAGACGACGATATGGATCCGTTTAATGATTTAGACGCTATTAATATCGACGACTTTAAGCACTAATAAAAAACGGGAAAGAGTCATGCTTTGGGCAGTACTTTCAGGCATCGCGCTACTAATTATTCTTGCGCTAGGTTTTTACGCAGGCAAACTGCTGTTTATGTTAAAACAACAAAAAGAGCGACAAGAAGCGGCAAGGCAGTCGCGCGTAGCCACTATAACCGACAGTATTATAGTAATAGCTAAGGCGATGGAGCAGCAGCAATGTGATTTGTCAGAAGGCGTAATTCGCATCGTGAACTTGCTTAACGCGCTTCCAATAAGTACTCCGCCTGATTTTAAAGCGCAGTATCCCAACATTCATGCACTATTCACAGAGGTAAGCGGTTTTGCGATTTTAGAAGCAAGGCAACAGCTACCTAAGAATGAGCGAAGAAAGCAAGATATCGCTCGCGAGCAGATTGAATCGGAATACGAATCTAAGGTGCTGGACGAATTACCACCGCTGAAGGCGTATTGTGAGACACTCGTAGCCACTAAATAACGAGTAAGCGCGACGCTGATTTAAAAGATAAAAACTAATGCAATCAATATCGAAAATGGCCGAGTACAGTATGTAGTCGGCCATTTTTTTAACCCGGTTACCTTTGCCTATGTCACTTTATCGCGAGCTCGCAGGTACGTTCGTAACAATGACACCCTACTTCGTGGTCATTGACCATACCCACAGCTTGCATAAAAGCATAGCAAATCGTTTCACCTACAAAATTAAATCCGTGCTTTTTAAGTGCTTTTGACATTGCTTTAGACGCATCAGTTGATGTGGGTGCTTGCCTGAAGTCTTCCCACGCATTAATGACCGTACGTCCATCTGTAAATTGCCAAATAAAATCACTGAATGGCTGCGACGCTTCAATAGCTAAAAAACCCTTGGCATTTTTGATAACCGACTCTATTTTGAGCTTGTTTCTGATTATGCCGCTGTCTTGCATAAGTCTGTCGACATCATCGGGGCCCATTTTCGAAATTTTCTCAGGGTCGAACTGGTAGAATGCCTGTTCAAAATTCTGCTGTTTTTTCAAAATGGTCAGCCAAGATAAACCAGCCTGCTGTCCATCGAGGCATAACTTAGCAAACAACGCGCGACTATCTAGCTCGGGTACCCCCCATTCGTTATCATGATACGCTAAATAAATAGGGTCGCTGCTTACCCAACCGCAGCGATGCAAAGGCATATTTTTTTCTATTTTTGTTTGATTGGGCATGGCTTAAGATTAAATCCTTGTTGTGAAGTGGCATATTGGCTTTATTCGTGACGTTTTTTCACCCTTTACACCTACATACTATGCCTCACAAATTGTATACTATCCCACCTTTATTTTAAGTCAGATAACTAATAAGCAGCGGATGTATGCAGAAATACGATATTAAGACCTTTCAAGGGTTGATCCTTGCGCTTCAAGATTATTGGGCGCGTCAGGGCTGCGTTATTATTCAGCCTCTGGATATGGAAGTGGGTGCCGGTACTTTTCACCCTATGACGTTCCTACGTTCTTTAGGTCCAGAGCCAATGAGTAGCGCCTATGTTCAACCGTGCCGTAGACCGACCGATGGTCGTTACGGTGAGAACCCAAACCGCTTACAACATTACTATCAGTTCCAAGTAATGCTTAAGCCTTCACCTGACAATATTCAGGAGTTGTACTTGGGCTCTTTGAAAGAGTTAGGTTTCGATCCGCTGGTTCATGACATTCGCTTCGTAGAAGACAACTGGGAATCACCCACGCTTGGTGCATGGGGTCTAGGTTGGGAAGTGTGGCTAAACGGCATGGAAGTAACTCAGTTTACGTACTTCCAGCAGGTAGGCGGTCTAGAGTGTAAGCCTGTTACCGGCGAAATTACCTACGGCTTAGAGCGACTCGCCATGTACGTTCAAGGTGTCGATAGTATCTACGACCTGGTTTGGACTGACGGCCCTATGGGCAAAGTGACCTATGGCGATGTGTTCCATCAAAACGAAGTAGAACAATCGACGTATAACTTCGAACACGCCAATGTTGAAGCTTTATTTAGAACCTTCGACGAATGTGAAGCAGAAAGCAAAAAGCTTATCGAAAACAACCTTCCACTTCCTGCCTATGAGCAGGTTATGAAGGCGTCACACGCATTTAACTTGCTTGATGCTCGTCATGCTATCTCAGTGACCGAACGCCAGCGCTATATTCTTCGCGTTCGAACGCTAGCCAAAGCGTGTGCAGAAAGCTATTACCAAGCACGTGAAGCACTTGGCTTCCCACTATGTAACAAGGAGGCATAAGCGTGCGTACAGAAAATTGTTTAGTTGAATTAGGTACTGAAGAACTCCCACCAAAAGCGCTTAAGTCTTTAGGTGAAGCCTTCGCCACGCAGTTTGAAGCTGCGCTTACGCAAGCTGACTTAAGCTTTGATTCAGTCAGCTGGTTTGCAGCCCCTCGCCGCTTAGCCGTTTATGTTTCAGGTCTTGCTGAAGGTCAGGCTGACAAAGTAGTAGAGAAACGCGGCCCAGCAGTATCAGCCGCGTTTGACGCCGACGGTAATCCCACTAAAGCAGCACAAGGTTGGGCTCGCGGTAACGGCATTGACGTTGCTGACGCAGAACGCCTTGTAACTGACAAAGGAGAGTGGTTACTTCATAAAGCCCACGTTCCAGGGCAATTAGTTGCAGAGCTTCTAGAAGGGCTGATAAACCAAGCGGTAAGCAAGCTACCTATTCCAAAGCCAATGCGTTGGGGTAATTACAACACTCAGTTTATACGCCCGGTTCACACCCTTTGCGTGCTTTACGGAAGCGAAGTGGTTAACGTTTCTGTATTGGGCCTAACAAGCGGCCGCGTTGTTCAGGGTCACCGATTCCACGGCGAAGGTCGCTTTGAACTGGATCATGCTGACAATTACGCCTCTGCCCTAGAGCAACAATATGTGCTGGCAGATTTTGAGGCGCGTAAAGATAAAGTGCGTCAGCAGCTTGAAGACGCAGCGCAAAGCTTGTCGCTTAAGCCAGACTATAATGAAGACTTACTAGAAGAAATCGCGTCACTTGTAGAGTGGCCGGTTGTACTTCAAGCTGGTTTTGATGAGGCTTTCTTAGCAGTACCGAAAGAAGCGCTTATCTATACCATGAAAGACGACCAAAAATATGTGCCGCTGCTAGATAGCGATGGTGCACTTTCAAACACTTTCTTATTCGTAACGAATATCGAAAGTCGCGATGCGTCTCAAGTTATTTCTGGCAATGAAAAGGTTATCCGCCCTCGTCTTGCAGACGCTGAGTTCTTCTTTAACAGCGATAAAAAGACGACATTAGAAAGCCGCCTTGAAAGCTTAGAAACCGTGTTGTTCCAAAAACAGCTTGGTACGCTAAAAGAAAAGTCTGAGCGTATATCTGCCCTATCGGCGTTTATCGCGTCGCAAATAGATGCGAATGAAACACAAGCTGCACGAGCAGGTCTTCTAGCTAAAACCGACTTGATGTCGAACATGGTTATGGAGTTCCCTGACGTTCAAGGTGTTATGGGTAAATACTATGCGCTAAACGACGGTGAAGATGCGCCCGTTGCAGAAGCACTGTATGAACAATACATGCCGCGTTTTGCTGGTGACGCACTTCCTAGTTCAGGCGTTAGCGCGTCGGTCGCGCTTGCTGACAAACTAGATACTCTTGTGGGTATTTTTGGTATTGGCCAGTTACCTAAGGGTGATAAAGACCCATTTGCGCTTCGTCGTGCAGCTATCGGTGTATTACGTATTGTCACTGAGCTGTCACTGCCGCTAGATCTTGAAACGTTAGTAAGCAAAGCTATCGATGTGTATGGCGATAAGTTAACGAATGCAGAAACACAATCTCAGGTTGTTGATTTTGTATTGGGTCGATTTACTGCGCTCCTACAAGATCAAGCTATCGCCATTGACGTTATTCAGGCCGTTGCTGCTCGTCGCCCTACTAAGCCAGCTGACTACTTAGCCCGAGTTCATGCGGTAGATAAGTTCAGAGCATTGGAAGAAGCCGAAGCGCTAGCTGCCGCTAACAAGCGTGTTGCAAACATCCTTGCTAAGCAGAACGTTGAAGTGACAGACACAGTGAATATTGATGAGTCACTGTTAGCTGAAGAAGCTGAAAAAGCGCTTTACGTTGAGCTGAAAGCCGCACAGAAAGAAGTTGATATTGCTGTTCCTTCACAGGACTACACGCGTATTCTTACTGCGCTTGCAACCTTACGTAATGTAATCGATAACTTCTTCGATAACGTAATGGTTATGGCTGATGACGAAGCGGTTAAAAATAACCGACTTGCTTTACTGTCGCTTTTAAGGCAACTTTTCCTTACTACCGCAGATATATCTATTCTCGCGAAGTCGTAGGCTAGTAAGAGTTAATGCGGTTTTATGCCGCGAAAAACAAAGAGCCCAGCTTTAACGTTGGGCTTTTTTTATAAATGGAGACGCTGTGAAAAAGTTACTAACTATTGCTTCTATGTGCATAGCACTTTCAGCATGCTCAAGCAGTGGAAGTTTTAAAATTCCAGAAATAGCACCGGACGTGCCTCGCATTCAATTCGAAAACATGTTCCTAAGAGGTGTATTTAACTGGTGGGAGGCTGACCCAAGTTACAAGTTCAAACGATCAAATTCAGGCTGGACAGTGGACGTTGAACTCATAGCCGACGGACAACCTTATGATTTTAGGTTGTCCGATGCAAAATGGACGCCCTCACAAAGCTGTGGCGGCAAATATAAAGGGCAGCCTGTAATGTTAGGCTCCACTGTTTATTTAGTCTGTGAACAGGGCTCAGAGAACTTGCAATTTACCCCCTCCTCAACTGGCACCTATCGCTTTACAGCAACAGCAGCAAGTGCGGGGGAAGTCGCTCTGGTTGTTTCTAAAGTTTAGACTTGAGTGCCGTGTAGTAGTAGCGGCATTCACCAAGCTTTTTTCATTGTAAAGACTCTTGCCTCACGTTCAATGCCAATAAAAAGTTCTCTGTTTTGTACGAGTAATTCACCTGAGCTTAGGCAAAAAAAAAGCGACCCGTTGGTCGCTTTTTTCAAATAAATAAAAGCTCTACACGTCTAAGTTTTCCACTTTCAGCGCGTTAGCTTCGATAAACTCTCGACGAGGCTCAACTTGGTCACCCATCAATGTAGTGAACAGCTGGTCACAACCAATGGCATCCTCAATGGTAACTTGTAGCATACGGCGGCTTTCAGGATCCATGGTGGTTTCCCAGAGTTGCTCAGGGTTCATTTCACCTAGCCCTTTATAGCGCTGAATGTATTGGCCGCGTTTCGCTTCGTTCATTAGCCACTCTAGTGCTTCTTTGAAAGACTCAACTGGCTGTCTACGCTCGCCACGCTGAATGTAGGCGTCTTTGCCCATCATGTCGTTAATGGCAAGGTTAAGCTCTTTAAGACGCTGGTATTCCGACGACTCGATGAACTCATGATCGATAATGTACTCATAATCAATTCCGTGCATACGCATAATGATTGTAATGTAGTACTCGCTAAGCTCAGCATCAGTGCGAATTTCATAACGGTATGTAGCACCATCGTTTTCGCGCTCTGTAAGCTGCTCTACGAAGTGTTTCGCCACATGCTCTAGTGCAGACTCATCTTTAAGGTCTTCAAGGTTTAGCGTAGGCGTGTAAAGCATTCTGTAGAGGATAGATGCAGGCATAAGACGTTTCATACGTGCAATCATCTTCTCTACCGATTGGTACTGCTTAACAAGGTTTTCAAGGCCTACACCACTAATACCTGGGTCTTTATCGCTGGTGTGCAAAGACGCACCGTCAATTGCGATTGATGTTAGGTAGTTAATTAGCGCATCGTCATCTTTAAGATACTGCTCTTGTTTACCCTTCTTCACTTTGTATAGCGGTGGCTGTGCAATATATACATATCCACGCTCAATGATTTCAGGCATTTGACGATAGAAAAATGTGAGTAGAAGCGTACGAATGTGAGAACCATCTACGTCAGCATCGGTCATGATAATGATGCTGTGATAGCGTAATTTTTCAGGGTCATACTCGTCACGACCGATACCACAACCTAGTGCCGTGATAAGCGTCGCAACTTCCTGAGAAGAAAGCATCTTATCAAAACGCGCTTTCTCAACGTTTAGGATTTTACCTTTAAGCGGCAGAATAGCTTGGTTTTTACGGTTACGACCCTGCTTAGCTGAACCGCCCGCAGAGTCACCCTCCACTATGTATAATTCACTAAGTGCAGGATCTTTTTCCTGACAGTCAGCTAGCTTACCCGGCAGACCAGCCAAATCTAGCGCACCTTTACGGCGTGTCATTTCACGGGCCTTTCGTGCAGCTTCACGAGCACGAGCAGCATCAATAATCTTACCCGCAATAATTTTACTTTCTGCAGGGTTTTCTAATAAGAACTCTGCTAGCTTTTCATTCATTGCCGATTCGACAGCTGGACGAACTTCAGAAGATACAAGCTTATCTTTAGTCTGTGAGCTGAATTTCGGATCTGGTACTTTAACGGAAATAACCGCGGTTAGACCTTCACGCGCGTCGTCACCACTGGCATTCGTTTTAGCCTTTTTGTTCAGGCCTTCCTTTTCCATGTAGTTATTCAATGTACGCGTCAACGCTCCACGGAAGCCCGCCAAATGAGTACCGCCGTCGCGCTGAGGAATATTGTTGGTGAAACAGAACACGTTTTCTTGGAAGCTATCGTTCCATTGCATCGCTACTTCTACTGCAATACCGTCTTCTTGTTCACTGCTGAAATGAAACACTTTCTGGTGAACAGGTGTTTTCTTTTCATTTAGGTACTCAACGAAAGCTTTGATACCACCTTCGTACATGAAGTGGTCTTCTTTTCCATCGCGTTCGTCTTTCAAGCGAATAGACACACCAGAGTTCAAAAATGATAGTTCACGAAGACGTTTAGCAAGAATATCGTAGTGGTAAAGCGTATCTGTGAAGGTGTCTGAACTTGGCCAGAAACGGATCATAGTTCCCGTTTTGTCAGTATCGCCTGTTACGGCTAGTGGCGCCTGTGGAACACCATGATGATATTCTTGTTCATGCGCTTTACCGCCGCGACGAATACGAAGCTTCAGACGGCTTGAAAGTGCATTTACTACTGATACACCTACACCGTGCAAACCGCCCGATACTTTATAAGAGTTATCGTCGAACTTACCGCCGGCGTGAAGAACCGTCATAATAACTTCAGCTGCAGACACACCCTCTTCTGGGTGCATTTCAGTTGGTATACCACGTCCATCGTCAGACACAGATACTGAGCCATCGCTGTGAATGAGCACAGTAATCTCAGAACAATGTCCAGCAAGTGCTTCATCGATAGAGTTATCGACCACCTCGAAAACCATGTGGTGTAATCCGGTACCATCATCAGTATCACCGATATACATACCAGGACGCTTTCTTACGGCATCTAATCCTTTAAGTACTTTAATACTGGACGAGTCGTAGTTGTTCTCTGCTGACATACTAGCTTTTACTCCTCTTTCACGTTTCCATGTTCCACGTGAAACATTTTCTTTTCGTTGTATTTTTGTATAAAAGCGAGCTGCGTGGATTCTATTGCAGTAACGAAAACCTGCGTATCCATTTTGAGCAACCCATCAATAAATTGTTCTCTTTTATCGGCATCTAGTTCGGCACCTACATCATCAAGTAAAAAGATACTTTTACGCTGCGTTGCCTTATTAAATAGCTTAGTCTGTGACATTTGAAGCGCTGCCACAGCCATTCTAAGCTGCCCTCTCGATAAAAGCTCCTGGGCGTTTACTCCATTCACTTTAAGCCTTAAATCGGCTTTATGGGGCCCAGAAGAGGTATGTCCTATTTTACCATCATACTCACGTTTTTTAACTAGGCTTTCTGATAAACCGACATCTTTTTCCCACCCTTTATAGTAACTTAATTCCACATCGAAGTTAGGAAGAAATTCTTGCGCATATTGCTTAAAAATAGGCGTAAGGGTATCCACATATTCCTGACGCGTAGCCGATAGAGATTCACCTAGTTCTGAGAACTGAGACTCCCAATATTGATTTTGTGGTGCGCTTAAATTTGCCTGCTGTTTCAGTAAGGCATTTCTATGTTTTAAAAATTTACCATACTGATTAGCAAGTGATTGAAACTGATGTTCCACGTGAAACAATCCCCAATCACAAAAACGTCGACGCTCGGAAGGCGAACCAATTATAAGGTCAGTACTCTGCGGAGTAAAAAGTTGAAGTGGTACCAAGCTAACTAAATCTGATAACTTATTTGAATGTTCACCGTTAATACTACAGGTGAATGTCTCATTTCTACTTCGTTGAAAACCTAGCTTTAATTCATCCCCTTCTTCAGTTTTGCATGACGCGAAAACACTGAAGCTGTCCTTCTCATTTTGAATAACCGAACTGTGTTTATTTGTTCTAAAAGAACGTCCAAAGCCCAGGTAATAAAGTGCTTCGATTAACGAGGATTTTCCACTCCCATTCACGCCTTTAATGATAGTCAACGCTGGTGAAGGAGAAAGTGATACGGAAGTAAGATTACGAAACTGTGTAATCTGGACGCGGTCCAGTTTCATGAGGTCACACTGATGAAAGAAAAGAAGCGAGGAGTATCAACACTCATCGCTTCTTGAATTGATAATTTAAATAACAAAATAACGTGGAATATGCGAAACGCTGCAAACACTTAATGTAGTAGTGACTACAGTCGCATTGGCATAATAACGTATAACGCGGCGTCATCAGCATCATCTTCGATTAGCGCACTTGCGTTTGAGTCTGATAGGCTAACTTTAACACCATCAGATCCAAGCGCATTCAACACGTCAATTAAATAGGCAACGTTAAAGCCAATTTCTAAATCGTCACCTTGATATTGAACATCAACGATTTCTTCCGCTTCTTCTTGCTCTGGGTTATTAGCCGTTATCTTAAGCTCACCAGAAGACAAGTTTAATCGTACGCCTCTAAACTTTTCGTTAGATAGAATGGCCGCACGTGAAAATGCTTCTTTTAATACGGCTTTACTCGCAATAATTTCCTTGTCGCCATTTTGAGGTAAAACACGGCGATAATCAGGAAATCTGCCATCAACTAATTTCGAAGTGAAAATGAAATCGTTTGAGAAAATTCGAAGATGGTTGGCGCCTATTTGCACCTTAAGAGATTTATCATCTTCGCTAATAAGACGAGAAATTTCTAACACGCCTTTACGTGGAATAATCACCTGACGAGATGGCAAAGCGGTCTCGTAGTTTAGGCGACAAAGAGCAAGACGGTGACCGTCTGTTGCAACGGTACGAATGATATTCTCTTCCGTTTCAAGGGACATACCATTTAAGTAATAACGTACGTCTTGTTGAGCCATTGAAAAGCTCGTTGCATCGATAAGACGTTTTAGATCACTGCACGATAATTCAAACTCAACTTCACCTTCCCAGTCTTCTAAATTTGGGTAGTCGTTGGCAGATAAAGTAGAAAGCGTATAACGACCTCGACCGGCACGAATAAGTGCTTTGCTGCCGTCTAACGAGAAATGAATATCTGTTCCTTCAGAAATACCGCGAATAATATCAAACAGCTTTTTAGCAGGAACAGTAATTTCACCTTCCGTGAATTCACCTTCTAATTTCACGCTAGAAATTAGTTCTACCTCTAAATCTGTACCAGTAAGCCAAAGTGCGTCCTCACTTACTTTGATGAGAACATTGGAAAGAATTGGCAGTGTGTGTCTACGCTCTACAGCACCAGATACCAACTGTAGGGGTTGTAAAAATTGTTCGCGGCTTATAGTAAATTTCATCGCAGTGCTATCTCGCCTCTAAGGTCGTGGTGTTAGGAAGACAAAGTCCTAATGAGGTTCTTATAGTCCTCTTTTATATCATGACTTTCTTCTCTTAGCTGCTCTATTTTTCTACAAGCGTGTAAAACCGTAGTGTGGTCTCGTCCACCAAACGCGTTTCCTAGTTCAGGTAAACTGTGGTTGGTAAGTTCTTTGGCCAGCGCCATCGCGACTTGGCGAGGACGCGCCACACTACGACTACGTCGTTTAGACAAAATATCAGCTACTTTTATCTTATAATAATCTGCGACGGTTTTCTGAATATTATCAACGGTTACCAATTTTTCTTGAAGTGCGAGAAGGTCTCGAAGCGCTTCACGAACGAAATCAATAGTGATAGGGCGACCGGTAAAGTTTGCGTTAGCAATAACACGGTTAAGTGCACCCTCGAGCTCACGTACGTTTGAACGCAATCGCTTAGCTATAAAGAACGCCACTTCATTAGGTAAGTGAATCCGGTTCTCTGCCGCTTTGCGCATCAAAATAGCCACTCGGGTTTCAAGCTCTGGTGGCTCTATAGCAATAGTTAAACCCCAACCGAAGCGCGATTTCAATCGATCCTCTACCCCATCAATCTCTTTAGGATATCTATCAGAAGTAAGTATGATTTGTTGGTTACCTTCAAGAAGCGCATTGAACGTGTGGAAGAACTCTTCTTGTGAACGCTCTTTATTAGCAAAGAATTGAATATCATCGATAAGTAACGCATCAACGCTGCGATAGAAGCGCTTAAAGTCCTCTATAGCGTTATTTTGTAGTGCCTTAACCATATCCTGCACGAAACGCTCTGAATGCATATACACAATTTTAGCGTCACCGTTATTAGCTACGATGCCATTACCCACTGCATGTAATAAGTGAGTTTTACCTAAGCCCGTACCACCGTAAATGAACAGTGGGTTGTAAGAACCGCCTGGGTTATTTGCAACTTGAGTTGCAGCCGCACGTGCTAGCTGGTTAGATTTACCTTCGACAAAGTTGTCGAATTGATAAGTCGGATTAATATTACTTTTATGCTTCATCGCCTCAGGGATCGGGATCACTTTCGGCGGTGTAGACGATCTTGGCGCTTGATCTGCGTATGCATTATATCCATTACGGTCGTGGTTTTGCGCACCGCGATCATTTAGATCCATACCCTGTGTGTATGAAGGTGATTTTGAAAACGCATTGTTTTGTCCTTGATCACCCGCTTGGCTTGCCGATGATGGCATACCGCTATTCGACATTGGTGAATAAGACGATGTGTGCTGCCCATTACTGCCGCTGTGAACAGGCTGATTACTAGGATTATAGTTCTGATACCCTTGACCGCCCGCAGGTGCACTAGGCTTACTTGGTTGATTATTAGGCGTATTTGGAGCAGGCGAAGATCCGCTGGTACTTACAGGCTGACTACGGCTTACGCTGTGACGATTCATCACTTCTAAACGCAATTGTGGTGCGTCACTTCCGGCAAACTCTTTTAGTAGTGCGGTAATATTATTCAGGTACTTGTCTCTTACCCAATCAAGTACAAAACGATTGGGAGCATAGAGTGCAACCACGCCTTGTTGTTCTTCACAAACAAGCGGTCGTATCCACATACTAAACTGCTGCGTTGGTAATTCTTGACGCAATCTTTCAAGGCATTGGTTCCACAAGGACATGGTACGTAGTTAGCTCCCGTAACTCGCTAGAAAAACCAACTCCTGAAAAGCCAAGCATAAAGAAAGCAGGCACTAAAAAGCGCCATTAGAAGAAAATAGCGTTGGAAGTGTTGGGTAGCAGCGAGAAATTAAGTTATCGTTTTAATCGCTGTGGATTATCTTACTTTATCAACACAATGTAAATGGCGATCCCGATCGATCTTTTCGATCAAAACAACAAGCAACTGATTAGCAAGCTTTTTTCTTTTAGATCAAATCAAACTATAACGAGAAAAATTCATTCTAAATTTGTGCTAAAAAACCGTTAGATCACCTTGCTTTTTATATATATCTCTGTGTTTTTCACAACGCACTGTGGATAACCTAACCAAATTTTACGCGTTATTCACAGACGATTTGTACGAAAACTGCGTTATCGATTAAGCTATCGATTAGAAAATGCAAAAATTGTTCACTTATTCATCCGAAAAGCGAGAATATGCATTGACAGCACGCCCCGAGATCTCTAGAATTCAGCGTCCTTTTTCGATGGGCTTTTCTGGTGAAAACACCACATTGTTCTGGCAACAGCATAATGTGTTACCAAAAACGCCTATGTTTAACTAAATATAAGTGAGACTTTGGTCATGAAAAGAACATTTCAACCGAGCAATCTAAAGCGCAAGCGTTCTCACGGTTTTCGTGCTCGTATGGCGACTAAAAATGGTCGTAAAGTACTAGCAGCTCGCCGTGCAAAAGGCCGCGCTCGTCTTTCAGCTTAATTGAAAGACGCCAAAGTGGGCGAGAATAATTTTTCTAGGGAGTTACGTCTGTTAACTCCCACCCACTTTACCTATGTGTTTGATAACGCAACCCCAGCTGTATCTCCCTCTTTTACTGTCCTAGCCAGAAAAAATACACTTTCAACTCCTCGTTTAGGCATTACGCTCGCGAAAAAACGTATCCGTAAAGCTCACGATAGAAATCGTTTGAAGCGATTAGTCAGAGAAAGTTTTAGGCATAAACAGCACAACTTACCCAATGTCGATATTATCGTTATTGGCAAGTCTGGCGCTGACAACCTTAGCAACCAAGAAGTTTTCGCTACATTGGACAAGCTATGGAAAAAATTAAACAAGCGTTGCGGCAACTCTTAATTGCAGTGCCTTTGGCATTGATAAAATTCTATCAATGGTTCATTTCCCCTATGTTAGGGCAACGATGTCGTTTCCATCCTTCTTGTTCTTGGTATGCTATAGACGCATTAAAAACGCACGGATTAGTAAAAGGCGGTTGGTTATCTATTAAACGCATATTAAAATGCCACCCTTTGCATGCCGGCGGATATGATCCAGTGCCGGAAAAACAACAAGATAAACACTCAAAATAAAGAGACCTCTATGGAATCGCAACGTAGTTTTCTGATAATTGGCCTTGCGCTAGTTAGCTTTTTGCTTTGGCAATCATGGCAAAAAGATTATGGGCCACAGCCAGTTGTGCCTGTTGAGCAACAACAAACGCAAGAGACATCACAAGGCGTACCGTCATTTAATGAAAATGGCAGCGAAGATGTACCTAGTAGTGATAGCGTTCCTGCTGCACAACCTATCGCAGCGGCGCAAAGCTCAAACCGCATTATTGAAGTAAAAACCGATACGCTTGATTTACGCATCGATTTGCTAGGCGGCGATGTAGTATCAGCAGACTTACTGAAGTTTCCGGTAGAGCAAGGTTCGGATATTCCTTACAGCCTACTTCGCTCTGGCAACGGTCTTTATGTAGCGCAAAGTGGCCTAATAGGTGCTCAAGGGCCTGATGCAAGCAGCAGTGGCCGCCCGGTGTATAATGCACAAAGTGACTATTATGAAATGACTGGCGACACCCTTGTTATTCCTCTTACATGGAAAAACAACCAAGGCTTGTCAGTTACCAAAACTTTCACTTTCACTAAAGGTCAGTACGACGTAAACGTGAGCTATAACGTTGAAAATGGCACCGGCAGCGCAGCAACAGTTCAGCCGTATGCGCAGCTTAAGCAAGTGATGGAGTTTGAAGACGACAGCAACATGTTTATGCCAACGTACCGTGGTGCCGCTTACTCAACGGAAGATGACCGTTATCAAAAGTACTCGTTTGACGAGATTGAAGATGACAACCTACGCGAAACCACGAAAGCGGGTTGGGTTGGCATGCTTGAACATTACTTTGTATCAGCATGGGTACCTTCACAAGAGCAAACTAACACGCTTTATTCTCGTAACCTGAAAAATCAGTATGCGGTAATTGGTGTATTATCGCCGTCTGAGAGCGTAGCGCCTGGTGAAACCAAAACCCTTGCGTCTACCCTTTACATGGGTCCTAAAGATCAAGAAAGCCTAGCGAAAATTGCGCGCGGATTAGACCTAACCGTTGATTACGGTATTCTTTTCTGGATTTCACAGCCGCTGTTCGCCCTTCTTACCTTCCTTCATAGCCTAGTTAATAACTGGGGTGTGGCAATTATCCTTATCACTATTGTAGTGAAAGGCGCGATGTACTGGCTAACTAAGAAGCAATACGAGTCAATGGCACGTATGCGCAACTTAGCACCTAAGATGCAGCAGCTAAAAGACCGTTTTGGCGACGACAGACAAAAAATGTCTCAAGCTATGATGGAGCTTTACCGCAAAGAGAAAGTAAACCCAATGGGCGGTTGCTTACCTCTTCTTCTGCAAATGCCTATCTTCCTTGCGCTTTACTGGGTACTGATGGAAAGTGTTGAACTACGCCATGCAGACTTTGTGCTTTGGATCACTGACCTTTCTACAAAAGACCCGTACTTTGTGCTGCCAATTCTGACTGGCGCAAGTATGTACCTATTGCAAAAACTTCAGCCAACCACCATTACTGATCCAATGCAGCAGAAAATCATGCAATGGATGCCGGTAGCAATGAGTGTATTCTTCCTGTGGTTCCCTGCAGGTCTGGTACTATACTGGCTAGTCAGTAACGTGATTACCTTGGTTCAAGCCAAAATGATTTATGCTTCAATGGAGAAGCGGGGCATCAGCAGTAAATAACACGCTGATCAATGAATTATACAGCCCGCCTATGCGGGCTGTTTTGTCTTAAGAGGAATAACCTGTGCCATCATTTGATATTGTTTCTGAAATCAACATGGAAGAAGTACGCAACGCCACTGAAAACGCAAGCCGTGAGCTATCAACGCGTTTCGACTTTCGCGGTATTGACGCGAGCTTTGAGTACAAAGATAAAACCGTGGTCATGAAAGCTGAAGCTGAATTCCAACTTCAGCAAATGGAAAGCATGTTTAGAACGGCGATGTCTAAACGTAACGTCGACACTTCATCTATGGATGTTAAACCCTACGATGCCCACGGTAAAACTTACCGTCAGACCATTACCTTTAAAGAAGGTATTGAGCAGCCGATGGCGAAGAAGATTGTGAAGCTGGTGAAAGACGCCAAAATCAAAGTGCAAACGGCTATTCAAGGCGAAGAACTTCGCGTAACAGGTAAAAAGCGTGATGATTTGCAGCAAGTGATTTCACTGGTTAAAGAGTCGAACTTAGGCCAACCTTTCCAATTTAAAAACTTCCGCGACTAATTATGGAATCACTCACCCTTTCTACCGACACTATTACCGCACAAGCGACAGCGCCCGGTCGTGGCGGCGTAGGTATTGTACGTGTTTCAGGTCCTAAGGCTAAAGCCATCGCAGAGGCGTTAGTACCAAGCGCACTAACACCACGTCTTGCGACCTATACGCCGTTTGTTGATGCTAACAACAGCGTAATAGACCAGGGCATAGCACTGTTTTTTAAAGGGCCTAACTCATTTACCGGTGAAGATGTACTTGAACTGCAGGGCCATGGCGGTCAAGTTGTCATGGACATGCTGATTGATGCCGTGCTTGCAACGGGCGATGCCCGGCTTGCCAATCCAGGTGAATTCAGTGAACAAGCCTTTTTAAATGATAAATTAGACCTTGCGCAAGCAGAGGCGATTGCCGACTTGATTGATGCAAGTTCTAAACAGGCAGCAAAAAGTGCGCTGCGCTCGCTACAGGGTGAGTTTTCTACACAAATTCAAACGCTATCTGACCAAATCGTGCATCTTCGTATGTACGTAGAGGCGGCCATCGATTTTCCTGAAGAAGAAATTGATTTCTTATCTGACGGGAAAGTATCAGGTGACTTAAGCGCAATTATGCAAAGCTTAACCAAAGTGCGCGAACAGGCTAAGCAAGGCACCTTGTTACGCGAAGGTATGCAGGTAGTGATTGCGGGGCGCCCTAACGCAGGTAAATCGAGCTTATTAAACGCCCTGGCAGGACGTGATAGCGCCATTGTTACCGATATAGCCGGTACCACACGAGACGTACTTAAAGAGCATATTCACATTGATGGTATGCCTGTTCACATTATCGACACAGCAGGACTTCGAGAAAGCCCAGATAAAGTGGAACAAATTGGTATTGAGCGCGCGTGGCAAGCTATCAATGAAGCTGACCACGTATTATTCGTTGTAGACTCTACCGCAACTGCTGTTATCGACCCTTATGAAATATGGCCAGAATTTATGGCCCGATTGCCACAAGGCATCCCCGTTACCGTAGTTCGCAACAAGGCCGACCTTAGTACCTTAGATATTGGACAAAGTACAGTTGCCACCGAGCAAGGTGATATCTCAGTTATCAATCTATCAGCCAAAGAAGGTAGCGGCGTCGACACGCTAAAAGCACATCTGGCCAAAACCATGGGCTTCGATACTACAACTGAAGGTCAATTTATTGCGCGCAGACGACACATAGATGCACTCGACCAAGCCTACAGTTATGTAAGCACTGGCGAACAACAACTGCATGACGCTATGGCGGGTGAGTTGCTTGCTGAAGAATTGCGCTTGGCTCACCAGGCACTATGTGAGATAACCGGTGAATTCACGTCAGACGACCTACTTGGTAAGATTTTTTCATCGTTCTGTATTGGTAAGTAGCGCAACCAATAAAGTTATAAGTAAGATGGTGAATAACGTAACGGATAAGCCGTACTTACGTTAAGACGACAATTGTAAATAGAGAAGCGACCCAGTAATGAGCAAGCATTTTGAAATCATCGTTGGCACCATGTTAGGTGCCGCAGAATACGTGGCAGATGCCATTGCGGAAAAACTTGATGCGAGCGGGCACACCCACACTATTCACGCTGAACCAAATTTAGATGAGATTAAAACGGAATCAACGTGGATCGTGTGTACATCAACCCACGGTGCTGGCGAATTACCTGACAACATCCAGCCGTTCGCAAAACAGCTAGAGGACGCGGATTTAAGCGCAGTAAATGCCTATGTTATTGGGCTAGGTGACACCAGTTACGACACCTTTTGTTTCGGCGCAAAAGAAATGGAAAAGCATATTAAAAACGCAGGTGGCACGTTAATTACCGACGCGCTATACATCGATGTGCTAGAACACCCTATCCCTGAAGATGCCGCCGTAGAATGGTTTGACGAAAAGCTGGCCAATGCTTAACAAGCGTTTTTACGTGGAACCAATGCGATGAACAGCAACCTTACCCAAGCTGAACTAGCGGCGTTGCAATCTCCCCTTTCTAACGATTGCCGGGTACTGTATTTACTTGGGCTTCGAACAGGTGCAAATTCGGCAACGACATCGTCGGCACCTATTGATTATAAGCAATTATTGAATTTGCTAAACGGCGACAGCAAAGACGAGCCTTACCAACGCGGTCGTCAAATCAATAGCTTGGTGAAGCAGCTTGAACAAGTGGGTTTGGTTGCCCTGCCCCTTGAACTTGATCTTGAGCATACAATCAACGGGAAAACCCTACTTCTTCCGCTTCTAAGCGAGCCGCAGTCAGACTTCGACCAACTACATGTCCGTCATAGCGCCATGACCCCTAATTGGGCACCCAACAAGGCGTTGTTTGAAGAAATGGCCTCGCTACTTGGTATTATCGATAAAACATTTGATGACAACGAGGTGGGTGAATTCATTGCCTATTGGTTAGGAAGACCAAGTTCAGTGTTTAGCGAATTCCAATGGACACAAAAGTTTGCCAACAATATCAAGCGCAAGCGTCTCGCTTCAGGCTACGCCCCAACAAAGGTGGTGGGAACGCAACAAGTGAAAGTTGCAGCCGGCATAGAAGCAGATGATAATGCTAGAAAGCTGGTGGAAAAGTATGCCGCAACTAAGAAGAGTTAATTCGTTATGGATCGTATAACCGACAAAATTGCTAATTTAGCGAGAGCGCTCAACAAAGACGTCGATCCCAATCGTGAATACATCGACTATAAAACGCTGCGTAAGCAGTACGAGGCGAAAGCGAACGAAGAAGTATCACAACTACAGCAGCGTAGTAAAAAAGCGCGTGTAGAGGCTATTCATGGCCGTTCTGATCTGAATCCTAAATGGACCTTCGCCAACTTAGTTGAAGACAGTGACGATGTGATTGAAGCCGTATCTATAGCTCAGTCTTTTATTGCTGCTCATGACGACCCTGCATGGCGTCAAAGCGGCTCGCATATGATGCTGTTTTACGGCGATTACGGTCGTGGTAAATCACATATCGCCGGCGCCATAGCCCATCAACTTATAGAGCAGTACGAAATTTCAGTGCTTTATCGTCAACTGTCTACACTGCTTGAAATGCGCAATTTCTCGTTTGATTTTGGGGCTTCGGACAACGCGGGGCAGCGCTTCAGGGAGATCAATCAGGAACTGCTAGACGTTGATCTGCTTATTCTTGATGAGGTGTGTGTAAACGAAAGCGTGTTAAAGAAAAATGCGCAGAGTTGGTTTGGTAACCTGCTAAGACAACGCTTGGTAAACAAGAAAAACTGTATTTTGATCACCAATCACAATTTAGCCGAACTTCAAAATGCCCTTGGTCCTTACTGTTTTGAGTCGATTAAAGAGTACGATACTTACAAGGTTAGGTTCCAAGGCCCAAGCCGCCGTGAAGGCTTAACCATTGAACAAGAAGACATGCAAGGCTCTGTTTCACAGCCACGCTATCAACCCAACCAGGTGCGCTAATAGCACCTGGTTTCCTATCTCTCTCAAAACCTTGCCCTTACTCTGCTTGGTCTTTTCCTTCATTAAACCTTATTGCATGTTCCTGTTGTGCTAAGTAATAGCGAATCACTTAGTCTGTTGATCCCGCTTTTTACCAAAACGATACGGTTTCAATTCATAGATACACTCAACGATCTCCTTCAGTTAAACAAATAACCATTCTTTCAGACCCACTTCTACCTTATAAAAGTGACTGTATTTTGGTCAGCTCCTATGTTTTTCTCCTGAAAAATGGGCTGTTTTGAAAAAATAATCTTGTCGTTCATAAAAGCCTGCACATTTTTTGAAAATGTTGATAAATGCGATCGGGCGATCTAATCACAGCTTTTGGAAAAGATCTCCTCCACAATGAGATCACGCTATAACGCACGTAACTACACGATCTTTTGATCGCGATACATAAATAGCAAACATTTTATCCCCAGCTGGATCACATCTTGATCACCCCTGTGGATAGGATCCTACAAACCACTGTGTATAAGCTTTGATCGAAAAAAGAATAACTTTTCAAACGATTCGGGGTGTGGATAAAAAGGCCATTTATACACAAGTTTGAGGTAGGGTTATGGATCGGGGTTTCCCAATGTTATTGATCGCGTAACTTGATGATCTTTATGTGCTTTGATCGGTTACCCACAGATCTTGATGATCCTAATAAAAGTAAAAATAAACAGATCTAAAAGAGATCTTAAGATCTTATAATTCGATCACACCTTTTCAAAAACAGGTTTTGAGGAAAATTTAATCATTTTCTTTATCCAATAAGTCAGATAAAATACGCGCCCTTTTTTCAGCAGTCTCTGCGTGAGAAAAATTAGTTTTTAATCGGCTTATCGTAAGTTAATAGTGAGGTTTAACCATGTTTTATGCTGAAGCATTTGATGTCATCGTTGTAGGTGGTGGACATGCAGGTACAGAAGCGGCACTTGCAGCTGCTCGCATGGGTGCAAATACGCTGTTGCTCACTCACAATATTGAGACGATAGGCCAGATGTCGTGTAACCCTGCAATTGGTGGGATCGGTAAAGGCCATCTTGTAAAAGAGATCGATGCGTTAGGTGGTGCAATGGCACTGGCTATCGACAAAGGTGGTATTCAGTTTAGAACATTGAATTCTTCTAAAGGCCCAGCTGTTCGTGCAACGCGTGCGCAAGCGGACCGTACGCTTTACAAAAACGCTATTCGCGACATTGTTGAAAATCAAGAAAACCTAACCTTGTTCCAACAGAGCGTTGACGATCTGATTGTTGAAAACGATCAGGTATGCGGTGTTGTTACGCAAATGGGCTTGAAGTTTAAAGCCAAATCAGTGGTACTGACAGTGGGTACTTTCCTTGGCGGAACCATTCACATTGGCCTTGAAAACTATCGCGGCGGTCGTGCCGGCGATCCACCGTCTATCGCACTTGCAGATAGACTACGTGCGCTTCCGTTTCGTGTTGACCGTTTAAAAACTGGGACACCAGCAAGACTTGATGCTCGCTCGTTAGATTTTTCTGTAATGCAGCCTCAACCTGGTGACAATCCTACGCCGGTATTTTCGTTCATGGGTGATAGAACCATGCACCCTACACAGATCCCGTGCTATATCACCCACACTAACGAAAAAACCCACGATATCATTCGCGGGGGATTAGATCGCTCACCCATGTTTACTGGGGTTATCGAAGGTATCGGACCGCGCTATTGCCCAAGTATTGAAGATAAGATCACCCGTTTTGCAGACAAGACATCGCATCAAATTTTTGTTGAGCCAGAAGGTTTAAACAGCATTGAAGTTTATCCAAATGGTATTTCAACCAGTTTGCCATTTGACGTACAGATGAACCTTGTCCGCTCGATCAAAGGTTTCGAAAATGCGCACATTGTTCGCCCGGGCTATGCGATTGAATATGATTTCTTTGATCCACGCGATCTGAAACAAACACTGGAAACGAAGTTTATTCGAGGTTTGTTCTTTGCTGGCCAAATTAACGGTACCACTGGCTATGAAGAAGCGGGTGCGCAAGGGTTAGTAGCAGGCGCAAACGCAGCGCTACAAGTTCAAGAAAAAGACCCGATGATTTTACGCCGCGACCAAGCATACATGGGCGTACTTATCGACGACTTAGCCACCATGGGTACGAAAGAGCCGTACCGCATGTTCACTAGCCGTGCAGAATACAGACTACTGCTTCGTGAAGACAATGCCGATAGCCGTTTAACCGCGATGGGCCGAGAGATTGGTCTTGTTGATGATGCGCGCTGGGCGAAATTTAACGACAAGATGGAAGCGGTAGAAAGTGAGCTGCAGCGTCTACGCGGTCAGTGGATCCACCCTGATCACGCGGCAACGCCGGAACTTAATACCATGCTGAAAAATCCTGTGAGTCGTGAACATTCTCTTGAAGAACTGATCCGTCGACCTGAAATGACTTACGGTCAGTTAATGGAAATTGAAAGTGTTGGCCCAGGTCTTGAAGATCCGGTTGCTGCAGAGCAAGTGGAAATTCAAATTAAGTACGCTGGCTACATTGCCCGTCAAATGGATGAAATCGCGAAAACGCAGCGACACGAAAACACCCTGTTGCCGGTTGATATGGACTTCAGCAAGATTTCCGGCTTGTCGAACGAGGTTGTAGCCAAGTTAACCGAAGCCAGACCGGAAACAATCGGTAAAGCATCGCGTATTTCGGGCATTACCCCGGCGGCCATCTCTTTACTGCTGGTTTACCTTAAAAAACACGGCATGTTGCGCAAGCAAGAGAAAATCAGTGCGTAAAACACGCGCTTAACTCAACACATTACTCGCAGCGCTTAGTTTTTCCAATTTATTCGCGTATTATGATAATCATAATTGCCTAAACTATGCGAAAACTAGAAAAACTCGGCGCTTTTCACACTGTCCCATTGCACCAATTTACATTCGTTGTGCGGCTTTGATTAATTTATGTGCCTTCTTCAAGCGCACTTGTATCGAGCATGAAGAGCTGCAGTAACAAACGGCTGTAAATGAGCGGCAAATAACGATTCGCCACGCGTGTTTATGGTATGGACTGTGTAGAGCAAAAAACATTAACGCGAACAGACAGATTTTTCGATGACGATACAGCAAGAATTGCACACCATTTTGGTGTCTGGACTCGATGCCCTTTCACTAGATTTAAGTGATAAGCAACAGCAGCAGTTAGTTGACTATGTGCTGCTTATGGACAAATGGAATAAGGCGTACAACCTGACTTCTGTGCGCGATCCTAAGCAAATGATGGTGAAACACATTCTAGATTCGCTGGCGATTGTGCCCTTTCTTGATGGTAACAATATCATTGATGTTGGAACGGGCCCTGGCCTTCCAGGTATGCCGTTGGCAATCGCGTTTCCAGATAAATCATTCACATTGCTTGACTCATTGGGCAAGCGTGTACGGTTTATGACCCAATGTGTGCACACGCTTGGATTAACTAACGTAACTCCTGTGCAAAGCCGCGTTGAAGAGCACAATGGCGATACGCCTTACGATATTGTGCTAAGCCGAGCTTTCGCTTCGCTAAAAGATATGTTGCACTGGTGTCAGCATCTGGTAGATTCAGAAGGTCAATTTTTGGCGCTTAAAGGTCAGTTTCCACAAGATGAGATAGACGAAGTGAGTGATCACTTCCATGTGAGCAAAACGGAAAACCTCACTGTGCCAAATTTGGTAGGCGAACGACATCTGGTTTGGCTAAAAAAGAAATAGCCGAAAAATAGAAATAGACGAGAACAGGATCTAACGTGGCTAAGGTAATCGCGATCGCGAATCAAAAAGGTGGTGTTGGAAAGACAACCACCGCAGTTAACGTGGCAGCGTCAATGGCAGCAACCAAGCGTAAGGTGTTGCTCATTGATCTCGATCCACAAGGTAATGCGACCATGGGAAGCGGCGTTGATAAATACGACGTTGAATCTACGGCATTTGAATTGTTGATTGAAGAAAAGCCAATTAACGATGTTATCGTTAAAGCGACAAGCGGCAAGTATGACCTCATCGCGGCGAACGGTGACGTAACCGCGGCAGAAATTAAGCTGATGGAAATGTTTGCCCGTGAAGTAAGGCTTCGCAACGCGCTGAAGCCCGTTATGGATTACTACGATTTTGTCTTTATCGACTGCCCGCCTTCGCTAAACCAGTTAACTGTGAACGCCCTGGCGGCTGCCGATTCGGTAATGGTGCCTATGCAGTGTGAATATTACGCACTAGAAGGCCTCACTGCCCTTATGGATACCATTCAAAAATTGGCATCCGTAGTGAATCCAGAATTGAAGATTGAAGGCGTATTGCGTACTATGTACGACCCGCGCAATCGCCTTGCTAACGACGTTTCAGAACAGTTGAAGCGCCATTTTGGTGAACAGGTTTATCGTACGGTTATTCCGCGCAATGTTCGTCTAGCTGAAGCACCAAGCTTCGGTACGCCAGCGATGTACTATGATAAGTCATCGACAGGCGCTAAAGCCTACTTGGCACTGGCGGGTGAAATACTGCGTCGTAGGGACAAAACAACGCCTGCACAGGCAAAAGCAAGTTAAACGACAATAAGCTGAACACTATCAGCACATGCCATAGAGGACACTATGTCAGCACGTAAAAGAGGCCTTGGCCGCGGTTTAGATGCGCTACTCGCAACCAGCCAATCATCTGCTCAAAAAGAACAAGATGCCGCCGAGGTAAATTCAACCAACGGTGAGTTGAGTAAACTCCCTATTGAATACTTAGTGCCGGGCAAGTATCAGCCTCGTAAAGACATGTCACCTGAGGCATTAGAAGAATTGGCATCGTCCATTCGTGCGCAAGGTATTATTCAGCCTATCGTAGTGAGAAAAGTCGACGAGCACCGCTATGAAATCATTGCCGGTGAACGTCGCTGGCGAGCTTCACAACTGGCACAGCTAGACGAAGTACCTTGTTTGGTTAAGAACGTGCCTGATGAAGCGGCAGTGGCCATTGCGCTTATCGAAAATATTCAGCGTGAAGATTTAAATGCCATGGAAGAGGCGCAAGCCCTCGACCGTTTAATGAATGAGTTCGCGCTTACCCATCAAGAAGTTGCTGAAGCGGTGGGCAAATCACGCACCACAGTGACAAATTTACTTCGTCTGAATAATTTGAACGACGACGTGAAACTGTTAGTCGAGCATGGCGATATTGAAATGGGTCATGCTAGAGCGCTGTTAGCGCTAGAAGGTGATACCCAGTCGGAAACTGCGCAAGTAGTATCGGGCAAAGGTCTTACCGTGCGCGATACAGAAAAGCTTGTTAAAAAGCTTTTGGAGCCAGCTAAACCTAAGCCTGAGAAGAAAGTTGATCCCGATGTGCAAAACCTTATGACACGACTTTCAGAAAATTTAGGCACTCCTGTGAGTATTGACCACAATGCGAAAGGCAAAGGCAAGCTGACAATTAGCTTTAGCGACCTTGAACAATTAGATGGAATTATCTCTAAAATTCAATAGCTTAAAGTAAAATTACTAGAGAAGCTCCCTTTGCCTACCCGCAATTGATACGCTGTTCGGTGCAAACGCCGGACACTCTCCTTTCCGGTTATAGCAATAGAAAATTTTCAGAATAACTTTCAAAAAGCGTTGTACTGTTGAAAATTGTCGGTAAAACAGTATACTTCTGACGCTTTTTGTAAGACGTGAACAAGCTGCGAGTAAAAGTGACGAACAAGTTAGCAAAACGCGGGTTAGACCTCGCCAAGAAAGGGCTACTTTTTCAGGCTGTCACGGCCCTAGTCGTTACCGCTTTCGCAGGCGCCGCAGGAGGAAGTCATTCCGCCATGTCGGCAGCGGCAGGCGCTTTAATCAGCATTCTGCCGAACAGTGTTTTTATGGCTTTCGCGTTTCGTTACGCAGGTGCCAGTAAAAACGACCTTGTTGCACGGAGTTTTAGCCAAGGCTCAAAATTGAAGCTGGCACTGACAATCATTTTATTTGTAATTGCTTTTAAAGGCTTAAACGCCGCGCCATTAGAGATTTTCATGGCATTTGTGATTACAACCGCTAG
This sequence comes from Alteromonas sp. CyTr2, assembly GCF_947311905.1. Lineage (NCBI taxonomy): Bacteria > Pseudomonadati > Pseudomonadota > Gammaproteobacteria > Alteromonadales > Alteromonadaceae > Alteromonas > Alteromonas sp. CyTr2. The sequence goes on along the minus strand of NZ_CAMZMZ010000019.1, from coordinate 29,663 downwards.
CCACGGGCTAGCCATGTTTCATTACGGTACGAAAGAATAAAGACAGCGCGAGGCGTTGCGATAACGAAAACAACGTATTCGACCGATTGAGACAAAAGAACCAGTCACCAAATTTTTACACTTTACAACTTGGGTTAAACAATGGCATCTGAATACACTACCTCAGAATACATCAAGCACCACTTGACCAATGCCACCATGTGCTCTACTGACAACGGAATTGCTTTTAACAAAGCGTGTTCTGACGCCGGTTTTTGGGCATGGCATGTTGATACACTGGCATGGTCTATCGGTCTTGGTCTTCTTTTCCTAATTATCTTTAGAAGCGTTGCTTCAAAAGCGACAACCGGCGTACCTGGCAAAATGCAGGCGTTTGTTGAGCTTGTTGTTGAGTTTGTTGACGACAACGTTAAAAGCACTTTCCATGGTAAGAGCGCACTTATTGCGCCATTAGCACTGACTATCTTTGTATGGGTATTGCTAATGAACCTTATGGACTTGGTGCCAGTTGATCTTATTCCATGGGTATCTGGTCTTATCGGCCAAGCGGCTTTTGGCATGGATCCACACGACGTTTACAACAAGGCAGTTCCAACCACTGACCTTAACTTAACGTTCGCACTGGCTTCAGGCGTGTTTATTCTTATTCTTTTCTATTCAATCAAGATGAAAGGCATTGGCGGTTTTGCAAAAGAACTGACTATGCAGCCTTTCGGTCACCCTATCTTTATTCCGGTGAACTTTATTCTTGAAACCGTTACTTTGCTTGCGCGTCCGCTTTCACTAGCACTGCGTTTGTTCGGTAACTTGTATGCCAGTGAGCTAATCTTCATTTTGATTGCTACAATTGGTTATTTCCAGCTTCCACTGCACTTCATGTGGGCTGTGTTCCATATTCTGGTACTTCCGCTTCAAGCGTTTATTTTCATGATGCTTACCATCGTGTACTTAAGCCTGGCGTGTGAAGACCACTAAGCATTAACGGGTGTCGGTTTTGATTTTTAATCGACACCGTTTTTACAGAGTTTGACTTTTAAACATTAACTTTAAATTTAACTTAAATCGGAGACGTAAATGTTATACATCGCTGTTGCACTACTGATTGGTCTTGGTGCCCTAGGTACCGCTATTGGTTTCGGTCTACTAGGTGGTAAATTCCTTGAATCTGCTGCTCGTCAACCTGAACTAGCACCTCAACTACAAGTTAAGATGTTCATCGTAGCGGGTCTTATCGACGCCATCGCGATGATCGGTGTTGGTATCGCTCTATACCTATTGTTCGCTGTTGGTGCCTAATTCTACTAAACACTTTTTTAGCGAACTTTAAGAGGAGGGGCGATTGTGAATTTTAACGCCACTTTTATTGGTCAATTAATCGCCTTCGCTGTGTTCGTGGTGTTCTGCATGAAATATGTATGGCCTCCACTAATGGCAGCGATTGAAGAACGTCAGAAGAAAATTGCCGATGGGCTTGAAGCTTCTGAGCGTGCAGAGAAAGACCTAGAGCTTGCTCAAGCGAAAGCTACTGAGCAATTGAAAGATGCGAAAGCGCAAGCAGCTGAAATTATCGAGCAGGCTAAAAAGCGTGCCAACCAATTGGTTGACGAAGAAACGCAAAAAGGCCATGCGGAACGCGAAAAGATTATCGCTTCTGGTTATGCCGAGATTGAAGCTGAACGCAATCGTGCCAAAGAAGATTTGCGCAAGCAGGTTTCTGCACTTGCAGTAGCTGGCGCACAGCAAATCTTACAACGTGAAATCGATGCAAACGCACAAAACGACATTGTTGAAAAACTTGTCGCTGAGCTTTAATAGGGAGATGAGCCATGTCTGAATTGACAACCGTTGCTCGTCCTTATGCTAAAGCTGCTTTCGATTTTGCTGTCGAGAAAGATGCCGTTGCAAAATGGCAAGAAATGCTCGCCTTTGCAGGCGCTGTAGCAGCGAACAATGACATGCACCAGCTTTTGTCTGGTGCGGTTGCCGCTGACACGCTTGCCGACATTTTTAACAATGTTTGTGGTGAGCAACTCGACGAACACGGCCAAAACCTGGTTAAGGTTTTGGCTGAGAATAAACGTTTAGCCGCGTTGCCTGAAATTTCTACTTTGTTTGATGCATTTAAAGCAGATTACGACAAAGAAATAGAAGTGGACGTAACCTCAGCATCTACGCTGACTGATGCGCAACAAAATGAGTTGGTTGCATCTTTGGAAAAACGTTTGGCACGTAAAGTGAAGCTTAATTGTAACGTGGACCCTGCCCTGATCGCTGGAATGGTAATTAATGCCGGCGATACAGTTATTGATGGTTCCGTAAAGTCGAAATTGAACCGTCTAGCAGACGCGTTGCAAGCATAACGGGGATAAGAGCATGCAACTTAATTCCACTGAAATTGCTGAACTGATCAAGAAAAGAATTGAACAGTTCAATGTAAGCAGTGAAGCACGTAATGAAGGTACTATCGTCGCAGTAACTGACGGTATTATCCGCATTCATGGCCTTGCAGATGTAATGCAAGGTGAAATGATCGAGCTTCCTGGAAGCCGTTACGCAATTGCACTAAACCTTGAGCGAGACTCTGTGGGTGCAGTTGTTATGGGTCCTTATGCGGACCTTAAAGAAGGCGATAAAGTACAGTCTACTGGTCGTATTCTTGAAGTACCAGTAGGTAACGCACTACTAGGTCGTGTTGTTAACACACTAGGTGAGCCTATCGATGGTAAAGGCGCAATCGACGCTGCTGGTTTCGAGCCAGTTGAAAAAATTGCACCTGGCGTAATCGAGCGTCAATCGGTAGACCAGCCAGTACAAACTGGTTATAAGTCAGTTGACGCCATGATCCCAGTAGGTCGTGGTCAGCGTGAGCTTATCATCGGTGACCGTCAGTGTGGTAAAACAGCAATGGCTGTTGACGCTATCATTAACCAAAAAGGTACAGGCATTAAATGTGTGTACGTTGCGGTTGGTCAGAAAGCATCTACTATCGCTAACGTAGTACGTAAACTAGAAGAGCACGGTGCACTTGACCACACTATCGTGGTTGCAGCATCTGCATCTGAGTCTGCTGCGCTTCAATACCTAGCGCCTTACTCTGGTTGTACTATGGGTGAATTCTTCCGTGACCGCGGTGAAGACGCGCTAATCGTATATGATGATTTGTCTAAGCAAGCTGTTGCTTACCGTCAAATCTCACTACTACTTAAGCGTCCACCAGGCCGTGAAGCTTACCCAGGTGACGTATTCTACCTTCACTCACGTCTACTAGAACGTGCTGCACGTGTAAACGAACAATACGTTGAGCGTTACACAAACGGCGAAGTGAAAGGTAAGACAGGTTCATTGACTGCGCTTCCAATTATCGAAACGCAAGCTGGTGACGTATCTGCATTCGTACCAACTAACGTAATCTCAATTACCGACGGTCAGATCTTCCTAGAAACTGACTTGTTTAACGCAGGTATCCGTCCAGCGGTTAACGCTGGTATCTCGGTATCTCGTGTTGGTGGTGCTGCACAGACTAAAATCATCAAGAAGTTGGGTGGCGGTATTCGTCTAGCCCTAGCTCAGTATCGTGAACTTGCGGCATTCTCGCAGTTTGCTTCTGACCTTGATGACGCAACTCGTGAGCAACTTGAGCACGGTGAGCGCGTAACTGAGCTAATGAAGCAGAAGCAGTACGCACCACTTTCAATTGCTGATATGGGTGTATCTCTGTTCGCGGTAGAAAAAGGTTTCCTTAAGGGTATCGAGCTTAACAAAATTCTAGATTTTGAAGCCGCTCTTCACTCTTACATGAACAGCGAACACGCTGACCTTATGAAGACTATCAACGAATCAGGTAACTACAACGACGAGATTGCCTCTAAGTTGAACGACGCTTTAACAAACTTTAAAGCGACACAAACTTGGTAATCAATGGTGCTGGTGTTTAACCACCAGCGCAATTCGTTGAGTAATCGGAGAGATAGTCATGGCCAGCGGTAAAGAAATAAAAGGTAAGATTGGGAGTATCAAAAATACTCAGAAGATTACCAGTGCGATGGAAATGGTTGCTGCGTCTAAAATGAAAAAGGCGCAGGAACGCATGGCTTCTGGCCGTCCATATGCACAAAATATGCTTAAAGTGATTGGTCACATTGCAAACGGTAACCTTGAATATCGCCATCCTTATTTGGAAGAGCGTGAAGTCAAGCGCGTCGGTTACATTGTGATTTCCACTGACCGAGGCTTATGTGGTGGCTTGAACACCAATGAATTTAAGCTCGTCACTCAAGACGTCAAAAAATGGCGTGAACAGGGTGTAGAAGTGGATTTCGCTGCATTAGGTTCTAAAGCGTGCAGTTTCTTCAACCGCTTTGGTGGCAAGTTGCTTGCTGCTGAATCTGGTTTAGGTGACAAGCCGTCTGTGAGCGATGTAGTGGGTGTTGTACGCGTTATGCTTAAAGCGTACGACGAAGGACAAATTGACCGAGTATTCTTGGTATTCAATGACTTCGTTAACACCATGACACAGAAACCTGTGATCAATCAGTTATTGCCTTTGCCAAAGTCAGAAGACGAAGAATATCAACATCGTTGGGACTACATCTACGAGCCTGATCCAAAAGAAATTTTGGAAGCACTAATGGTTCGTTACATTGAGTCTCAGGTGTATCAGGGTGTTGTAGAAAACGCGGCGTCAGAACAAGCTGCGCGAATGGTTGCCATGAAGGCAGCAACCGACAACGCCGGTAACCTCATTGATGAGTTACAACTGGTATATAACAAAGCGCGTCAGGCTGCAATCACACAAGAAATCAGTGAGATTGTGAGCGGTGCCGCAGCGGTGTAGGCAAAGGTTTAAAAGAGATAACGAGGACAAATTATGAGTCAAGGTAAGGTCGTCCAAATCATTGGCGCCGTTGTGGATATTGAATTTCCACAAAATGCGGTACCAAGAGTTTATGACGCACTACAAGTTACCGAAGGTGACTTGTCAGGTCTAACCCTGGAAGTGCAACAGCAATTAGGTGGCGGTGTTGTTCGCGGCATCGCACTAGGTACTACTGACGGACTAAAACGTGGTCTTGCAGTAGAAAATACCGATAACCCAATCATGGTTCCAGTTGGTACGAAGACACTTGGTCGTATCATGGACGTATTGGGTAACCCAATCGACGAAGCAGGCCCAATTGGTGAAGAAGAGCGTATGTCTATTCACCGTGAAGCGCCTAGCTACGAAGATCAGTCTAGCTCTGTAGAACTACTAGAAACTGGTATCAAAGTAATCGACTTGGTTTGTCCATTCGCTAAGGGTGGTAAAGTTGGTCTATTCGGTGGTGCGGGTGTAGGTAAAACCGTAAACATGATGGAACTTATCCGTAACATCGCAATCGAGCACAGCGGTTTCTCAGTATTCGCTGGTGTTGGTGAGCGTACGCGTGAGGGTAACGACTTCTATCACGAAATGAACGAATCAAACGTACTTGATAAAGTATCGCTTGTATACGGTCAGATGAACGAGCCACCGGGTAACCGTCTACGTGTTGCACTTACCGGTCTAACAATGGCTGAGAAGTTCCGTGACGAAGGCCGTGACGTTCTATTCTTCGTAGATAACATCTATCGTTATACCCTAGCAGGTACTGAAGTATCAGCACTTCTAGGTCGTATGCCATCTGCGGTAGGTTACCAGCCTACTCTAGCAGAAGAGATGGGTGTACTTCAGGAACGTATTACGTCAACGAAGACAGGTTCAATCACTTCAATTCAAGCGGTATACGTACCTGCGGATGACTTGACTGACCCATCTCCAGCGACAACCTTTGCTCACTTGGATGCAACGGTAGTACTTTCTCGTGATATCGCGTCTCTTGGTATCTACCCTGCGGTAGACCCACTAGATTCAACGTCTCGTCAGCTAGACCCGCTAGTAATTGGTCAAGAGCACTATGACGTAGCACGTGGCGTACAGACTGTTCTTCAGCGCTATAAAGAGCTGAAAGACATCATCGCGATCCTAGGTATGGACGAACTATCTGAAGAAGACAAGCAAGTGGTATCACGTGCTCGTAAGATTCAGCGTTTCCTATCTCAGCCGTTCTTCGTAGCAGAAGTATTTACTGGTGCACCTGGTAAATATGTATCGCTAAAAGACACAATCAGTGGCTTTAAAGGCATCCTAGACGGTGAGTACGATCACCTTCCAGAGCAAGCCTTCTACATGGTTGGTTCTATCGAAGAAGCGCTAGAGAAAGCCAAGAAAGCATAATGACAGGGCTAGCAGTTGCTAGCCTAGCATCATGCTAACGTACCTAATCAGGAGGTTCACATGGCAATGACAGTACATTTGGACGTAGTAAGCGCGGAGAAAGCGATTTTCTCAGGTCGCGTTGAAGCGATTCAGGTGACAGGTAGCGAAGGTGAGCTGGGTATTCACCCAGGGCACGCGCCACTTATCTCTGCTATTAAACCTGGTATGGTGCGTTTGGTTAAACAGCACGGTGAAGAAGAAGTAATCTATGTTGCTGGTGGTGTACTAGAAGTACAACCTGGCAATGTTACCGTACTGGCTGATACCGCGGTTCGAGCTGAAGATCTTGACGAGCAGGCAGCAGAAGAAGCCAAACGACGTGCAGAAGAGCACATCGCCAACCCAGGCGCTGACTTTAACTACGCTGAAGCAGCTCACGAGCTTGCAGAAGCTATTGCTCAACTTCGTCTTATTCAGAAGTTACGCAAATAAAAAGCACAGCTTTGAAAAAACCCGCCAAATGGCGGGTTTTTTATTGCCGAACGAAAAGTGGTCGTTCACATTCTCTTACGTTTATTTTTATTGCTATCGCACTACACAAAGCTTATCGTTAGAGCGTTTTAACCGATTTAAATTAAAACGTAATCGGCGCTAATTCTAGTGCCACCTTTGCCTGTAACGAATTATAGAAATGAAGCTTAACCCGTATTCCAACATGCACAAAGGTGCCTCTATTGGATTTTTTCCTCTGCTAACAACACTGATTTTACTTTCAGTGCATTATTTTACGGGTGCGTTAGATTGGCCTGAAGTGGGAAATGTACGTGCACAGCGCGACTTCAACTCTGCTATTGGTATGTCGCTTATTACAGGATACTTTTGGTTTGCGCTTCGTTTAATGCATCAAAACGTGGCTAGCACCCTTATTTCTTTGCTTGTAAAAACCAATCAGCTTAGTCAGTTTTCGGCGCATAGGCGAGAACTCGCCATTGAATTTAGACACCATATTTTTAATGCAATCATCATTTCTATTATGATCACGATTGTGTACTGCATATTCGAAGGATTGATCACGGTAAAACAAGAAATACACGTTTTATTCTTAACGGCCACAGCCGTCCCCTTTTGGTTCTTGGCCATTTTATTTTTGTTTCAGATCTCCTCCAACATTAAGTACCTAACTTCTAAAGTTTTGCCCCAAGCCGGTGGGAATATTGACCGACTTAAGTCCATCATGACGATTTTAAAATTAGGAACAACCAACAGCATATTTGCGATGGGGGCACTGGCCATTTTTCCTATCTTTTGGTTGAAAAAAGACATTCCTTCCATTGATGTACTAGTAGTCACGTTCTTCACGGGCATAGTGAGCGTTTATCTATTTTGGCCGGTAATAAAGCTTAAAAGTATGCTTGAGAAAGAGCAGAAAGCTGCTGTTCTGCACCTTGAGGAAAACATAGAAGACGGTATTAAACGATGTGCAAAGCACGAAGAATTCTCTACAGCTGCGTCAATTGAGCAACTAGAAAGCGAAAAAGAACGAGTCTTAAAAATGGGGGCGCGGGTTTTTGCCCCAAGAGATAAGGCTAGAGTGGCTGCATGTATTGCGTTAATACCGATTTCTTGGGTTCTATTGTTCATTGTTGAATGGTTAATTCAACTCTCTCGCTATCATTAGTCTATTCGGGTCTGTTGTTCTTTGCCTTATCTTTTCGCAGCGGTCTATGTGGTATTTAGACAAGGCACGCTTAACCCCTTCTCGCACCCTAACAGCTATTAATAATTGTCGTATTCACATTGCGTTGGTATGGTAAATCTTCTTAGGTCATAGAGATATCATTATGCGAATATACGGCGACACGCGTTCAGGAAACTGTTACAAACTCCAACTGCTTCTTTCTTTGTTAGGTAAAACCTGCGAATGGATTGATGTGGACATTATGAAAGGAGAAACACGCGCTCCTTCTTTCCTAGAAAAGACCCCTAATGGGAAAATTCCGTTGCTTGAACTAGACGACGGCAGGGTGTTGTCAGAATCCAATGCCATCATGCACTACCTGGCATCTAACACTCCTTTAATCCCCTCTTCTCCCTATAGTTTTTCGCAACTTTTACAGTGGCAGTTTTTCGAACAATACAGTCACGAGCCTTATATCGCCGTTGCTCGCTACATCAATGTTTATTTAGGGCTACCCGAGGACAGGAAAGCGGAGTACGAATCTAAACAAGCGGGTGGATATCGAGCACTAGCTGTCATGGAGCATCAACTTAAAACTACCCCGTTTTTGCTAGGTGACACGTTAACTCTTGCGGATATTTCATTGTTTGCGTATACCCACGTTGCCCACGAGGGCGGGTTTGACCTTTCCGCCTATCCTGCCATTCGAAATTGGATAAGTTTAGTCAAAGATCAAAAGGGCTTCATTCCCATGAACGCGTAATGTGCGCTAAACGAAGTTCTACGCTACAAATGCCTTCTATGTGACATAGGGCCTTGCCACTTATCTTGTAAGGCTGTCTGCGCTCTGTAAAGCCCAGAAACGTCGATTTGATCTAAGCACTGTAGTGCATAAGCTGTTGCTTCTAGCGTAGAGAGGGCATTGCTTAATGTCGTATGACGAATAGCATAGTTAGAAGTGGGTGCAGAAATGAAGTGAAACGCTGGTAACTTTGTTAACCATGGGTTCTGTTTAACTAGACCAAATGCTTGTTTCCAACTTCCATCTATTAGAATTAGCGTTGTGATCTCAGAACGTGCAACGGCATCGACATTTTCTATCGGTGTACTGCATTCACTTGGGTAAACAAGCACTGAATGTCGACGTGAGCAGTGTTCGGATAGGGATTGCATAGCGACGACATCATTAGCAAGTATGATTCGCGTCGAAGGAATACACAATGAAACTAAGCGCGCCGTATTCTTGGCGTGAAGTGCTTCTTTTTCGTGTTGAATTATCACAATCTCTAACGATGTATCTACTGTGTTAATGTGAGAGCAAATACAGGTTTTTTGAGGATATCCACAGTGTTCACAATAAAGGCGCATAACTGAATTTCTTTATTCTCTTTTGAACGTTTATCGCACTTATTAACTAAGTAACTTAATAGATAGGATAATATACAACATGCCGAATGAAGCAGTACAATCTCGAGTAGAGAAAACGCTTTCTTTAGTGCCAGAGGGACAGGTAATAAGTTACGCCTTGCTCGCTGACCTGTGTGGATTACCCGGCAGAGCTAGAATGATGGGAAAGTGTTTAAGAGAGATAAATGCTGACTGCCACTGGCATCGCGTACTACGTGCTGACGGTAAAATTGCTTTTCCTGCTGGCTCTGATAAAGCGGATGAGCAGCGAGAGCGATTAGCAGAGGAAGGTGTGGTCGTTAAAAACTACCGAGTGAATATGACGAAGTTTGGTTGGAAGCCAGATTTACACACTATACTAGTAGAGTTAGAGTACTGAGCTTTCACTTTTTATATGAAAGCAGTTAGCAAATATATGGCGATTAATATAGTGCAGTGCATATAAGATGATAAAAAAGATTACTATTGATCAGTTAGTGCCAGGCATGTTTGTTCATCAAATTTTAGAGCAAAAAGGTGCGTTGAGGGTTACGAGCCAAGGCCGCGTTACGTCTGATGACGTGGTTAAAACACTTAGAAAGCGAGGTGTGAAAACCCTCGCCATTGATACAGATAAGGCGTTTAACGTTGAGCAACCTAGCTCATCGGCCACTGTGGAAAAGCACCAAAACTCGCCTTCTGATCAGCCGGTAAAATCAAAAAAAGTATCACTAGAAAATGAGCTGGTAAGAGCCGAAAAGCTTCACGAGCAAGGAAAGGCAATTCAAAAGTTGTTACTTGCCAATGTACAAAAAGAGACGCCTTTTGATGCGAGTATTCCCAAAGCATTTTCAAATAAGTTAGTCGAGTCGGTAGATAGAAACCCCGATGCGTTGCTTTGTCTAACTAAAATTCGAGAAAAAGACGACTATTTACTAGAGCATTCTCTGAACGTCGCTATTTTACTCGCCAATTTTGGCAAGTATTTAGGGATGTCTGAAGAAGAGGTGCAAGACCTTTCCTATGCTGGCTTTCTACATGACTTGGGCAAAATCAAAATTCCAGATGAAATTCTTCATAAGCCAGGCCGCCTCACAGACAGCGAAATGGAGATTATGAAAGGTCATGTAAAGCACGGGGTCGACTATTTAAAAAGTACGGAAATTGCGCAGCCACTGATTCAAGCGATTAGTGAGCATCATGAGCGATTGGACGGGTTAGGCTACCCTGCTGGGATCAAAGGTGAGGATATTAGTCAAGCAGGCCGAATGCTTGCCATTGCCGATATGTACGATGCACTCACCGCGGACCGGGTGTATAAGGCCGGTATGTCTAGCCAAAAGGCATTCTCTATTTTGATGAGTGATGCGCCAACGCGTCTTGACCAGTCGCTTGTTCAACAGTTTATAAAGTGTCTGGGCGTTTATCCCGTAGGGAGCCTCGTTCTATTGTCAAATGATAAATTAGCGATGGTGCTTGAACAGAGAGACTCCCCGCTTACGCCACTCGTAAAGGTTTTTTATTCGGTTCGCAGTAACCACTATCTAACGCCGAAAGATGTTGACCTATCATCGGATAAAACAATCAGTATCAACAAAGCCGTCATAGCGTCTGACTATAAGATTGATGTGAACGCATTCTTTGAGCGTTCAGTTTCAATAGGCTAAAACGTTACTTTTTAGCAACACAGTGTAGTATTTACACTGTGTACCAACGCATTTTTTCTTCTTTATTCCAACGTTCATTTAGCTAACGTTCAGGTTTGATGTCCTACAATCCTCTAAACATGAAGTGCTGTAGTGCCTTTGAGTGCTGATCTTTAGGAAAAGTTAAGCAGGAAGCGAACTCGTGGCGCTCAGATACTCGTTGTTGCTTATATACAGAATATTTGCCAGTGGAACGCTAATTGCTATCACAGTAGTTGTTTAATGCAAAACTAACACTGAGCTTATTGAGAGTGGCAATGGATAAATGCAACTCATCAATATTAAGCTTTTAATTGAAATAAGAGGAAGTTATGAAAAAGACTCTTGCTGTAAGTTTGATTGCTGCGTCACTAACGGTAGCAGGTTGCGCAACCGATCCGAATAATACGCAAAAAGGTGCCGCTATTGGTGCGGTAGTAGGCGCATTGCTGGGTAAAGCGACAGGTGATAACGACAAAAGTCGTTATGCATGGGGCGCTGCGGTAGGTGCAATCGCAGGTGGTGCGATAGGTAACTACATGGACAAACAGGAAGAAGAGCTTCGAAATGAGCTTTCTGATACTGGCGTTCAAGTTGTGCGAGAAGGCGATAATCTGCGATTGATCATGCCGGGCGACATTACCTTTGCTACTGACAGTTCTAGCATCAGCCCTAACTTCAATCCGGTTCTTCAAGACGTTGCCAAAGTCGTAAACAATTACGAAAAAACCGTTCTTATGATCAAAGGTCATACGGATGACACTGGCTCTGAGCAGTACAACCAGTCTTTATCTGAGCGTCGTGCAGGAGCGGTTAAGAATTTACTTATTAACTATTCCGTTAACCCGACGCGTATCACGACGGTAGGTATGGGCGAATACGCACCTAAAGTACCTAACAATAGTGCAGCAAACCGCTCGATGAACCGTCGAGTAGAGATGGAAATTCAACCACTCACACAGTCTAATACCTAAAGGTAGTTAAGACTTAAAGAGAAACAAAGGCCCCGTTACGTCGGGGCTTTTTTTATTGCATGGTTTTAATTTGATTAGCAAAGCTATCTGCAAGCGCGTTGGGGATAGGGATCGTTAAATGGTATTGGGTGACTTTCCACTTCGCTCCCTCTTTTATTAAGACACCCGTGCCTCGTGTTTCTCCCAGGCTTTCATTATCGAGCAGTTCATCGAACCAGGCTACATCGTGATTAGGGGAAAAATAGATATGCCTGTCTCGCGGGTGGTATGTCCATCCTCTGCCCTTGTCAAAGTGAGGTTTGGCATACGCCTTAAACGCTTCTTTGGTCCATACCTCAGATGCGTCGGTGCCAATAAAGATCGCGCTGTCGTGATACAAACCAAAATACTGCTCAAAGTCTGCAATAGACGCATTGTGATGTAGAGCATTAAGTGTCTGATTCACTGCGTCGCGGTCGTTGTTCGCAACGGCCGTCGTCGCAACAGCAAGCATGACCAGACCTAACAATAGATATTTCATAGTGACTCCGTTTTTCTTCTAGTATTTCTTATTATGCTGTTGAACGCATCATTAATATATTCGAAGCAAATAATTGCCACTGTTTACTGCAATGTTATAGCATTGGGTTAATCGTTTAACTATCGATGCTGTAAGTGGCTAAAACTACCGCTAAATTCTGAACGAAGTTGTGTTAATAGCAAATATTTCCTCCTTGATGTAATGGCTAAAATGTCCTCTAGTATTCAACGAAACCGTATTCGAAGCATCGATATGATGCGTGGCTTGGTCATGCTGATTATGCTTATCGATCACGTGCGAGAGCGCTTTTTTCTGCATTTGCAGGTATCTGATCCTATGGATATCGATACCACGTCACCTTCTCTATTTTTCACACGGTTAGCCGCCCATTACTGTGCACCCACATTCGTGTTTTTGACGGGGCTGTCTGCATGGCTCTATGCCAATCCAATGGACTCAGCGAATAAGGCCAAGCCGACACGCAATGTCAGAGAGTTCTTAATTAAGCGTGGATTGTTTATTTTGTTCTTAGAGGTCACATTTATTACGTTTAGCTGGGGAGCGAGTTTCCAAACGCTTTATCTTCAGGTGATGTGGGCCATAGGTATCAGTATGATTGCTCTGGCTGTATTGAGTTATCTTCCAAGAACTCTGTTGCTCATTTTAGGCCTCTTAATTGTCTTTGGACATAATGCACTAACGCCAATTAGCTATGTTCCACATGAAACAGGCTATACGCTTTGGACAATGCTGCACGATAGAGGATATATACTTCAGTCAGCCGCCCTAAACATTAAAGTGAGTTATCCCGTGCTTCCTTGGATAGGGGTAATACTGCTCGGTTATGCATGTGGGCCTCTTTACAGTCAACAGCTTGATAAAGCGCGACGCGGTCGGTGGTTGCTTGGTTTATTTGCAGTGTCGCTCAGCCTATTTTTCCTACTTCGCGGTTCAAATATTTATGGTGAGACCTTGCCTTGGGAGCTACAACAAAGTGCCATCACTACGTTGATGTCATTACTTAATTTGACTAAGTACCCCCCGTCTTTAGCATTTTTGCTCTTTACACTGGCCGGCATGTTTCTATTGTTGTTTGCTTTCGAGCGCGTTAAGGATACGCAGTTTGCGTTTCTTGACACCTTTGGCTCGGTCCCGATGTTTTTCTACATCCTGCATTTGTACGTATTGCTGGTGATGTACGGTATTGCATTCTTTATTTGGGGGGCGAATAAAGGAAAATACGTGGGCGTAGACCATATTTGGCAAATATGGTTAATAGCTGCTGGCCTTAGTTTAGTGCTTTATTTCCCTGTTAAATGGTTTAGCGCCTATAAATCAAAGCACCACGCCCCTTGGCTTAAATACTTGTAAGACAGGCCTTCGCGTCTATTGTGGGTCGTATCATCATTAAGGTGGATAGCAAAGTGCGCTATTGGAGCGAAAGGCACTTAATTGAAAGTTTTAATTAAGAGTTTAGATGAAGGTCGGTTTTCGACTTACCAGCTTGGCTTCATCCTTCATGTTTTACCGTAGATTCCCGAACAACCAAGGAAGGTTCGAAGTACAGCTGAACGTTATTAGCCTGACCATATACTTTATTAAGTATGTACTTGGCTGACATTTCAGCCATTTCCGCAATTGGGTTACTGACCGTGGTAAGACGAGGAAAAACATGGTGGGCAAATACCACGTCATCGAAACCGACTACAGACAAGTCGTGGGGAAGGCTCATTCCTAAATCTCTCGCGCAGCTTATCGCACCCGATGCCATCCAATCGTTGGCGCACACTAAAGCCGTGAAAGGTACATCGCGTGCCATGAGCTCTAACAAGCCAATTTTCCCGTCTTCTTCAGAATAGTCGCCGTTAAATATCAACTGTGGGTTTATGGGCAACCCTGCTTCAGATAAGGCGCGTTTATGTCCTTCCAAGCGCAAGCTCGCGTCACACTTGTCAGTCGGTCCAGAAATATATGCAATGTCTTTATGGCCTAGCTCGAGTAAGTGGCGGGTAGCCAGATATCCACCCTTTTCATTATCGAGGCTAGTACATGCCTCAGGTAGCCCTTCCACCTGTCTGTTAACCAAAGCTACAGGGAGTTTCGACTGATTTAACTCCAATAGATATTCATCGGATAACGCTTCGGCATGCATGATAAGTGCATCGCAGTTGCGGCTGATAAGGAACTCAACAGCATCTTTCTCGGTTTCAACACAGTTTTGTCCTACCGAAATAATGACATGTTTATCTGCAGCGCGCAGCGTTGACTCTACTGCCTGCATCAGATCGCCAAAAAACGGGGCGTTGAGTTCAGGTACAAGTACCCCGACGCTGTCAGTGCGGTTATTTGCCAATGAACGAGCGACAGAGTTTGGACGGTAATTTAGCTCTTTAACCGCTTTCTCTACGCGTTCTTTCAGTACTTTGTTTACCGAAGCCTTACCATTTAATACGCGGGATACCGTAGATAAAGAAACACCTGCACGCTCGGCAACTTGATAAATGGTGGGCACGTGATAAGACCTCGTTCTCTAAAACAATCACTTTAACTGACTGTATTATGCCGATATCGGCGGTTGTTCGCTACGTCGAGAGAGTAAAGCTTGTGTAACTTCTTTTTGTTTTTCGTCATTTAATGGGTACAGACAGATTAACGCCGCGCCAGCGAAGCCAAATAGCGCCGGTATCCAGCTCATTAAAGACTTCATACCTGGAAGCGTTTGATTAATTGTATTGATATCAAGACCGTTATAGCCATAGCTTCCTAATACCAACAAGACGAGCGCCCCTGCGAAACCTCCCCCCGTTTTTTGAACAAAAGAGCCTGCAGAGTAGACGAGTCCGGTGGCTCTTCGACCTGTCTTATATTCGCTGTAGTCTGCCGAGTCTCCTAGCATAGAGAAAAATAAGGTAGGCAATATGGCGGCAAAAAACTCTGCACTGCAACCTAGAATGAATATGGCGCTCACGCTTTTCTGAGGAACAAAATAAATGCCAGAGGTCAATACGCTACTTGCTAACAGCGCGATAATAAAGAGCTTCTTGCGACCAAACATAGCGGCTAATTTGGACGTTGCTAATGCGCCGAAAATCGACACCACCAGCAGCGAAATGAAAAAGTAGCCTGTGAGTAGCTCATTGCCCATGTAATATTTGAAATAGTAGGCAATAACGCCATATTTGATGCCATTAAACATCATGGTTAGAAAACCCATTCCTAACAAAATTAGCCAGGGTTTATTGGAAAGCAGGTCGATAATATCCTGCTGAGAACGGGTGTTCTCAGCTTCCGGTCGGCGAGTTAACCGTTTAATTGCAATAGTAGTAAGCGCTATAACAGTAATGAAGATTGCCCCAGTTAAAGCGTCTCGATAGTAAAAGAAGGCGGTTATTGCTGAAAGAGGAACGAGAATTAACGGTAGTTGCTTTCCCAAGTCGATGAGTTCAGATGTTAGTGAACGAGGAGCGGGCGCTACTTGGGTACCTGTCTCTGTTTTTGGAGCGTCCAGTTTAGTGTCTTGAGGCTTCGAAACCTGCTGCAACGTAACGCGCTCTTTCGTCGTAAAAACTGTTACACACATTAATATGACAAGCAACGTGGCAAACAACCACATGGTATATTGATACCCTACAGCAGTGTTCCCTTGGCCTAGCAAGTCCACCAGCATAGGCAAACATCCCATAACAAGCAGTCCACCAAAGAATGCCCCAGCAAAACGAAAGCCAGACAAACTTGTACGCTCTCTATCATCACTGGTCATCACGCCCATTAGCGCTGAGTACGGTACATTATTAACCGTATACGCTAAGGTTAGTCCGATGTAGGTCAGGTAAGCGTAAATGAGTTTGCCTGAATACGAGAGATCAGGTGTGGTAAAGCAAAGGACCATGAAAAGGCCAAGAAAAGGAGTGGAGCCTAATACCCAAGGGCGAAACTTTCCCATCTTAGTCTGGGTTCTGTCAGCAATCATTCCCATGATAATATCGGTCACACCGTCAGAAAGACGAACGACAAGAAATAGCATCGCAGCTGCAGCGGCTGTAATACCGAAAGTATCGGTATAAAATACCGCCAAATATGCAAGTGCGCCCCGCCAAACTAAATTGGCCGCAGCGTCTCCCATGCCATAACCCACTTTTTCTTTTAATGTCAGCTTATGGTTCATTGCTATTTCCACTGTTGTTATGTTCGACTTGCTATGAGCGCTTTATAAGCATTGGCGCTAAGTTTAAGCGTACGCTTTTGCGTTTCAAAATCCACATAAACTAGCCCAAATCGCTTTTCATATCCTTCCGCCCACTCGAAGTTATCAAGGAGGCTCCATGCGAAGTAACCACTCACTTCTACTCCATCAATCACTGCGTTGTGTACCATGTTTAAATGGGCATTGTAGTAATCAACCCGATCCACATCATTAACAAGACCATCTTTGAGTTCGTCTGCCATTGCAGCACCATTTTCAGTTATAAAAATGGGAGGGAGCGTATATCGTTCGTTTAATGAAGTAAGTAAATCATAAAGCGCTTTTGGATAGATTTCCCAACCAATATCGGTCAATGGACCTTGATGAGGATGCTCGAAATACAATGCGCCTTTCTCTTTGGGCGCAGAATAGTGTAATCGCGTGTAGAAATTTACCCCTAAGAAATCGATGGGCTGACAGATTGTCTCCATATCACCAGCTTCAACTGGTGGTCTATCCGCTTCATCTATATCAAATAACACTTCGGGGTAGCTTCCCTCCATTACAGGCTGCATATACCATTGGTTGATATAGTCATCTGCTTTGCGGGTGGCTAAGAGGTCTTCTTTCTTTTGTGTGGCGGGGTAGCATGGCGTAAAATTCAATACTATACCGGCTTCGCTATTTGGGACATTTTTTCTAAGCACCTTCATTCCAAGGCCGTGTGCTAGCAAAATGTGATGAGCCGCAGTTCTTCCGTATTTTCTACCCGTTCTGCCCGGGGCGTGTACGCCTATTTCATACCCTAAATAAGCACTGCAAAAAGGTTCATTGAACGTTGCATAGGAAAAAACGGACTCGCCTAACGCCTGCGTTATTTTGTCAACATAGTCTTCAAATGCAAAAGCAGTTTGTCGGTAAAGCCACCCACCCTTATCTTCCAGGTGCTGCGGGAGATCCCAGTGATAAAGGGTAACAAATGGCTTAATGCCTTTTGCATTTAACGCATCAACTAGCGTTTTATAAAAGGCAACGCCTTTTGGGTTTAGCTCACCTTCTTGAGTGATAACGCGCGGCCAAGAAATAGAGAAACGGTAAGCGTCTACATTTAAGTCTAACAAAATGTCGAAATCTTCTCTCCAGCGAGCAATATGATCACAGGCGACATCGCCATTGGAGTGATCAGCAATGGCTGAAGGCCGTTCACAAAATCTATCCCAAATACATTCGAGACGGTTATCGACATCCCCTTCTATCTGAAAACTTGACGTGGCAGTTCCATAAAGAAACGAATTTTTGAGTAAGGGACTGCCTGCGGGAAGCGAAATGCTGTTCATATGTTGATAACCTTTTTCTTACTGCACAAATTCTAAACGGTTGCTGGCAGTACAATGAATCTGAAATAACAAAGCGGTTTATAGCACAAATAAAAAACAAATAGAAAGCGCTTTCTCATATTTATGTCATTTTTACGTTAATGGAATTAAGCGAATGATAATATTTCTATGGCTATCACAGGAATCTAATAGAGCTTTGGTATTCTTGTAAATTATTGAATGTAATGGTTTATATTTTTTATGAGGAGTTTGGTGTTCTCCTATATAGTTGTTGTCTGTGAATTAATTGTAAAAAATGTGTTGATCTTAAACTTTTGTTGAATTAATGTTCGGAAAGCGCTTTCTTATGTCTGGGTGTTCTAGTTTCTCTTTGGGAAAGCCCTTTCTGGCAGCGCGTAAGGTTCACAACACACATAAAAGCCACTATTAAAGAGAGATAGACCGTGACACAAACAACACCAAATAAAAGCAAGATCGCAGCAAGTTTGTCATTGATACTCGGGACCGCTTTGAGTAGCGGCGTGATGTCATCTGCGACGGCGCAAGAAACAGAAAAAGACATAGAAGTTATTCAGGTATCAGGCATACGAAGTAGTGTTCAAGAGTCGATGGGTATCAAGCGTGACTCTGCTGGTGTTGTTGATGCCATCTCAGCAGAAGATATTGGTAAATTTCCTGATACCAACTTAGCAGAGTCACTACAGCGTATCACTGGTATTTCAATTAGTCGGAATAATGGTGAAGGAAGCCAAGTCACAGCGCGTGGTTTTGGACCTGACTTCAATATGGTAACGCTGAATGGACGTACGATGCCTGGTTCTGCGTTACCTGGTGGTGGCGGAGCAGCAAATTCTCGCGCCTTCGATTTTTCTGACCTTGCTTCTGAAAGTGTTAGAGCGGTTGAAGTGTACAAAACAGGTAGAGCGAGTATTGCAACTGGGGGGATTGGGGCTACGGTAAATATACGAACAGCACGTCCCTTTCAAGCATCTGACAATGGCATTACCGCAAGTGTAGGCGCAAAAGCACTGCATGATACGACTAACCGTGTAGGTGATGATGTTACGCCTGAAGTATCAGGCTTCATCAATTACCTCAATGATGACAATACCTTTGGCGTTACGTTTACCGGTTCATTCCAACAGCGCGACAGTGCTGCACAAGGTGCGTTTGTGAACGAGTGGCGCGTAAATCCATTTGATGGCACGGTGCCCCAATCACCTGATCCAGCGAACCCAGATAGCGGTGACCCAATTGTGCTGAACAACGCACCAGCCATGGGACAGCTTTTCGCCATTCCCTCAGATTTACGTTATTACATGGCAGACCGAGAGCGTGAAAGAACGAATGCACAGCTAACGTTCCAGTTTGCTCCTTCAGAAAAAATGACGGCCACGCTTGATTACACCTATTCAAAGCAAGACTTATACGAAGCTCGAGCCGAGCAATCGATATGGATGGATGATAGGTACTTCACCGAACTAACCTTTGATGATGAAACGGTAAAAACGCCAGTATTAATCACTCAGGAACGCCGAGATTTGCTACCTCGTGATCTAGGCTTGGCGCTTCAAGAACTAAACCAAGTCAACGAAAACAAATCGATCGGCTTAAACCTTGAGTACTTCGTAAATGACGAGCTAACTCTAGTCTTCGACCTTCATAATTCGACGGCGGAAGGACGCCCAGATGCGCCCTATGGAACGTGGACAAATCTTGGTTTAGGCGCAAACGTAGTTAAAGGGCAAGGTGTCGATTTCAGAGGTGACTTCCCTATTATGTTCGTCGATTTTGACGATGAAGCTCGTGATAATCTTAACGGTAATGGCGTGCTTGACCAAGATGATGTAGGTACATCGATATTGGACATGAATTTCTCGTCGCAAGACACCGAGATTACTCAAGCTCGTCTTGATGGCTCTTACGTTATGGATACCGGAAGCATTAACTTTGGTATTGAGTCACGCTCAATGGAGAGCACATCGCTCCAATCTCTAACCCGCCACACCATGGGCAACTGGGGAATTGAGAACCCGGGTGAGCTTCCTGCTGGTTCTTTAACACCGCTGGATTTGGCGAGTGAGTTTAGCGATTTCAATACTGAGGGGATGTTCTCTCAGGGCTTTACCGGTAGCGTTGCGCAAATTGGTGCATTTGCTGCTCAAGAATACGGTTTTGATTTTCTTGCCAACAACCCGTTTGCAACTAACCGTACTATTGAAGAAGACATAACTGCGGTTTATTTCGAATTGGATTTATCTGGCGAGTTAAACGGCATGGAGTACAACCTGTTGGCAGGTGTACGCTACGAAAATACCGATGTAACTTCAATTGCAAATATAAGTTTACCTAGCGGCATTGCGTGGGAAGGTAATAATGACTTCAACGTCCGCTTTGGAAGCGACATGGAAGATGTTGAAGTTGAATCAAGTTACGACCATGTACTTCCTGCATTAGATTTCGATATCGAAGTTGTTGAAAACATGATTGCGCGATTCTCTTACAGTAAGACAATAGCGCGACCCACGTACAACAACTTGAGCGCCGCTGCGACAGTATCGCCTCAAAGCGGGCCGACGATTCTTACTGACAGCATTACCGCCACCGCGAGTTCAGGTAACCCATCGCTAATACCATTAGAGTCAGACAACCTTGATCTTTCATTCGAATATTATTTCGATGAGACAAGCTATGTGTCGGTTGGTTTTTACGATAAGCGTGTTAAGAACTTTATCGGTAATGAACAAGTTGAAGAAAATATCTTTGGGTTGAGAGACGTTACCAATGGACCGCGTGCAGAGGCGGCTCGCGCTGAATTAGAGGCGCGTGGTATTCCAATTAATGACACGTCATTGTTTAACATGGTTGCTGCGATGGAAAACGGTATCGAGTATGACTCGTTGACTGACGAGCAGTTTGAGCAGCAATTCGATGTGCTGCCCAATAGCGAAGATCCGTTGATTACCTTCATTAACTCTAAACCTGTTAACAATAAAGCGGCAAATATTTACGGTTTCGAACTTGCTGCGCAGCACTTCTTTGGTGATAGCGGCTTCGGGGTACTGGCTAACTACACCACAGTGCAAGGTGATATTGGTTTTGATAATGACGCAAATCCGTCGATAACTCAGTTTGCCCTTGTGGGACTAAGTGACACAGCAAACCTCATCTTGATGTATGAGAAAGATGCTTTGCAAGCGCGTATTGCCTACAACTGGCGTGATAAGTTCCTTGATACAACCTCTCAGTACATTAATGAGCCGGGCTATACCGAAGACTATTCACAAATAGACTTCAATGTTTCTTACGACATCACTGAAGATCTTACGGTGTCATTTGAAGGGATAAACATCACAGATGAAAATATCCGTAGACACGGCAGAACAAGTGCTATGTTGTGGAAATTAGATGAGCTTGGTGCTCGCTATGCACTGGGAGTTCGCTACAAGTTTTAACGATTGGGGTGTGTTTACCCGCTAAAGTGCTTAGGGTTGCGCTTTAGCGGGTTTTTTTGTCATAGTGCTGTTTGAATAGTAACCAGAAAAACGACTGAACATGTTTGTAGAAGTACAGTGGGGCATATCGTGGTTCTTAACGTATGAGTGATAATGAAAGTCATTGCAGTATGCATCGGGTCGTCATTGTCGGTGGTGGTACGGCTGGGTGGCTTGCAGCAGGGATACTTGCCGCAAAACTAAGCGCGAATCACACCGTTACCTTGATAGAGTCACCCAACATCCCTTCTTTAGGTGTGGGCGAAGGCTCTTGGCCGTCACTGCGCGATACCCTTCTTGATATTGGTATTAGTGAAACGGAATTCTTAACGGTGTGTCATGGTGCTTTCAAGCAAGGCTCCAGCTTTGTTAATTGGCGTAAAGGCGGGCACTGCTATTATCATCCATTTACCGTTCCAACAGGCTACAACGAGCTCGATATTTATACATGTTGGAAATCAATCGCACCAAACACATCGTACGAAGATGCGTTTTCGTTACAAGCCGCCATGTGTGCCGCAGGCAAGGCGCCCAAGCAAATTGCTACGCCGGACTACGCCCATGTGCTCAATTACGGTTACCACTTCGACGCCACAAAACTTGCTGAGCTGTTAAAAAATCATTGCGTAGACAAGTTAAATGTCGCCCATGTCGTTGGTCATGTTGACAGTGTTCACTCTCATCAAAACGGAGATATTGAATGCGTATCAACAAAGGACGGGGAAAAAATAGTTGGCGATCTATTTATCGACTGCTCTGGCAGCAGCGGCTTGCTTATCAAGGAACACTTTAATATTCCCTGGGTACCGGTTAAGCGCACAATGCTCAACGATCGCGCCGTTGCGCTTCAAGTGCCTTATTCAAACGAAGATGCTGAAATAAAAAGTACCACAGTGGCCACTGCACAAACCTGTGGGTGGACGTGGGATATTGCGTTGCAGCACCGCCGAGGTGTAGGCCTAGTTTACTCTTCTCAATTCACAAACGAAGAGCAAGCAAAGCAGGTGCTGATTGACTACGTTCGTGAACGTTACCCTAGTGCACAAGATGCAGAGCTTTCTTTTCGTACACTCTCCTTTGAGCCTGGCTATAGATCACAGTTTTGGGTAAAAAACTGTTTGAGCTTAGGAATGTCTTCGGGGTTTGTTGAACCGCTTGAAGCATCAGCCATTGCCATGGTCGAACTTGGCTTACGTATGCTCTGTGAGGCTTTTCCGCAAAACAAAGCACACATGGAAATAGCCAGTAAGCGCTACAACTCGCGCTTTGCATATCGCTGGCAGCGCGTTATCGACTTTCTAAAACTACATTATGCTTTAAGCGATAGAGAAGAGCCGTATTGGTTAGCGCAAAGAGAGAAGGCGTCTATACCCGATTCTCTCGCTGAATTGCTTGAACTGTGGAAGTATCAAAGCCCTTCACGCTTAGATCTTATCGAGAACGAAGAGATTTTCCCCTCTGCTAGCTATCAGTATGTACTATATGGAATGGGCTTTTCTTCTTCTACATCGCCTTTACGGCTAAATGAAAAGCATAAGCGTAAAGCAGTTCGCATTCGCGAAACCTTACAACAAACTAAAAACGCTTATCTGCAGGGATTGCCGTCTAACAGAGTTTTGCTCAATGATATTGCAAAGCGCTACAACAATGAAAAACAACACGTGCCCTCGCATGCTCAACGTGAAAAGAACGAGCACGCTTCAGCTTCGAGTTGTAATGACATAAAAAATACTTCAGATAAAAAGGACGCCTCTTATGACCGTATTGGGTTTAGATAGCAGTAAAAATCAAACGCCCGTTAAGAACGTAGTCATTGCGGGTGGCGGTACTGCGGGATGGATGGCGGCCACAGCGCTGTCACGGCTTTTGGGTAAGTCAATAAACGTTACGTTAGTCGAGTCGAAAGATATTGGTATTGTAGGTGTGGGCGAGGCGACTATTCCGCCCATTAGAACATTTCACAAGTTGCTTGGCATCGACGAAAAAGCATTTATGCGTGCCACACAAGCCACGTTCAAACTGGGTATTGAGTTTGAAAATTGGCGTGAACAAGGTCATAGCTATATTCATTCTTTTGGTATAACCGGAAGAGAGTGTTGGGCTGGCGAGTTTCACCATTTTTGGCTGAGGGCTAAAGAATACGGATTTGGTGGTGAATTTGGTGATTATTGCCCGGAACTTATTGCCGCTAAACAGAGCAAGTTCGCCACATCAGAAGCCATGCCGCTTAACTTTGCCTATCATTTTGATGCTGTTGCCTACGGTCGATTTTTAAAGTCTTTAGCGTGTGATGCTGGGGTAACTCACAAGGAAGGAGATATAGAAAAGGTCGTAGTATGCCCGCAATCAGGCAACATCCAGTCCCTTCGATTAGCAAGCGATGAAGTCATAGATGGCGACTTTTTCATAGACTGTACAGGCTTTAAAGGGCTGCTTATTGAACAAGCCCTTCACACCGGTTACGACGATTGGCGACACTATCTTTTCTGCGATAGTGCGGTAGCTATGCAAACTGAGCTTACAGCCCCACCTGTGCCATACACCAAAAGTGTGGCACATCAGGCCGGTTGGCGCTGGCAAATACCTCTTCAAGAACGAATGGGTAATGGATTGGTATTTTGTAGCCGATTTATGAGCGATGAAGACGCCATCAATACACTTAAATCGCAGGTGACAGGCGCGCCCATTAATGAGCCGAGAGTGATTCGTTTTACTCCTGGAAAACGCAGGCGTGGTTGGAATAAAAACTGCGTGGCGCTAGGGCTATCCAGTGGCTTTATTGAGCCTTTAGAGTCGACCAGTATCCATCTAATCATGACTGGCCTTATACGCTTAATGCGCCTATTCCCTTTCGATGGCATAACCCAAAGCGCAATCGACGAATACAATAATAAGTTTGATAGCGAAATGTCGGCCATACTCGATTTTATTGTTATGCATTACAAGGTGACACAGCGCGAGGACAGCCCCTTTTGGCAGCAATGCCAACGCATGGAGATTCCGCCGTCACTTGAGCATAAATTGGCTTTATTTGCCGAGTCTGGCCGCGTGTTTTTAGATGACGGAGATATTTTCCGTGTTGACTCCTGGACCCAAGTATTAATGGGCCAAGGCATGACACCTAGCCAGTATCATCGTGTTGCCGATGAAATGAGTGAACAGTCACTTAAGCAGTTTATGGCAGGATTAAAGCAGCAGGTGGATAATCACGTAGCTAAACTCCCCTCGCACGAGGCCTTCTTAACACAGTATCTGAGATGAGTTATTAGAAGCGTTAGGTGTTGGCGGCAGGTAGCGCGTTAACGATGAACCAAGCAGATTCTAACTAAAGAGTTACCAAACACACTGCATCAGCACCATACCCAGCTAGAAGTCTGGGTTTAGTGCTATCTAAATTGGGAAAAACGCATACAAAGTACTGAAATAGATAATCCATTTTGTAGTTTACGGTAGTTTGTTACTGTAAATGATTGCTGCTTTGCAGTTAAACGGTAGAATTGTACCGAAATTCTGCTAATATTTAGTACTTAACGGTAATAAACTACTGGATAAATGATGCAAACAGTCACACTGCAATTATTTAATCAAGGTCAATGGTGGGATGCTGCTACTTTGTGTTTCTCTGATGAGCGGATCAATGCAAGTTGTTCGCTGTACTATGAGCATGAATATATTGTTAAGGTCGCAAGCTATGAGGTCAAAGATTGCTGGGCATGCTCCGTCAATGCACCTATCAGCATTGTTCCTAAAGACTACCCTCATTGGCCAGCTCTATTAGATGATATTTTGCCGGTGGGTAAGTCTCGAGATTGGTGGCTCAGTTATCTTAATGTCAGTCGCTCAGACGAGTTTCAGCAAAATTACGCACTGCTGACTAATGCTTGTATGTCGCCCGTTGGTAACTTAAGAATAAAAGAAGCCGTACCGACAGATGCTAATATCGACTCTCGCCGTTTTCCAATTGAGAACGTGATTTCATTGCAATATGACTTTTTAGAGTATGCTAATGAACAAGGCTCCGCAGTAGGAGGGGCGACAGGAGCTGGTGGTGTTGCCCCAAAACTGCTACTCATGCTTGAAGACGATAATGTTTTCATTGATGGGGACTTTGCAGGTAAGCCGTTGACCGCCACACCTTATTTAACCAAGTTTGCTAGAAATAGACGCTCAGCACGAGATAACAACATCTTAAAAGCTGAGGGCGTTTTTTATAAGGCTCTTTCGGAGATCCTGAAAGGTACCAATGTTTCCACCATCGATGTTGAAAAGTTAAAAACATTAGAAGATAAACAAAGTGGCCAAGCTAGTTTATGGCTACCTCGCTTTGACGTCCGCATAGAAAGTGGTGTGGCTAGTCGTATTGGGTTGGAAAGTATTTATTCAATCATTAATGCCGAACCTGGCAGCTATCAAGATCATTTTGATGTGATGGAGACGGTGTGGCAAAGAATAAAGTCTGCAACTCAAATGACGAAAAACGAATTTGCTAAGCAATATGTTGTGAGAGATTTTCTAAATATTGTCTTCGGTAACTCAGACAATCACGGCCGCAACATTTCATTTTTAAAATTTGACGGCGATATTTGTTTTGCACCTATCTATGATTTTGCTCCTATGAAAGCCGATGAAGAAGGCATAACCCGTTTATTTAAGTGGGGGCGAAGTTGCGAAGTAGGTGGGCACGTTAATTTTTTAATCATTGCAGAGCAGCTTTCAGATTTTTGTGAGCCTGATGAAATGATTTTATTTTTGCGGCAACTGGCAGAAAAACTAATCGACCTGCCTGAGAGGTTGAAAAGATTACATTGCCCAGATGAGATATTAAATTTTCCGGCGATTGGTTTTAGTAACACTAAAACTAAGTTAGTGGCAATGGGAGTCTATGATGGTTAGGTTGACGGGCGAACGACGAAAAGAAATTTTAGCTCAGCTTGAAAGTGATCTTGCGAACAATGTTATCGGCATAGGCGATCTAGTAAAGCAGGTTCGTACCCAACTTTATGGCATGACCCAAACACAGTACGCGAAATTTATTAAGGTGTCTGATAAAACATTGCGCGATATCGAGAAAGGGAATACCGATCCTCGCGTCTCGGTACTAAATAAAATTTTAGCGCCTGGTGGTTTTCAACTTTCTGTTCGATCAGTTCGCCGCGATATATAAAATTATCTTTGAGGTGCATCAACTCATGGGGTTTCATAAAAAATAAAAAAGCCCAGCATGGCTGGGCTTTAGCGGAGGCTTTTGGACTCCAACGGATATTACTCGATATTCTGAATTTGCTCGCGCATCTGCTCAATCAGGACTTTAAGTTCAACCGCCGATTGTGTGATGTCGGTGCTGATAGACTTTGAGCCCAACGTGTTCGATTCGCGGTTAAACTCCTGCATCATGAAATCAAGACGGCGGCCTACTGCTCCACCCTTTTTAAGGATATTACGGGTTTCCTTAACGTGAGCATTCAGACGGTCTAACTCTTCTGCCACGTCTACTTTTTGCGCCAGCATGATCATTTCTTGTTCAAAACGGCCTGCATCAAGTTCAACCTTTGCTTCTTCAAAGCGGGTTTGCACTTTTTCTCGCTGCCACACCATGATTTCAGGCATACGCGCGGCTACTTTTTCAGCTTCCACTTCTATAGCGTCAAGGCGCTGCGTGATCATACCTTTAAGGGCTTCACCTTCGGTAGCGCGGGCACTAATAAAATCGTTAAGAGCTTGGTCGAACGCGGCCATTACGTCAGCGTGGATGGCGTCCATATCGGCTTCTTCCGCTGCAATTACCCCAGGCCAGCGCAAAACGTCTAGTGGGTTAACCCCCGTGGATTGGCCATGGGATTGCACCCAGTCAGCGGCGTGAAGCACTTGCTTAGCCAACTCTTCATTTAAGCTTAGCTTAGTTACAGCAGCATCGTTGGCAGTAAAACGCAGCGCACATTCCACCTTACCTCGGGCTAGCTTTTTACGGAATCGTTCACGTAAAACCGGCTCCAATGAGCGAAACTGTTCCGGCAGGCGAAAGTAAGTTTCTAAAAAGCGTTGGTTGACCGAGCGTATTTCCCACACGGCTGAGCCCCACTCTTTTTTGGTTTCTACGCGTGCAAACGCTGTCATGCTGTAAATCATAAATATCCTTTAAATTTAACTGAAAGCCTGCAAAAACAACCCGAATGTCGTGTTGTATACGTGAATATCTACAGCAGGTTTTCTTGTATTTTGTATATTAGCGCACATTTACGTAATTCAATAAGCAAACATGTAAAGTTCGTTTTTAACGGCCGCGGGTATTGCGTTATACTTAGGCGCAATTTCGTAGCTACATCGAATTTATAGGTTTTGACCGCGAATTGGGCTTTCTATTCACATATCGCCAATAAAACCTGTAAAACGCTACCCTTTTTTAAGCACTTACGTTGTGGAGAACACTATGCGTCCAAGCGGCAGAACCGCCAGTCAAATTCGCCCTGTTACAATTACTCGCCAATACACTTGTCACGCAGAAGGCTCTGTTCTTGTAGAGTTTGGTAACACTAAGGTGTTGTGTAATGCGACGGTAGAAGAAGGTGTGCCACGCTTTATGAAGGGCCAAGGGAAAGGCTGGATTACAGCTGAGTACAGCATGCTTCCACGTGCTACTCATACGCGAAGCGGCCGTGAAGCGGCGCGCGGTAAACAAGGCGGCCGCACGTTAGAGATCCAGCGTCTAATTGCGCGTTCACTACGCGCAGCGGTAGATTTAAAACTTCTGGGCGAAAACACCATTACGTTAGACTGCGACGTTATTCAGGCCGACGGCGGTACGCGTACAGCGTCAATTACCGGTGCGTGTGTAGCTCTTGTTGATGCACTTACTTACATGCGTGCAAAAGGCATTATCAAAACTAACCCGCTTAAACATATGATTGCCGCCCTTTCAGTAGGTATTTACGAAGGTACGCCAATCGCTGACCTTGAGTACACCGAAGACTCTGAGGCAGAAACAGATATGAACATTGTAATGACCGAAACCGGCAAGCTGATTGAAGTTCAAGGTACTGCAGAGGGCGAACCGTTCTCGTTTGAAGAGCTTGACGAGATGCTGAAAATTGGTAAGCACGGTTTACGTGAATTGTTCGACATTCAAAAAGCGGCGCTAGCGTAAGCGAGTCATCGACACGTAGTTAGAACCAACGCGTAAATTAGAAATTAAGAGGTCATCATGAAAGCGTTTCAGCGTGATTTTATTGAGTTTGCCATTGAACGTGGCGTACTTAAATTTGGCGAATTCACTTTAAAGTCAGGCCGCGTTAGCCCGTACTTTTTCAATGCCGGTTTGTTTAATCGCGGTGGCGATTTGGCTAAGTTGGGGCGTTTTTACGCTGATGCGTTAATGGACGCAGGCGTTGCGTTCGATGTACTTTTTGGTCCAGCCTATAAGGGCATTCCTATTGCGACAACAACAGCCGTTGCATTGGCCGATAGCCACAAGCTTGATGTCCCTTATTGCTTCAACCGCAAAGAAGCGAAAACCCACGGTGAAGGCGGCAATCTAGTTGGCAGCCCACTAGAAGGTAAGGTTATGCTGGTGGATGACGTGATCACTGCGGGTACGGCTATTCGCGAATCGATGACCTTAATCGAGCAACAGCAGGCTAGCTTGTCTGGCGTGCTGATTGCGCTAGACAGACAAGAGCGCGGTAATGGCGAACTGTCAGCTATTCAAGAGGTCGAGCGCGACTTTGGCACTCAGGTTATCTCTATTGTATCGCTTGCCGATGTCGTGGCTTATCTGACCGAGAAAGGCGGGTTTGATAGCGAAATCAGCGCCATTAACACCTATCGTGAAAATTATGGCATCTGATTTTGACAGCGCATTTAGCGCGGCTAGTCAGCATTTAGATGCGCTAGGATTGCGTTGCCCAGAGCCAGTAATGATGGTGCGTCTGAATATTCGAAAGCTGGCCGATGGGGAAACTTTATCGGTCACGGCTGACGATCCCTCAACGGCCAGAGATATTCCTAGCTTTTGCCGCTTTATGGACCACACGCTGGTTGCGTCTCAAACCGAGACCATGCCTTACCAATACGTAATTAAGAAAGGGCGCGCTTGAGCGCCTTTTTTGTTTGCCCAGCGAAGCTGGCAAACCCGTCAGGTTGAAAGAAACCTGAATCACCCTGACTGAGGGGAAGAT